>JBJMWN010000135.1:0-14216 GCA_045810085.1 Povalibacter sp. | reverse complement strand
GCACCAGCACGTAGCCGATCGGGCCTAACACGCTGACGACCAGCACCGGCTTCCAATACTCGCGAATCTCTTCGCGCACACGTGATCGATCCAGGTAAGCGCGCGGTCCGAGCACGGTCAGTCGGAAAAGGTTGCCAACATACTCGATCAGAAACGGTGAGATGAGCAGCACCTTCACCGCCCAGCCATCGTTGATCGTATAGGCAGCGATGAATGCGCCGGTCCCGAGACCAAATACGATTCCCGAGCGCGGTGCCTTGTGATGCTCGCTCAGCAGTCCTGAAACGAGCAGGATTCCAGAGACGACCAGGAGCACGCCCAACACGCCCAGCCAGGTCAGCGGTTCACCGAGCAACAGCACTGCTGCAAAAAACGACAGCAGCGGACCAGAGCCTCGGGCGAGCGGGTACACCAATGAGAGGTCGGAGGCGCGATAACCAGCCTGCAACATGAGCGAATAGCCGAGATGCAAAAAGGCCGTCGCGACCAGTGCAACCCAATGAATGAACTCAAACTGCGGTCGTTGCGTAATCAGGATCCAGGCAATGATCGGCGAATACAAGACGGCCGACGCTGCTGAGAACAGCCACACGAAATGACGCGATCCCGCGGCGCGTTTCGCATACAGGTTCCATGTCGCATGAGTTGCTGCAGCGAGCAACACCGCCAGGAGAGCGATCAGCGGCATCGCAAGATTTCGCGGGGAAAGTAGACTTGGGTTGTCTGCGTTGACTGATACAAGGGTTGAATCTCAATGCGAGGAGGTTGCGTCATGCTCAAGACATACGTCGGCAGCTGCCACTGCGGCAAAGTCCGCTTCGAAGCAGATATCGATCTGAGCGCGGGCACGGGCAAGTGTAATTGCTCGATCTGTAGCAAGCAGCGCAATTGGAGCACCAGCGTCAAACCAGACGCGTTCCGTTTGCTCTCCGGTGAGAGCGAGCTGTCTGATTACACTTTCGGTTCGCACAACGTTCATCACACGTTCTGCAAGCACTGCGGCATTCGCACCTTCGCTCGTGGCTATGTGGAAGAGATTGGCGGTCACTTCTATTCGATCAACCTTGCAGCGCTGGACAACGCGACGCCGGAAGAATTGATCGAGGCTCCCCTGCGCTACTTCGACGGACGGCACAACGCATGGCTGAATACCCCCGCCGAAACTCGCCATCTTTGAGCCGCAACTCATGAACGAAAGATTTCGATAGCGCGATCACGACAGGTCGCGGTTTCATATCGCATACGCACTGTCCAGGAGATCGCTATGAAATCGCAGCAGGAACGGGCCGAGCACTTCAAGGCACTTCATCAGCGCGCCGACGCATTCGTCATTGCGAACGTGTGGGACGCAGGCTCAGCCAGAATCATGGCTGGCCTTGGTTTTGATGCCCTGGCGACCTCGAGCGGTGCTTCTGCCAATACGCTCGGACGTCTCGATGGCGGAGTCACGCGGGAAGAAGCGTTGATGCAGATACGTTCGATGGCGGGCGCGACGGATCTGCCGCTCTCCGGCGATCTCGAGAAAGGATTCGGTGATTCACCCGAGGACGCGGCCGCCACCATCAGGCTCGCTGCAGAAGCCGGATTGGTGGGTGGTTCAATCGAAGACGCGACTGGCCGCAAGGAACAGCCGATTTACGATCTCGGGCTCGCAACAGAACGCGTCGCAGCCGCAGTATCAGCGGCACGAGCGTTATCGTTTCCATTCATGCTCACTGCACGCTGCGAAAACTTTCTGCGCGGCAATCCCGATCTCGACGACACGATTCAGCGCTTGCAGGCTTACGAGAAGGCGGGCGCGGATGTTCTGTTCGCGCCTTTGTTGCCAAGCCTCGATGCAGTTCGAACCGTTTGTAGGTCGGTGTCGAAGCCGGTGAACTTCATGATCGGAGTACCAGGTACATCCTTCAGCGTCGCGGAGCTGCAAGATGCCGGCGTGAAGCGCATCAGCCTCGCGACTTCACTCTATCGCGCTGCGATGAGCGGCCTGATTGCGGCCGCTCAAGAAATCAAAGAACGCAAGACCTTCACGTATGTGGAAGGGTTGCAGGACATCAATCGATTTATGAAGAGGTGAGAAAGGGCTGGAGCGCAAGTAGCAAGGCTGAACCCGTTGAACCGGGTAATTCTTTCTTCAGTGAACGCTGACTGGCTGACTTTCGCGCCGGCCAGACGTCGCTGCTATCTCGGCCGTGTTAATACCCGGAATCGGTACGCGCATAGAGGATTTTGGCAGCAGCTTGCGCCATTGCGCGCGACGCTCCTCAAGCTGGTCGAGCACCGCGACGACCTCGGGGTCACGAAGGTAGGGCCGGATCATTGGCTCGTGCCGCACGAACGTGAAGTCCATGGACTTGGTCTTGGACAGAGCGCGCAATTGAGCAACCAACGCATTCCGGTCGCCGGTCGCCGCGGCCATTCGCGCAAACGCACTCTCACCAAGTCCGGCGGTGACCGGCCCTGATTGTGCGTACCAGACCCGGCTCAGCTCGGCGGCGCGGGCCGTGTTTCCTTGCTGGCGCAGACACCAGATGTAAGTCTCGACGCCGCCGTTGTGCCACAGATCGAGAACGCCCTCTGGTTTGCTAAAGGCAGGCTGTGCCTGTGCGATCGTGCGTACTGCGCCGGCACAATCGCCAGTGAAGTATTGAAGCTCGCCTTGGACAAGCTGTGCGGAGACGTCGTCAGGTTTTAGCGCCAGAGCATCTCTTACTGCCGCGCGCGCGGCCGCGACATCGCCAGCAGACAACAGGATGCTCGCGGTGCGAGCCAACCCCAACACGCTCTTAGGATCCAGTTTCGAGCACACCTGAGCGTGGTACATCGCAGCGTCGTACACACCGCCCAAGTATTGGTAGTCAGCGGACAGGTAGCAGTGGTTTGCCTGGTTTGTAGGATCGACCTCGATCGCGCGGGCTTCGAGCCGGTCCCAGTCGAGTGCGCGGCCCTCGTTGGCAGCCAGCCATGCACGGATCTGGTTCGGTTTCGGATCGTTCGGGAGCAAGCGATCCAACTCGTCAGTGCGATCGAGAAAACGTTGACGATTGCCTTTGAATGCATACCCAAACCAGGCGCTCTTCCAAAGGGCGAGCGGTGAAAGTGGATCCGTGGTGTAGGCGCGCTCGAACATCTGCAAGGCGTCATCACGCCTCGCCAGCACAATATAAATGTGCGCGAGCCAAACCATAGGCTCGATCTCTGTCGGGTTTGCTGCGATCGTCCGCTCGAGATCCCGCGCTCGAATTGCAATCGGGGCGTCGTCTCCTGCCACGAACATCAACCTGACCCACCACAAATCGCCAATCGAGGGGTCGAGCTGCAACGCCTTGTTCAGCGCACTGGAGGCGAGTGACTTGTTCTGCGCAACGTCGCCGATTTTGAGATTCGCGGACACTTCATAGGTACGCGCCAACATGGCGTAAGCCCTGGCGAACAGCGGATCCCGTTCCACGGCGCTCAGGAACTCGACGCGCGCCGACTGCGGATCACGGTCGATCCAGCGAGTAAGCAAATACACGCCGCGCAGGTATGCCCGGTAGGCCTGCGCATCGTGCGTGAGCGTCGACTCTGAAGATTGGATCTGCCCGGAGTTGGAATCGCGCTGCAATACAGGTGCGAGCGCCTTAGCGACTTCACTTGCGATGGAACCCTGGATGTCGAGTACATCGTCGAACTGGCGATCGTACGTTTCAGCCCAGAGACTGAGGCCGTCATTGGTGCGAGTCAGCTGCACTGTTATCCGGATGCGATCGCTTTCCTTTCGAATGCTTCCCTCGAGAATCGTTTCCGCGTGCAACCTTTCGCCGATCGATCGCGCATCGTCGGTCTTTCCTTTAAATGCAAACGATGAGTGACCGCTGACGATGTGAAGCCCGCGCACCTTCGACAAACTGCTCATGAGTTCTTGGGCGATACCGTCGGCGAAATATTCCATGTCTTTGGTCGAACTCAAATCCGTGAACGGCAGCACAGCGAGGCTGGCCGGCACGAATGGGGAAGACACTGTCGACGGCTCGGATTCCGTAGATGCGGGCCAGAACCGGAACACAGCGAATAACGCGACCGTCACCAGGCCGATGCCCATGTAGAACCGCCCCATGAATCGGGGCCGCGCTCTTCCGGGTGGAGTGATGACCGCAGATGACTCGCGCACCTGCGCAATGAATTGATAGCCGCGACCTGAGACAGTAGCGATGAAGCGGGGCTCGGTCGCTGTGTCTCCGAATGCTCGGCGCAGGGCGAAGATACACTGGCTGAGATTGCCTTCCTCGACGGCCGTCGTCGGCCACACAGCTTTCAACAGCCTGGATTTGTCGAGCAACTCACCGCGATGGGCGACCATGTAGAGCAGCACGTCAAACGCTCGTGCCGGCACTTCGATCACGCCATCCGGACCGCTGAGCTGCCGCGTTGCAGCGTCAAGGTGGAATCCTCCGAACTCGAAGATTCGCGTCTCGGCGGCGTTGCGCATAGCGAGAATTAATCCCCGTAAAGAACGAAGAATCTCTGCACAAAGAATAAAAATCGCGCGACGCCGACTGTACTCCCACGGCGCCGCTCCCGAGAACCGGGATCTGACACGACTTACCAGCGACCGGGGAGTGCGACATGTCTGCCCATGCTTACCGCGTACTCGGACCGGCGTGGATCCTGTTGGCGCTCAGTCTCGCAGCTCGAGCCGCCGATGCGACGTCAGGCGCATGCTTCGAAGAAGAAGTGCTGATCCACGTTCGCGCGCAATTCGCGATCTACGGTCCGCGTTCGTCGCAAAACGAGTACTTCGGTTTCATCTATCGAAAGGATGGCCGGATCGATAGTGCTGTGACGCACGACTTCGAATGTCGCCGTCAAATGAAGTGCGTTGTGAATACCGCGTTTGCACTTGCGCGGGTCCCGAAGGGAGCCAAGGTGCTCGGTGAGTGGCACACCCATCCGCGGATCTATGAGTCGGACGCGTTGTCGCCGGATGATGTCCTCGGCGCACAGGCGAATCGACACATTCGTTGTTACGCGGCCTTCTACAGCACCTCGGATGGCGATGTGTACCGCTGGGCTCTCGACGCGCCTACCGTGGAAGCTGCGATGGCATCGCGCACGCGGGTGGGCAACTTCCGGGCATCCGACGCGCCCGGAGACTCCAATCTGTCTTTCGCACCGAAGCCCCGGTGAGACGTATCAGACTCTTCAAAAGATTCACGGCTCGATCGCGGATGACACAGGCGGCCTGATCTGATGACGCAACCAACCTTTGAGCCGACCGAGGCGGCCGCGCAGCCGCCATTTCGCGTTGCGGATGGTTGCGGCCAGATGCATTCCGCCGGGCAACTGCATCGACATGTTGGCGGTGCAGAGCACAGGTTTGCCTGAGATCTGTGCAATCTCCTGCGCTTGTTTCAGATCGCTTTCGTAAAACAGTTTCGCGCCGCTATCGATGTAGACCTTGGCCTTGTGGACAGAATGCGCACCGAGGCGGATTCGCTCCTCTGCACTCGGCAGATCGATCAGATGCAATTCGCCATACTGAATCCCAGCCTGCGCGAGCCACGCTTCCGTCTGACCTCGATACTTTTCCAATCGTGCAGAGACGATATGACCGATGCGCTGCGTTGGCCTGAACAGCGTGCGGGCGGATGCGAGAAATTTTTCGTAACACGGGCCGTCATCGTTCTCCTCGTTCGTCGGATCAAGGCAAAGGATGCCGTCCAGATCGAAACAGGAGTGGGCGATGTCGGGATGATGAAATGCGTTCCACTCGAAAATGCGTGGGTATGGCACCTCCCGAAAAAACACGTCGACGTCCCAGTGGCGCGAAGGCGCGACAATCGCTGCACAGGTCGTGATGCGTCCGCCGAACTGTGCTTCGCGAATTCGCTCCAGACATTTGCGCATCGACAACCCAGTCGCCAGGCTGTCATCGACCAGCAGGATGTGTTTGGCATTGAAAGGCGTGCCGAGCTGAGCGCGCACCGGACGGGTTTGACCGTGACCCGCTCTTCCATTCGCCAGGAAGTTGTCGAGGTCTATGACAAGCCGATTCAGGAACAAGCCGATCATGTAAGCGGGGATCATGCCGCTGCGAGGGATGCCAACGATCAAGTCGACATCTGGCGGAATCTCATGCAAGTGCGCGCGAATGTCGCACGAGAGATCTGCAACCGAAACGTAGCCGTACATAAAAGCCCCGCCCGCCCTGCGTCCTCATATCGGATCGAAGCCGATCGCATCATCCCTGCCCCGGGAGCATCGCCCTGCTCTCCGGCAAATCCTTTCTCAATTAGTTAGTGATCTTCTAGCCTATTGTTGAGCGCGTCGCAATCGTGCCCGGACACGGAGTGAACGAGCAAACGCCAACGCTCCTCGTGTGAGGAAAGTTCCTCGTTGTAACAGAGCGTGGAACGTGCTGATCCTTGATCGGTGAGTGCCGCCGCTTTGTCGCCAAGTGCCGTCAAAGAAAAAGTTTCGAACTGGTGTATGTTTCAACAGTTCGTCTCTGCGGTGGCTCACGAGGAACTATGGCTGCGGATCGATTCGATCTGATTGTTATTGGATCGGGTTTTGGATCTTTGTTTTTTGTCGATGGCTTTCTGCGCAAGCAGCCCGAAGCCCGCGTGCTCATTCTCGAGCGCGGTCAATTCCATTCTCATGCCTGGCAAATCGAACACGGGCGCAATTCAAGCGTCGCCGCACAAGACACGTACCGCACGCCGAAAGGCCACAAACTCTGGAATTTCACAATCGGCCAGGGCGGAGGCACCAATTGCTGGATGGCGCAAACACCCCGGCTCCACCCCAGCGACTTCAGCATGCGATCGCGCTACGGCGTCGCACAAGACTGGCCGATGAGTTACGAGGAGCTCGAGCCCTATTACGTTCAGGCTGAAGAGCGCATGTGTGTTGCAGGCGCCGCAGAAATGTCGGCCGTTCTGCCCCGATCAAAACCCTTTCCCCAACCTGCACACGCAATGACGGCTGTGGACAAAGTCATGCGGCAGGCACAGCCCGAATCGCACTTCCCGATCGCGTGCGCGCGAGCAAGCATCGCTACCTCCACTCGCGCAAAATGTTGCGCGAGCTCTCGCTGCAACCTCTGTCCGGTCAATTCGAAGTTTACTTTTGAGAATGGCTTTGTTGATCTGCGCGAACGACCGAACGTCGAATTTCGCCTTGGCTGCGAGGTGACGCACCTTGATGTGGCAAACGATGTTTGTACCGGAGTTTTCTATGAGACAGCGGGCCAGCAACATCGAGTGAGCGCTGACCTCGTGGTGCTCGGTGCGAATGCCATTCACAGTCCCGCCATCCTGCTGCGCTCTGGCATCGATCACCCCTACACCGGCGTCGGTATTCACGAGCAGATTGGCTATGGCATGGAAATCATGCTCGATGGACTCGACAGCCTTGATGGCGGAACGCTGACGACGGCACTGAATTATTCTTTGTATGACGGAGCGTTTCGCTCTGAACACGCGAGCGCACTGATCTACTTCGACAATCGCTGGCCTTATGGATTGCGCAAGGAATACGGCCGTTGGCGACAGCTCGCGACGCTCGTCGTGGTCGTGGAAGATCTGCCGCAGGATTCGAATCGAGTGACGATCGAAAGTGACGGTATGCCGCACATTTCGCACGCAGCGATTTCCGGTTATGCACAACGCGGCATCGAGCAATCACGCGCGGCGCTGCCACGAGTGTTATCGCCGCTACCCGTTGAGAGCATCGAGTTCAGAGGAATCCGCGCGACCGAGTCCCACGTTCAGGGAAGTCTGCGCATGGGACGAGAAGCTGCCAACTCTGTAGTGGATGCCAAACAGCTTCATCACCGAGTGAGAAATCTGGTGGTTGTTGGTTCTTCCGTTTTTCCGTCGGGTGCGGCCGCGAACCCGAGCCTCACCGTCGCCGCACTGTCACTGCGTAGCGCCGATCTGCTGGCCTGAAGTCAATGACAATGAAACCGCTGCACAAGTTTTCCACGTCGAGACGGCGCATGTTGATCGGCGCGGGCGCTGGAGTATTGGTCTGCGCTACTGCGTCGTGGAGCTATTCAGAACGCAATCGTGCGCGCTGGATCGAACAGGTGATTCGCTCGAACCTTCCAGGCATTACGTTCGATGAAGCATCGCTCACGCGCTTCGTGATGGAGACTCTCCGATCGCTGCCGATGCAATCGACTCGACGCCGAATGGGCATCGCGGCTTCCTCGCAAGCATCGTGGCTGACGCGCCGGATTCGTTCTGTCGAACAAGGAATGGACTTGACCGAGCGGCAGGTGCTGACCAGTTTCCTGATGGGAAGTAATTTTTTTCGCGTCTCTGAACCGACTCGAGAAACCATCGTCTATTACGGCCCAGCACCCGGGTGTGGCAATCCGTTCGTGCGGTACAGCTGAACGTGAATTGAATCAGCCTGCGCCGCGAGCGGGATTCTCATGCAACTGTCTGCGACCCAAAAGACGCAAGGCAAGGTTGCGACCGCCACGCATGACCGGATAGAGCGCGCGTGAGATTGCCGGTGAGCGAAACATCACACGATTGAGTCGATTGAAAAGACCTGAGGAAGTGGTGAGCAGCGCAAGTGCATGCACACAGTCGGCGGCGTGGTAATACCGACCATCGAGCTTGAGGACCATGCCGATATCGAGATCGAAGCCCAATTTTCTTGCTTCCTCAACGCGATCTGGATGCGTGCGCGCATCGAGCAAAGGAATAGGCCCCGCCGTTTCACGCAGGCGCACGTAACTCACATACGCACTGCAGAACGGACAGTCGCCGTCATACAGCAGCCAGTTGCCACCTGCGCTCTGCATGTTGCTCTCGGTGTCGATCAGCCTGCGCCCGCGTTGAATTCTGCGTTGCCGTTTGGGCACTCGGCGTAGAACGAGCATCCCGTCATCACAGGAAGATTTCGCACCGCTTCGTACAAACCCGCGAGCGCGAGCGCACCGAAAAGAAACAGAACGAACTGTCTGCGTTTACCCACAACAACTCCAGTAGCTGTGTTGCAAGCGATGATATAGAAACTGTGATTGCAACGTCGAACTCCGAAGACGGTTGCGCGAGATCGCATCGAAGATTTGATTTCGAACCTGGAACCGTAACGGCCGCTGCGCCATTTCGCCGGCAGTAGGCCGCGTCTGACAAGGGAATTCAATGCGCGAAGTTGCCCATCGATCATTCATTCCATCCTGGCGTTCTTTGCTTCCCGCCTCGGCTGCCGAGCGCGCGACTTACGACGGTCTCACAGCTTTCGCGCCGATATGGGCCATCGCTTCGCTGTTCAGTATTGCCGGGGACCGCAGCGATATTCTTTTCAGAGGAGGTTTGTTCCCGAGCGCCGTGACCTGGGTGACGGTCTTCGCAGCGGTGTTGTTGATCTTGCGACCGCGCGCGACCTCGTTGTTGATTGCGCTTTCCGCGTTGATGTTGACCCGCTACGCAATCCATATGCCGGTCCCCTCCAACAACAAGATGATCAGCGCGTTTATGAATGCAGGCGTGCTGATCATTGCAGCTCAGGCCTATTTCACTCTGCAGCCGGGCCAGGTCGTTCGCGAAGTGCTTTACGAGCGGATGCGAGTCGTAGGCAGGGCGTTACTCGCCGTCATGTATTTTTACGGCACCTTTCACAAGATCAACACGGACTTCCTCGATCCCAACGTGAGTTGCGCGGTCGCGTTGTACACGCCACTCGCGAGCGGATTTGGTCTGGGCGACAACCTTGTGGGCAAGTACCTCGCGATCTGGTCCACCTTCATTGTCGAGACGATCACGCTGGTCGCTCTCTACTGGAAACGCTATTTCGCGGTCGGACTGTTGCTTGGGCTCATGTTCCATTTTGTGATTCCGATCTCTGCGTACTCCTGGTACATGGACTTCTCCAGTCTGGTGCTCGCGCTTTACATTCTGTCGGTGCCGCGTGAGGTGAGTGCCGAGTTCTATGCGAGTTGCGCTCGCCTCTTTCGTGGATTGCGTGCACGACTCGGTGACATGGGTGCGCTTCTACCCTTCACGGTGGTGGTCGGCATGGCGGCCCTATTGGTGCTCGCACTGCGTCACTTCAATCCTCAAGTTGCTGCTGCGCCGTTTCAACTATGGCAGTCGGTGTGGGTGTTGCTATGGGTCGTATACGGCGGCATTGCGATGGTGCTGCTGGTGAATGCCGCGCTCGATCACTTGCCCTGGCGCGGCAACCATCCACCGCGTCAGCCGCTGTGGCTATATGCGATACCGCTCACGTTGTTCCTGTGGAGCGCATCCCCTTATGTTGGCCTGCGCACCGAAGGCACGATTGCGATGTTCAGCAACCTGCACACGGAAGGCGGCGTGACAAACCATCTGGTGATTCGTCAACCTGTCGAACTGTTCGACTATCAGCGCGATGTGGCGATCATCCGCGCATCTTCTGATCCGGCTTTGCAACACTTAGCGGATCGAGGCAATCAGGGTCTCGTCATGCAATCTCTCGAAACCTATCTGCGTAAGAATCCAACGCAATGGGTCACGTACGATCTGCACAACGTGCGACATGAGAAAGTGACAGCCGCTTCGACTGATCTGCCTGCCCCACCGAACTGGTGGGAGCGCACGTTTCTGATCTTCAAGCCCGTCGACTTCAACCGACCGAAGGTTTGCACGCACTGAGCCACTTGCGGTATCGAGCATTTCGATCCGATGTGAGTGGACTGTCGCTGGTCAATGCTCACGACTCGCAGGCATGATCCGCGTGTCGACCGTCGTTGCGCGGTCTGAAGCGGAGCGAGCATGGCGGGCAATTTTCCTCAGGTATGGTTGGTACGGCACGGCGAGACCGAATGGTCGCGAGCCGGCCAGCACACCGGACGCAGCGATATTCCCCTGACCTCCAAAGGCGAATCGGATGCGAGCGCGCTCAAACCTCGTCTCTCACAGCACACGTTCGCAAAGATCATGTGCAGTCCTTTGCGACGGGCGCGTCAAACCTGCGAGCTCGCTGGATTCGGCGACGTGTTCGAGACTGATGAGAATCTTCTCGAGTGGAATTACGGTGAATACGAAGGGCAGCGAACGGCAGAGATTCGCATGCAGCACCCCGGCTGGAATGCGTTCGAACACGGTTGTCCGGGCGGTGAGAATCTCAGCGACGTGACTGTACGTGCCGAGCGCTTCATTGCAGCCGTTCGCGATCTGAACGCAGATATCCTTGTCTTCGCTCATCGCGATATTTTGCGAGTCATTGCTGCGCGCTGGGTCAATCTGCCTGCGATGGCAGCGCAACGTCTCTACATGGATCCTGCATCGATCAGCATCCTTGGATACGACCACAGTCTCCAGGAGCCGATACTTCGCACACTCAATACTTGAGTGATCCTTAGTTCATCTCGCTGTGGCGAGCTTTTCCATACGCGCGCTTCGAACACGCTCATTCACGGCTCGGTCGGCCGCAGGTCCAGTCGATTGACGAAACGTGAGGGAGGATTCGATTACCTGCCCTCCGCGTGCATCCGCTTCGCCGCGCAATTGTTGGAGCAGTAACTCTGCAGCGCGTGCAGACATAGCTGCCACAGGTTGCTTGACGGTCGTCAACGCGGGCCATACCTGACTTGCGAGCGGAACGTCGTCGAATCCCGCTACAGAAACATCTTCGGGTACTGCGAGGCCCAGACCGTGCGCGACAGCGAGCACGCCGGCGGCCATTTCATCATTACTCGCGAAAATTGCAGTGGGGCGGCGATCGGCTGGAAGCGTCAGCAGCTTGCGTCCGCACTCCACACCCGAACTGAAGGAGTTGTAGCCCTGCACGATCAGTTTCTTATCGAGTACCAGTCCACTCGACTTCAATCCGTCGCGGTATCCGCGATAACGATCGGCCACAGCCGCGTGATCCGGATTGCCAATTACGAAGCCGATGCGTCGATGCCCGAGCAGTGCCAGTTGCTCGGTCATGCGCGCACAGCTTTCGCGGTCATTGGTGTAGACGCTATGCAGATCATTCTCGTGCTCCGCAGGCGCGATGCGTACGAAAGGCACCTGATGCTCCTTCAATGCGCCGATCACGGAACCGATATCTGACAGTGGCGGTGTGATGATCACGCCGTCGGCACGCGATTGACGCACATGCGTCATCACATCATCGACCAGCGTTGGCAATTGATAGTCGCAAGGATGCAGAACGACCTGATAGCGAGCGGCGCGACAGATCTCCAATACGCCCTCGAACACGCCTGTCGCGTAGTACGCGCACGTGTAGTCGTATAAGACTCCGATCAGATAAGAGCGGCTACCGCCGAGACCACGCGCTGAAGGGTTGGGGTGATAGTTCAGCTTACGAATGACCTTCATCACGCGTTCGCGCGTTTCAGGCTGCACCGACTTCACGTTGTTGATGACACGTGAAACCGTCTTGATGGAAACACGCGCCTGCGCAGCAACGTCCCGAATCGTGGCATTCGACATGATGGTTCTTGGGCGGCGTATTCGATGGGAACCAGACCGTCCGAAGGTCAAGTCACCGGCTGTTGAAATGGCTGTTTCGTTCGGCCCTGAGGCGTGACCGATTTCGCTGCATTCTACGATGCCGCCCACTCGATTGTATTCACCCCCTGCGCGTTAACGGGGCGCCGGTCCGGTGGATTGCCTGAGCACGATGCAATTGTTGGCGTGCCTGAGATCAGCGAATACACCTAGAGCCGATCCGTGCGGGCTGTTCAATTGGCTTAGCAGGAGGCCGGCAGCCTGTTCGGCCAGCTTATCGACCGGCTGGCGGATCGTGCTGATCCGGGGCCAGACCTGACTTGCGATGGGCTCATCGCCAAAGCCAGCGATGGACAGGTCGCGCGGGACCGCAAGACCCAGCTCGTGCGCAACCCATAATGCCGCCGCGGCCATGGGATCACTCGAGGCGAAGATTGCCGTCGGCCGACTCTGCTTTCCTGACTGCAAGAGGCGCCTGACGGCGTTCGCGGTCGCATCGAACGAGCCGTCGCTTTCCACGATGAGCCGCGGATCGAGCGGCAATTCACTCGCACGCAGTCCATCGCAATAACCGCGATAGCGAGACGATGCTCCCACATGGAATGACTGGCCCACGACGAACGCGATGCGGCTGTGCCCCAACCCAGCGAGCCGCTCAATCATGCCCGCGCAATATTCCTGATCGTTCGACAGCACGCTGCGAGCGGTATCTGAGCGAGCGGCGGGCGCAATGCGCACGAAGGGTATGGCTTCCTCCTCCAGGACCTCGATTACAGCCGTGGAATCCGATAGAGGCGGTGTGAGGATGACGCCATCGACTCGCACGCTACGAACGAACAACCTGATCTCATCAGCGAGCGAGATCGATCGCGAATCGCACGCATGCATCACGACTTGATAGTCCGCAGCACGAAAGCGAGCGCGGCAACTGCTCTGCACTTCAGTGGCGTAGAGCGCATACGGCGTGTCGAACGGCAGTCCGATCAGAAATGACCGATGTCCAGCGAGCCGACGCGCATTGGGACTGGGGCTGTAGCCCAGACGACGAATGACGCCCATGACATGCTCGCGAGTCGCTGCCGTCACGCGATTCGAGTTGTTGATGACGCGCGAGACTGTCTTGATCGAGACACGCGCTTCCGCAGCAACAGTACCGATTGCAGGTCGGGTGAACATGGCGGCTACTCCGTTGTGCCCTCGGGCAAGTTGCCCGACGTATCCCGCGTCGCGTAAGTCAGGCCGAACCCGTACGGGAACGCAGGCGCGTAATTCGGGTCGTTGCGATTGATCGAAGTCTGATCCGCGGTGCGCGGCCAGGAGAAAGAAAGCTTGCCGTGGAAGTCGTTATTCACCTTGCCCGCAGCGTTGCGGAAGATCACCTCCGCAACACCCGCGCCTTCAGTGCCAGGCAGCCATGCCGCGACGAATGCATCCGAGGCTTTGATCTCCGGATTCACCCACAACGGTCGACCCGAGAGAAAGATCGACACAACAGGAATACCTGCGCTCTTGAGCTTGTGCAGCAGAGCCAAATCGGCACCGTGCGCAGCGTGATAATCGATCGACTTCACATTGCCGAAATATTCGGCATAGGGATTTTCGCCAAACACGACGATCGCGACGTCAGGCTTCTGCTTGTAAGTACCGTCAACGCTCAAAGTGGCGTTACGAGCGATTGTCTGGATGCCTGCGAATATCGAAGTGCCACCTGGAAAATCCGCGTTGGTGTTGCCGGTGCCCTGCCACGAAATCGTCCACCCACCCGACTGC
>JBJMWN010000134.1:0-46696 GCA_045810085.1 Povalibacter sp. | reverse complement strand
TTGCGATTCGGGCTCCATGGGCTCTTCACGAACGACTGGCTCGTGTTGAGGTTCGGCGGCTGCGGGGGGCGACGCAGTTACTGCTGGAGAAGCAGCAGGCGTGGGCGCCGCTGCCACTGATGGTGCGGGTGCAGGAGGTGCGGCTAATGCCGACACAGGTGCAGCGCCGATATCTTGCAGACCGACGACGCGCACTTCACCCGTTTGCTTGTCGCGCAATGTGAACGTGCCGTTGTGCTCGTCTGTTGCGACCAGTTCGAAATTCGGATTGCGCTGTAAGGCGGCGCGCGCCCACTGAAGCTCAGCGTTCTCCTGCTTGGCGCATGCAGCAAGAACCAGGACCAGCGAGACAGTGAAGATCGTGCGAGACGCGCGAGTGAACATAACGCCCCCGAGTCAATTGAAAAGTTATCTTACAACGCGCGAGAAGCGAGTTGAGGGCGTGGTGCGGTAAACACTTGCGATGAGCCGCAGCGTGCCGCCTCGCCGCTTAAGCTTTCAGCTGCGACTTCCAGAGCTTGAGCAACTCGGCTTCACGTTCCGGTGTGAACCCAGCGCGCAGTTTCTGTTGCTGTTCCAGGGGACGCGTTGCATGCCATGCGAGCGTGTCCGCGATGGTCGTTGCTGGATCGCGAAACTTGAGTCCTTTTGCCACAGCTCGAGCGCAACTCACTTGTGCGGCGCCGATCCATTCGCCGCTCGGCGGTGACCAGATCGGAATTTCGTTACTGTCGAGCAGCTTCTGCGCCTCCAGGAATTCTTCGCTGACCCACACGTATCGGGTATCTGATTTGGAAATGCGTTTGCTCGTGTCGAGCACCATGCCCATCGTCACGGAGTGTGGCGGATTGCAGGCGTTGTAGCGTCCAGGAATTTTCTTCTCCACGCACAGCCGCACGAACTCAGCGAGATCGCGGACATCGATGAACTGCATCGGATCACTGGCACTGCCAGGCACCAGCATCTCGCCGCCCCGCGAAACGCGCACAGGCCAATAGGTGAAACGATCGGTGTGATCACCAGGCCCGACGATGTACGTCGGACGCACGATGCTGCAACGCTGACCAAAGGCCGTCTCGACGATCTTTTCGCAGCCTGCTTTCAGGCCCCCGTAATTCGCCATGATCTCTTCAGTGTCGGGATCTTTCAGTTCGGCAAGCGCATAGTCCTCGTCGATGTTAGGCGTTTTGAAATCGGCGTAAGCCGAGATGCTGGAGATGTAGAGGTAGTACTGCGTGTGATCCTTCAGCAGTTCAGTCGTCAGGCGCACGTGTTTGAGCAGATAGCCGGAATCATCGATCACGACGTCCCAATCGCGATTCTTCAACGCATCGATCTGGCCATTGCGATCACCGATCAGCGTTTCGATGTTCGGGAACATGTCGGGGGCGCGCTTGCCTCGATTGAACAAGGTGAGCGCGTGACCGTGATCGCGGAGCGCTTTGACGAAGTGCGGACCGATGAATCCGGTGCCGCCCAGAATCAGGATCTTCAGCGGTTTCGATGCGGCGAGCAGCTCACTGCCGAACATCGAGCCAGCTGCGGCTGCTGCACCCATCTTGATCGCGTCGCGTCGGTTCATCGTTGTTCCCCCAAAAGAAGAGAAAGAGTAACCACATAGAACGCAAAGATCACAAAGGTAGGATCAGAGGTGCGAAGACAGCGATGAAGTGATCACCACAGGATTCAATTCTTCTATGTGCTCTTTGTGTTCTTTGTGTTACTCGGTTTTCTGTGACACCGGCGCGGCAACGGCTTCGCCCGGTCCGGGCTTGCTGTATTGCTCAAGCCATTTGCGATTGGTCTCGTACCAGAAGAGCGAGTTCTGTGGTTTCAGCACCCAGTGATTCTCATCTGGGAAATACACGAGTTTGCTGGGCACGCCCCGACTCTGCAGCGCGTTGAACAGCTCGAGTGCGTTGTTCGAATTGACGCGCATGTCGAGCCCGCCGTGAATGATCAGCGTCGGCGTGTTGAAGTTCGCTGCGAACATGTGCGGCGAGTTGCGATTCACACGTTCGAAATCTTCCCAGTACGCACCATAGCGTGGTTTCGTTGCGCCATCGTCTGTCGCCATGTGTGAGTACAAGTCGTACACCGCAGCGTGAGCTACGAGCGTCTTGAACGGGTGCGGCTTGCCTAACAGCAGCGTCGCCAGATAACCACCGTAGCTGCCGCCGCCCGCGGTCAGACGTTGAGCATCGGCCCAAGGCTGCGCCGTAAACCATTCAGTCGCTTTGATCGTGTCCTGATAGGGCAGATCAGCCCATTCCTTCGTGATCGAATCCGTCCAGGCCTGACCGAAGCCACTGGAGCCGTGGAAGTTGTGCCACGCGGTCACATAACCCCAGTTCGCGAACACCTGCGCGTTCCAGCGCCACTGCATCGCATCCATCATTCCGTTGTGGGGACCACCGTGAAGGAGCAGATGAACAGGCCACTTGCGATCGGGTGTGAAATTTGGCGGATAGACCACCCACATCTGCACATCATCGCCATTCGCGCCTTTGTAGGTGACGCTCTCGGCTTTTCCTTGCGAGAGATTGGCGATCGCAGCGTCATTGAAATCTGAAAGCTTCGTGGCCGCACCCGTGCGGGGAATGACGCTAACGAGCGTCGGGGGTTCCACGAAGCTTTCACGCAGGGCGAGGATCACCGGGCCACTGCCCGCGACAGCCAGATGGCTGAAGCTGCTGTTGGTCGTGACGGGCCTGGGCGTGCCGCCTCCCACTTCGAAGCGGAATACGCGGCGTGTTCCGGCATCTTCGATCGCGCCGAACAGAGCGTGTGAATCGGGTGCCCACACGAGCCCATCGGCAGATCGATCCCAATCGTCAGTCAAGCCGCGGGTGGTACCGCCACGTCGTTCGTACATCATCAGACGTGCACGATCGGCATAGAAGCCTTTGATGAGCTGACGACGAAACGCGAGCAGACGACCATCAGGGCTGTAGGCCGGCGTCAGATCGTCTGCTGGATTGTCAGTCGTGATGTTGCGTGCTTCGCCGCCGTCCGCTGGCATCACGAAAATGTCGAAGTTCGGATCGCGCCCGCTCGTATCGATGTTCGATGAGAACGCGACCTCGGTGCCGTCGGGCGAGATGTCATACGAGGTGTTATCGGCATCGCCGACATCGAGGCTGTGCCCTGATCCGAGCGTGACCGGTTTCGCCTCGCCTCCTTCGATACCGACCGAGAATACGTGCGGTTCGCGATCGTCGAGGAAATGGTCCCAATACGAGAACGGTGCCTTGTCCCACACCAGCGCACTCATTTTGGATTCCGCACGTTCCTTCTGCCGCTGCTCCTGCTCGGGCCATGTTTTCAGGTCCTTCCATACCGGCGAGATGAAGGCGAGTCGACGCGAGTCGGGAAACCACTTCGGCGAAGAAGCGCCGCTCGGTACGTTGGTGACCCGACGTGCTTCGCCGCCATCGACGGGAATGACATAAATCTGCGATTCCTTGTCGTCGCCGCGTTTCGATACGAAGGCGATCAACTCACCATTGGGACTCCATGCGGGTTGCGAGTCGCCCGCGTTGCCGCTCGTGAGCTGGCGCGGTTTACCTGTCTTGGTCGGCAGCAACCAGAGATCGCTGTCGCCCTTGTTCGCACTGATGTCATAAGCCGTCACCGACACGACTGCGAGCCGACCGTCGGGCGCGATCGCCGGATCGGCGAGGCGCTTCAGTTTCCACATGGCTTCTGCGGTGTAAGGCTCGGCGCCGTTCGCCGACAACGCGCACATGCACGACACGATCGCCACGCCGAGCAGCGATTTAACGCTGTGCGGTTTTCCCTTAATTCGGCGCCTTGTCAGAACTGTGATGCTCATCAGGAACCTCTGCCAATCGTGCGAATCGGATGTGCAGTGTAACCAAGGCCTGCTGACTTGCCTGCCCCGCACGAGAGTCCGCGCGATGCCAAGCTGAGACCTGCATCCATTTCTTGGCGAGAGTGGCAGCCTAAAATTCGCGCCGCACAAGTCGCAGCAGTTTGAAAGCGCACGATGTGCGGCACGGCCGCAACGAATATCTGCAAGATTCATCGGTGCTCACTCAGCGATTCGGGACCGCACATCGGGTCCGTCTACAGTAACCAGTCGAGGGTTTCCTCCAAGTGATTCAAGCCAAACATCGCAACCGCCTTCCGCTGCCCCAGCCAGCATCTGTTCATATTCGCCGCTCGTACGCCGAGTCGCGCTATGGACAGGTTCATGTCTGGACCGCGTATCCATCAGGCGGTGGTTTCGATGAACGCACCCCAATTATTTGCCTTCATCATGCTGGCGGATCAGGACGTTTCTTCGCGCCCATGCTGCGCGAGCTGGGTTCTGACCGCAGCGTGTACGCGCTCGATCTGTCGGGGCATGGTTCATCCGATGCGCCACCACCGAAGTTCTCAGTGACCGATCTCGCCGGCGCTGTGGCGGATTTCATCGACGGATTGCGTCTGCGCACGGTCGATGTATTCGGCTATCAGCTCGGTGCTCAGATCGCGACGGAGATTGCCATCGCGCGTGCTCAGCAAGTGCGCCGAGTGATGTTGTGGGGCATGCCTGGATATGCCGGACAGGATCGAATCGCGACAATCGCGGGCGCTGCTCGGGAAGATGGAAGCGATGTCATCGAAGACTGGAAGCGTGTTCTCGAACAGCGTGGTCCCGGTGTGACGACGAGTTCTCTAGCCGATGAATTTGCAGATCGCTTGCGCGCCGGCAGTTATGGTCAGCGGGCAATCGCGGCTTCGCACGACTACTCCGCGGCGGAGCGTTTGCCGCTGGTTCGTCAGCCCGCACTGGTGATGCGTTTGAAGGATGAATTCTGGGAGCAGGCGCCACGCGTCCGCTCAGCGCTGCCAAATGCTTCGCTGCTGGACCTTTCGGATTACGGACAGGGTTTCATCAGCGCAGCGCCGCAGCGCTTTGCCGCGGTCGCGCGAGAATTCCTGGACCGATAGAAAGCGGGATCGCTGAGTACCCGGCTCCGAGCTGCGGGTCGGAGTCTTCGGACAAACAAAGAGACAGAGCGAGACTTCTGGCTGAAAGCCCGCGCTTAGCTGCCCACTCGCTCCCATCCCCACGAACACGCAAGACCTGCAATCAGGCAGGTCGTCGCCCAGCGCGTCGCAATCACCGTGACTGAGCTCAATGCGAGCTGACGCGCTCGAGCCATGCTCAGCAATGCGGGTAGTGCCAGCGTGATCCACGTGAGGCTCGCGAACGCAAGCCCGCGAGTCCACCAGGGCACGCTCACGATGGCAGTGAGTCCCCAGCTCAACCAGAACAACAGGCCCAATCCAGTCCCCGCAATCAAATGCAGCAGGATGTCCGGCACATCGAGCTGGCGATGCGGGATCTGACGCGTTCGCAGCTGAGGCTTGATCATCTCCGCGAACGACCAGAGCACCGCGTGGGCCAGCAGGCTGACCAGACCGCTCAGCGCGCCGGTCAGCAACAGATAGGAACGCTCCATGAATCGAGCTCTTCTTGTACTTGAGTAAGGGAGCTTACAGCTTAGGCAGCTGCAGCAGGCCTTGCATCATGCGCTCGAGCTCATCGTGCGAATTGAACATGTGCAACGAAAGTCTCAACGCGCCATCGTTGACGCTCGGCCAACTCAATGCGGCGAGATGAACGCGGTTGATGCGGCCTAACGCGTTCACGACATCGGCAGGTGCGCGGCCCGGCAACTGGAATGAAAGAATTCCTCCCCAAAGTCCGGGAGCGCCCGGCGTCAGCAGTTCGACGCCCTTCAGCTGCTGCAGTCTCAGTCGCGCATAGATCACGAGCTCTCGGATGCGTGCCTCAATGCGTGCACGGTTCACCTGATCATGCAGATCGAGTGCTGACTCGCTGCCGCGCAGTGCCGGCCAGAGCAGTGGCACGATGTTGCCGAACCGATGAATGGCTGCGGGTGTCGCCTCATAGCCTATCGCCTTCGTCGGCGTGATCACGGGCGGAGACGTATCGATCCCGCGCGGCTGGGTCGGCCAGATGCGTTCGAGCATCTCACGTCGCACATAGAGCATGCCGCTGCCATGCGAGCCACCGAGCCATTTGTGAAAACATGCCGAGTAGAAATCGCACCCGAGATCGCGCAGTTGATAGCTCAGCATGCCGAAGGCTTGAGCTCCGTCCACGACAGAGATGACTTTGCGCTCGCGCGCGAGCTGACAGAGTTCTTTGACCGGCAGTACGGTGCCGTCTGCATATTGAACGTGGCTGAACGCGAGCACACGGGTTCGCTCCGTCAATCCTGCAGTGACTGCCTCTAGCAACTGCGCTGTCGTCGTTGCGTTGCGTGGCAGATCGATCTGCTTGATGACGATGCCGCGACGGCGTGCCTGGAATAGCCAGGGCGACAGCGCAGAAGGATGTTCCTGGGAGGTGGTCAAAACCTCATCGCCGGCCGCCAGATCCAATCCGTTCGCGACGAAGCTGAGGCCTTCGCCAGCGCCGCGCGTGAAAACCACTTCGTCAGCATCGCAACCGGCGAACAGGGCGAAGCGAGTCGCGAGTCGCAACGTCTCCTGGTTCCAGCGCTCACCACTGGCGAAACTCGGGAGTTCGCCGCTCTGAATTTCGCGGGCACGGTATTCCGAAGCCATCGATACTCGAAGCGTTGGCCCGATGCTCGCGGTGTTCAGCCAGGCTTCGCGGCTGTCGGCGACCGGCTGCACTCGTACCCATTGCCACAACTCGCGCGAGGTGGTCGGCAGTTCGGCTGGCTGCGCCACAGCGCTGGTACTGAGAAGTGTGGTGCTCACTGCACCGGCGACTGTGCTGGTGAGTAGTGCGCGACGGGTCAGAGGTGCGGGTTCGTCAGAGGAATCGTGCATTTCGGCAGCGTAAAAGGCAGGGAGGGAGTGTGGTTATTATGGCGCACTTTCCCGTTCGCGCAGCCGCTTGCGCTAAGCTCCGGCCAGCGCAAGGACGCGACAGCGCACTAACGAAACCTGGCAACGATGTCCAACGACTATCTCGAACGCATTCTCAAGGCTCGCGTCTACGACGTGGCGATCGAATCTCCACTCGAGCTCGCTTCCCGACTCAGCCGGCGGCTGAACAACACCGTGCTCTTCAAGCGTGAAGATCTGCAGCCGGTCTTCTCATTCAAGATTCGCGGTGCGTACAACAAGATTGCGCACCTGTCCGACACTGCAGCGAATCGCGGAGTGATCTGCGCTTCTGCAGGTAATCACGCTCAAGGTGTGGCGCTGGCGGCCAAGCGTCGCGGCATTCCGGCCACGATCGTGATGCCGCTCACGACACCTCAGATCAAAGTTCAGGCAGTCATCGATCTGGGTGGCGAGGCCGTGCTCCATGGAGATGACTATGACCAGGCGTACGAGCACGCGTTATCGCTCGCTCGCGAACGGCAGCTGTCATTCATTCATCCATTCGATGATCCAGACGTTATCGCCGGGCAGGGCACGATCGGTGTGGAAATTCTTCGCCAGCGCGGTGGGGACGATATCGATGCGATCTTCATTGCCGTCGGCGGTGGTGGACTGATCGCGGGCGTCGGCACGTACATCAAGCAGCTCTTTCCCAAGATTCGCATCATCGGTGTCGAGCCTGAGGACGCGGATGCGATGTATCAGTCATTACAGGCTCGTAAGCGCATCACGCTGGATCGAGTCGGCAGTTTTGCCGACGGCGTTGCCGTGCGCCGGGTCGGCGAGGAGCCGTTTCGTCTGGCGCAGGAGTGTGTGGACGAAGTGATTCTGGTCAGCAATGACGAGATCTGTGCCGCCATTCAGGACATCTTCGAAGACAACCGATCGATCGTCGAACCGGCCGGAGCACTCCCCGTCGCAGGCATCAAGAAGTACATCGCGCGCGAGCAATGTCGCGATCGCACCTTCATCTCCATCAACTGCGGCGCCAACATGAACTTCGATCGGCTGCGCCATGTGGTGGAGCGGGGCGACATCGGCGGTCAGCGCGAAGCCACTATTGCTGTTGAAATCCCCGAGGAAAAAGGCAGCTTCCTGCGGTTCTGCGAAACGCTGGGACGTCGCGGCGTCACCGAGTTCAACTATCGCTACAACGAGAATGGATCCGCGCACATTTTCGTCGGTCTCGCACTCTCCGAAGGTCGCAAGGAAAAGGAGCTGGTGCTGAAGTCACTGCGCGATCAGGGTTACCCCGTCACTGATCTCAGTGATAACGAGATGGCGAAGCTCCATGTGCGTTACATGGTCGGAGGCCATCCGGGCAATCTGGCTCATGAACGCCTGTTCCGTTTTGAATTCCCCGAGCGTCCGGGTGCGCTACTCAAGTTCCTGAAGGCCGTCGGTTCGCAGTGGAACATCAGTCTGTTCCATTACCGCAATCACGGCTCCGACTATGGTCGAGTGCTGGCGGGCGTGCAGGTGCCGCCGAATGAAAGTGTCGACTTCGACTTGCATGTGCGCGAGTTGAAGTACGTCTACGCGGAAGAAACGGACAATCCGGCGTACCGCCTTTTCCTGGGCGGGAAGGGCTGAGCTAGCGGCCTGAGTCGATCTGGGCCAGAGCATCTCGCGTCTGTTTAGTGACCACGGCGTCCTGGCCTTGCGTCTTGACCAGCACGGGATAGCTCTCACGCAAAAGCGGCACGGCTTCTCCGGCGCGGCGCTGCGCAAGCAGCACCTGACCTAATGCGCTTTTCGCGACCATAACTGGCCCGCTGTCCGGCGCGAGCGCTTTTTCTGCGATCGCAAGGGCCTGGCGAAGTGAACCCTCAGCCTGCTCGATATGCCCCTGGCCTGACTGCGCGCGACCGAGTGCTGTCAGGGCAGACGCGACGTAGGGATGATCGGCAGGAAGCTGTTCCTTATAAATCTCCAGCGCGTCGCGCAGATTTTCTTCCGCACCCGCGAAGTTCGAACGGTCGAGTCGAACATTGGCCAGGCTTACCAGATCGTGTCCGACGAAAGCATGGCGCGGACCACGTGCAATACGGTCGTTCTTCAGCACCTCGCCTAGCACCTGCTCGGCCCGATCGAGGTCTCCCGTGCGACGCAGATAACGTCCGTAGTTGGCCATCGCATCCAGCGTATGCGGATGTGTCGGCCCGAGAATGCGTTCGAGCATCTGGGTGGACTCGAGGTACATCGGAGCCGCTTCCGCAAGCTTGTCCTGCATCTGCAGGGCGACGGCAATGTCGTGCACATGCATCGCGACCTGTGGGTGATCCTGGCCGAGCGCTTGACGATCGATGTCGAGTGCGGCTCGGTACAAATTCTCGGCCTTCGCGAACTCACCACGATACGAATACAGGCCGGCGAGATCATTCATGACCGAAGCCGCTGCAGACGTGCGGTCCTGACCGTGTCTCTTATATAGGGCGAGGCTCTGGTCGTAGTAGCGTTCCGCGATGTCGAGGGAGCCGCGTTGTTGTGCGAGTTGCGCGTACGAATGCAGCGTCGGGGCGACTTCGATGGCGGTCGGACCCTTGATGTCCTGCTGCATCGCCAGGGCGGCGCTCAGTTGCTCATCGCATTCCTTCAGCTTGCCTTGCTCGCATTGCGCCTCGCCAAGGGCGACAAGCGCTTCGGCAACTTCTTCGTGCTTCGGGCCGTAAATGGCTATGCGTGAGTCGAGCGCCTCTTTCAGCAACGAGACCGAATCGCCGTACAGCCCCAGACTGCTGTAGACCCGGCCGATCGTGCCCAGAAGAGTGGCTCGTGTTTCGGGCTGATCCGTCAGACCGACGCTCACCCGGCGGGCGCCGATGTCGAGCAACTCGCGCGCGGTGACCTGATTGCCGCGGCTCTTGGACGGATCCGAGAGCTCGAACAACTCAACGAGGAAGGACGAGACCTGCTCAGCTCGCGAGCGCTCGGCGGAGACGATGTCGCGCTCGTGAGCAATGTGCCTCGCCTGCACGAACGTGATGATCGAAAACGCCGTGAGCATGAGCACGCCGACAGCGGACGCGATGACCGGTACGCGATGGCGGACAACGAACTTGCGGGTTCGATAAGTCCAGCTGTCACTCGTCGCAAGCACCGGCTGGCCCGCGACGTGGCGTTGAAGATCAGCGGACAGCTGCTCGGCAGAGTTATAGCGACGGGTAGGATCCTTGCGCATCGCCATCATGACGATGTTGTCCAGATCACCGCGCAGCTCCTTGCGAAGGCGTTGTCCGGTGGTCGAGCGGCAGGTCACGATGTCGGTGAGAAGCTCGGGCGCTTCCTGAGCGGTGCGATCGACCATTGCGCTGGGCAGGGGCGGCTCCTGCTCGCAGATGATCTTTTCCATATCGGTCAGACGGCTGCCCACCAACTGAAAGGGCTTGCGCCCGCAGAGCAACTCGAACAGCAGCACGCCCAGCACATAGATATCGCTGGCCGTGGTGATGCTGTCGCCGCGCACCTGCTCCGGACTCGCATGTGCGGGCGTCATTACCCGATAGTCGATCTGAGTCAGGGCGACCGTATGTGCCGAATGGCGCGCGTCGAGCAGTTTTGCGATGCCGAAATCCAGCAGTTTCACCTCGCCCGACGGCGTGATCAGGATGTTGTTGGGCTTCAGATCGCGATGAACGATCAGGTTCTGGTGCGCGTAGTGGACAGCTGAGCAGACCGTGCGTACCAGCGCAATGCGATCCGATACGGACAGACGGCGCCTGTCGCAATAGACATCGATCGGCTCACCGTCGATGTACTCCATGACAATGTACGGTGTGCCATCCGGGGCCCGCCCGCCATCGAGAAGTCGCGCGATGTTGGGGTGCTGCAACTGAGCGAGGATTTGCCGCTCAGTGCGTAACCGACCCTGCACCTGAGGTGTGAAGGCGCCGGCCCGGACGAGTTTGATTGCTACCTGCTGCTGATATTCCTCGTCCGCGCGCTCGGCGAGATAGACATCACCCATGCCGCCCGAGCCCAGTTTGCGCAGGATCCGGTATGCGCCGAGACGTTGGCCTTCAATGGGCTCGGTGCCGAGGTCTTTATGCTCGGATTCCTGTTCGAGGTCATCCCAGATGGCGCTCGCGCTGTTCTCGTGAAGAGCGATCAAGACCCGCGACAACAGGGTCTCATCCGGACCACACGCTTTGCGGATGAAGGAAGCACGCTCTCGTGGACCCAATCCTTGAGCCTGATGCACGATGCTGTCGATGTTGACGTCGTTGGTGCTCATATCATCGGGGCTGCGTCCAAGCATCCCGTACTATTGAATGTGAGCATCATGCACCAGCGCCAGCAGTGCGTGTAATATCGAAAGCGGCGAACAGTGCCGCGAATGTGCGATATCAATCGACGCGACGGGGACTAACCTGGAGGTGACGGATGGCTACGAAGAAAAAGTCTGGTAAGAAATCGAGTAAGAAGGCTGGTAAGAAGACAGCCAAGAAGGGCGCCAAGAAAAAGGTCGCCAAGAGCAGTAAGAAATCGGTCAAGCGATCGGCCAAGAAGAGCAAAAAGGCGAAAAAGGGCGGAGTACGCGCGAAGGCGAGCGTAGTTCGTCTGCCTCAGAAAGCTAAGAAGGCCAAAAAGAAGGCGAAGGCACCGAAGGCTGCTGCTGAAGCAGCGCCGCAAACCACTACACCGCCAGTGTCAGACGACAACACTGTCGATGCGGCGGCAAGCATCGTGCGTTTGCCGGAGTAATCGCGATTCCTATGAGCGCCTGACGTCTCGTCCGGCGCTCATTTCTTCTCGGCATCGTCCACCTTCCTATGGGCTACGCCGCACAACGTCCGCCGCAGCACGACCAACTCACCTTACGCGGCCTGACGTTTCATCTTTATCGCTGGCCCGGCACTGATCCGGCACCCATCGTCCTGCTGCATGGATGGGGCGATACCGGCGAGACGTGGCAATTCGTCGTCGACTACCTGCCTCCGGATCGGACCTGTATCGCCTTCGACGCTCGCGGGTTCGGACGCACGCAGTGGCCCGCCGACGGCTACTGGTTCCCCGATTACCTCGCGGATCTCGATGCGCTTTTAGACGCGCTTTCTCCCGATGCGCCTGTCGATCTGGTTGGGCACAGCATGGGAGGCAATGTCGCGAGCATGTACGCGGGAATACGATCGGATCGAGTTCGCCGATTGGTGAACCTGGAAGGATTGGGTCTGGCGCGCACAGAAGCGGCGAACGCACCCGAGCGCTATCGCGACTGGCTGGACGAGCTTCGCGAGGGCACTCACTTCATGAGCTACGACGACTATCAGCAGTTCGCCCAAGTGCTCGCACGTCGCAACCCGCGAACGTCAGCGGATCGCCTGGAGTTCATCGCTCAATCCTGGGCATATGAGAAGAACGGTCGCATTGCGTTGCGGGCGGATCCTCGACACAAGCGAAGCAATCCAATTCTCTATCAGCGAGATCAGCTCGAGGCTTGCTGGCGAGCCATTACGGCGCCCGTGCTTTTCGTAACAGGAGAGCATTCTGAGCACGTCCGCAGACTCGGCGACGATCTTTCACCTGTGAAGCTTCAGTCGCTATTTCGCACAATGACCCGAATCAATGTCGCTGCCGCGGGACACATGCTTCATCACGAGCAGCCTCGAGCCGTGGCGGAACTGATCGCGGAATTTTTTCGTTGACCGTGATGAACCACGAGATCCTTCCGTGTCTACATTCCTGAGGCTCACCTATCGATGGGCCCGCAGGGTTGCGATTGCCGTGCTCGGCGGCACAGTGGTGCTCATCGGCATCTGCATGATCGTGTTGCCCGGGCCCGCAGTGTTGGTCATCCCCGCCGGCCTTGCGATTCTCGGACTCGAGTTTGCGTGGGCTAAACAGTGGCTGGAGAAAGTTCGTGAGTCTGGCGGTCAGCTCTTCAGCTGGTCATCGCGGTTGTGGCGGCGCGACGAACGAAAGTAAGCGTCAGTGCAGAAGACGATCGAAGTGACGTGGCTGGATACCGAGCCTCAGTTTCTGACCAAGCCCTGTCGTGCTTTCAGGGCTGCAACACATTCCGGCAGATCGTCGAACAGCCGCGGCTTCATCACGCCGCTCGCGTTTTTTGAAGCATCGCCATAGTCCCGAAAATAACGTTCGCAATATTCTGGATCGTTGCGATTTTGCGTTTTGCACTGAGCGATCTCGGCGTCACGCAAAGGTTTGAGCTTCGCTTCCCGCGCTTGCTCGCATTGGTTCTCAAGCGCCACAACATCGCGTTCCGTGAGATCCGCTGCAACGCAGGCCTGCCAACCGATGCTTCCCAATAAAGGCAGGGCAATGAGCAACGCTTTCATGGATGTCACAACCAGTAGGCAAACAGGCGGCTGCCCTGCTCTCTCAACTTATCGATAAATGGCCGTTTGCGCCAATCCTCAAGCTTCAGCTCACGGGTGTCGTGGAGATCGCGTTCGAACACGCTTTCCATCCGGCCGGCAAAGCCGCTGCCGACCACGACGGCGTTGACCTCGTTGTTGTGCAAAAAACTGCGCATGTCCAGGTTGGCCGATCCGACCATCGATAACGCACCGTCGATCACCGCGGTCTTGGCGTGCAACAGCGCATATCGCTGCTCGTAGATGCGAACGCCACCGCTCAGTAAATGATCGAACGTGCTACGGGAAGCGTGAAGGATCAGCCCGGAGTCGGTGAAGCTCGGCACGATAAGCCTGACATCGACGCCGCGACCGACAGCAGCGATCAATGCGTCCCGGAATTCTTTGTTGGGTGCGAAGTACGCGTTCGTCAGCCAGATGCGCTGCGTCGCGTGCTGCACGGCGACCAAGTAGCTCGCGTAGATTCGCGATTCACTAGCATCGTCGCCTTCGCTCGCGACGGCCGCGACGAGTTCGCTGCCGGCCTGCGCTGCAGATGGAAAGAGAGAGCCATCCGAGTCTTCGACCTTCCCTCCAGCCCGAGTCCAGGTGGCGAGGAACAAAGCTTGGAACTGCGCTGCGACCGGCCCGTCGAGTTCCACGTGGGTGTCGCGCCATGCAGCCTTCACACCTGCCTCAGGCCCTGGGCGAGTCGAAGACGAACTTTCATAAGTACTGCTGATGTTCACACCACCCGTGAATGCGGTACTGCCGTCGATCACGACGATCTTTCGATGATCGCGATTGTTGATCTTCCAGGGCAGGGGCGTGCGAATCGGATCGAGTGGTCGAAACTCGCGCACCTCGACGCCCGCATCGCGCATACGTTTGAAGAACGCGGCAGGCGTGGTCATGCTACCCACCGCGTCGTAGATCACGCGAACCTCGAGTCCAGCCTGTCGACGCGCAATCAGCAGATCTGCAAACCCCTCGCCGACGTCGTCATCCGCAAAGATGTAAGTCTCCACATGGATGCTCGATTTCGCGGTCCGAATTCGCTGACGAATCGCCGCCAGTGTCTGCGGCCCGTCAATCAGCAATGTGACCTTGTTGCCCGTGACCAGAGGCGCTTCGGCCTGCGCCTGGAACGCTTCGATCAATAAACGGACATCTTCCTCGTGGTGAGGTCCGAGTCTCTTGTCGACCAGTTGTTCAGCACGAGCGCCCGACACTGCGCCCGAGGCGGTGAGCACCGCGGGCTCGAGCGTTCCCGCTGAGGGTTTGAGTGATCGGACCTGGGGACTTGCGCAGGACGCAAGCACTACGCTCACGACGAGTGAGCTGCACAACAGCGCGAGCTTTCTCGCTCCAGTGCTGAACGAACGGCACCTCCGCTTGGAAGTGCCGCCGTTCTGAGGCATAGCGATGCGCGAGTTCATGCAGAGTTGCACGAGCACGCGTGTGCTTCAGCCGGGAATGTCAGTCCTTCTTGAGTTCTTTCGCTGCGTCGCTCGCGCCCTCGCGAACGTCATCGGCGGCATCATCAACCTTGCTGCTCGTGGACTCTTTGCCGTTCTTCATGGTGTCGACGGCTTCGTCGACTTCCTCGCCGGCTTGCTCCATCGGGCCCTTCTTTTCGCAAGCCGCAATGCCCAAGGTCATGGTGCAGGTGAGTGCTGCCAGCATTAAAGTCTTCAGTTTCATCGTGTGTCGCCTCCCGGTGAATGCGGACTGGAGATCTTGTCCGTGGTCGGTGAAACGCTCACGTGTGATCGAAGTTCCGCGAGCAGAAAGGCGGAATGCGCGTCGCATCAGCTGTCAATATCCCGAATCGAAACGCGCTGGAACTGAGAGGGATTTCGGACGTTCCGTCCGCGAAGCTTTTGATTCGTCAACTAAGGAGATTGGACATGCTTTCCTGGGCGCTTACGTTCTTCATCGTGGCAATCATCGCTGCAGTGCTTGGATTCAGCACCATTGCGGGTGCCGCTGCAGGTATCGCAAAGATTCTGTTCTTCGTGTTCCTCGTGCTCACACTCGTGGCACTGGTCGCAGGTGCACTGCGCGGACGGCCGCCGGTCTGAGTCTCACGCAAACGCTGAAACGAAAAAGGGAGCCACTGGCTCCCTTTTTTATGCGCCTTCAAAGTGGCGCACTTGGTTTTGAGGCGAACTCTATGCGAACAGCAACGCCTGGCTGATGGCCACGCGAACCGTTTCAGGCACGAACGGCTTAGTGACAAGGAAAGTCGGCTCGGGCCGTTCGCCAGTCAACAGTCTCTCTGGATACGCAGTGATGAATACGATGGGCACTTCAACTTCACTCAGGATCTGACGCACTGCATCGATACCTGAACTGCCGTCGGCGAGCTTGATATCGGCAAGGACAAGGCCCGGCTCGGTACGACGCGCTTCACGGACAGCTTCATCGCGGGTGGTCGCGGTCGCCACCACGTTGTGTCCCATCTCTCTGACGATGCTCTGCAGGTCGAGCGAGATAATCGGCTCGTCTTCAATGATCAGAACCTTGATGGTCGGCTGGGCAGAAATTTCGCGCACTGCCTTGCCAGTCATTTCGCGAACCTGATCCTCGGTGACATTGAGAATTTTCGAGGTCTCGGTCTGGTTGAATCCTTCCATCGCGGTCAGCAACAACGCCTGACGATGTGCAGGGGTCAACTCCTTCAGGCGTCGTTCAACCTGGTCCCTCGACGCGGAGCCCGCGAGTGGGCGCTCCTCTACGTTTGTAGAATCCCAGAGGCGATGAAACAAACGATACAGGCCGACGCGTGGAGGAACGTCATCCCCGAGCACTGATGTGTCGGCAACGATCGCCTCCAGGCAGGCTCGAACGTAGGCGTCTCCGCTCTGTTGGGTACCGGTCAGTGCTCGTGCGTACCGACGCAAATACGGGAGATGCTCGGCAATTGCATGGGCTAGGGCCATGGAAGAAAACTCCGTCGTTCTTGGTCGCTGAGATCGTAATGAGAATAGGCGCGCTACCGCCTGCCACTCGGCGCCTGTGTAATATGATCGAAAAGGTCGGAATGTTCCCTATAGCTGGAACTTTTTCCATCGCACCGCGTTCGGACAGCAGCACCGCTTTGACAATGAAATTACTACCCTGTGTCGGAATCAGCGCCGGCAGTCTGTCACGCAGCCATGATCATGAGTGAAAAGATCAAGCCAGATCCGGCCGAGCCCGCCTCGGTCGATGCTACTTCTGAGCAGGTTCCAGATTGGCTGGGCAATCGATTGCGCCGGATGTTCACCGATGTGATGGACGAGCCCGTGCCGGATGAGTTCAAGGCACTCCTCAAGAAGTTGGAAGACAAGGAGCGCGGGTCCTGAGTGGTCCGGCGGAGATGATCATGGCCGGTTCCGATCCATTTCTCGACCAGGTCACGGCGTTGTTGCCGGCACTCCGAGCGTTCGGACGCTCTTTGTGTGGCGATCCTGCACGCGCAGATGATCTGGTGCAGGACACAGTGCTGAAAGCCTGGACCAATCGCGAGCAGTTTCAATCTGGTAGCAACCTGAAGGCTTGGCTCTTCACGATCCTGCGCAACTGCTATTACTCGGAGCTGCGTCACCGTAAGTTCGAGGTGGAAGATCCTGAAGGCGTCTGTGCTGCTCAGCTGGCAGTCGCGCCAATGCACGACGCACGATTGCATCTTCGCGATCTGAATCGTGCACTTCAAGAACTGCCCTACGATCAGCGCGAGGCACTGGTACTCGTGTGTGCGACTGGCCTGTCGTATGAGGAAGCTGCAGATGTCTGTCAGGTTGCGGTCGGCACCATTAAGAGCCGAATCGCTCGCGCACGCGACCGCCTGGTCGAACTGCTCGGCGAGGACGCGGCGTTTGTGGCGGAGCCGTCTTCCGCAGTTGACTCCCGAGCTGAAAACGCCAACATCACGCTGAGCCGCGCCAAAGCAGTCTAAAGCGGCGCCGATCCAAACGCGCCGCCATGAAGAATCAGAAGCTCGCCCCAGAGCCACGCCGCTGGTGGGGTCGCAATGCAGGATTGCGGCCGAGACTGGTATTGATCGTGGGCGTCGCCATGCTCGCTCCGGGTGTGCTTGCCGTGCTGCAGGCCGTTGCCGGCTATAACAGCAGTCTCAGATATCTCCAGCAGAACCTCGCGCAGGCGGCTCAGCTCGCTGCTAACGAAGAAGAGAACATGATCTCGGCTTCACGCGAGATCCTCACCAGCCTGGCTGCACATCCTGACATTCGCGAAGGCGGTCAGGGCGCTGCGTGTCGTCGAGCTTTGCAGCGCGCCATCGGTGGACTCGACCAGTACGCGGGCGCTGCTGTCATCAATGCCCAGGGCGTGATGACTTGTACTTCAGGACCAACAAAAAACAGAGTAACCGTCGCTGACAGACCCTGGTTTCGTGAAGTCATATCAGGGGATGCGTTTGTCGTGAGCGACTTGGTGTTCAGCCGTTGGCTCGAGCAGTGGGGCATGGTGACGGCTGTGCCGCTCGTGAACGATGAAGGCGTCATCAACGGGTCGGTCGCGCTCTTCATCGGACTCGATTGGGTGACGCGCCGCTATCAGCGCGCGGCCACCGCCGATAACACCGCACTGGCACTGCTCGATGGCAAAGGTGATTTGATCACCTCTCGCGCGGAGCATTCGCCGTTGCTCGAAGGGTTGCCCCGCGATGAGTTGATCGATGAACACCTGCACGCCCGCACGCAGACCTTCACGGCCCGAGGACGTGATGGGACCTGGCGTTTGTATGCGATCAGCCCGCTGCTCGAAGGTCGGATCTTCGTCATCCTGGGTACGCCGCTACTCGCAGCGATGGGGCCTCTCGCGCTGCAGGTCGCGTGGGGTGTGCTCACGCCACTGCTCATGTGGGCGCTTGCCATCGCGGTTGTCTGGTTCGGAATCGAACACCTGGTCGTGCGCTGGATCACCTATCTCGATCGCATTACTTCCGCGTACGCGTCCGGCAGGCACAACGTGCGCCCGGAGCGGGCGATCGCTGCTCCGGCGGAGATTCGCAGCCTGGGTGAGACCTTCACTCGAATGGCAGATCTGATCTCGAAACGTGAGAGCGAGCTGCGAGAGTCCCTCGCGCAAAAAGAAGTGCTCGTTCGCGAGATCCATCACCGAGTGAAGAACAATCTGCAGCTCGTCATGAGTCTGCTCAATCTGCACGCCCGTCGCATTCGCGATCCCCGCGCAGAAACGGCGTTCGCGGAAGCACGCAGCCGCATCAATGCGCTCGCCACGCTGCATCGACGGCTGTACGAATCCGAGAATTTGCAGGAAGTGAATCTGCGATGGTTTCTGGATGACCTGTGCGCCGAGTTGCGTCGTGGCGGGCTGGCAGGTCCGCGGGACATCGATCTGATCGTTGATGCGCCTGATGAAGTCATCGGCCCTGACATTGCTGTGCCACTGGGTCTGCTTGTCACAGAAGCCATCACAAACGCCTACAAGCATGCATTCGAAGGCGCGGAGCGGGGACGCATAGAAGTGAGCATGTCGCGTGAATCGCCGACGACCATGAACCTGATCGTTCGCGACAACGGGCGAGGGTTTGATCAGGAAGCAGAAGCAGATGCAGGCGGACTCGGGCGCTCTCTGATCGACGCGTTCGTCCGGCAGCTGCATGGAGAGCTCGACATCAGTTCGGAGCAAGGCACGCAGTTGCGAGTGAAATATCGTAGTCCTTTAGTCGAGCGCGTCGCTGCCACAGCTGCTCACTAGTAGTTCCGGTTGATACTGGTTATCTATCCAGTATCATGCATGCATGACACATGCGAGACGACCGGGCGCACTCACGGGTCGGGGCGCCGTCTCAAATCCCGAAGGGCGCTTCGAGAGCACGCGCGTTGAAATCGCGGACGATGGTTGGGGCAGTCTCGAAGAGGAACTGCCGCCACTGGTCACATCCGTTCAGGCTGATCCGGCTCGTTCGATCATCGCCCGCAACAAATCACCGGACATCTGTTTCGACCAGTCGATCAATCCATATCGCGGATGCGAGCACGGTTGCATCTATTGCTATGCACGTCCTTCGCACGGCTACTTGAATCTCTCGCCAGGTCTGGATTTCGAAACCAAGCTCTTCTACAAGCAGAACGCAGCGCAATTGCTAGAAGAAGAACTCTCGGCTCGAGGATATAGGTGTTCACCGATTACGATTGGCGCGAACACCGATCCCTATCAACCCATCGAACGTGAATATCGGGTGACGCGCAGCATCATCGAAGTGCTGGCAAAGTATCGTCATCCTTTCTCCATTATCACCAAGGGCAGCATGATCGAACGCGACGTCGATCTGCTCGCGCCGCTCGCTCAGGAAGGTCTCGTGCTCGCTTTGATAAGCGTGACCACACTGAGCAATGAACTAAAACGCACTCTGGAGCCACGTACAGCAGCACCTGCTGCGCGTTTGAGAGCGATCCGTACGCTGGCTTCTGCTGGTATTCCTGTCGGTGTGATGGTCGCGCCTGTAGTGCCCGTGCTCACCGACTTTGAGATGGAGAGCATTCTCGAGGCCGCATCTGAAGCTGGCGCGCGCTCCGCGGGGTACGTGCTGTTACGTCTGCCCTACGAGATCAAGGATTTGTTTCGCGAATGGTTGAACACACACGAGCCACTCAAGGCGAAGCACGTGATCAGTCGGATGCAGGCGATGCGAGGCGGACGAGATTACGATTCTTCGTGGGGCAAACGACAGCGCGGCGAAGGCGAGTACGCAAAGCTCTTGCAGTTGCGGTTCGAAGCCGCATGCCGCCGCTATGGACTCACGACAGGGGAACCCTTCGTACATAACACAGGATTGTTTCGAGTACCTATGACCGGTCCGGAACAATTAACATTGATCTGACGTAACCGCTTCAGGTGCGCACTCTACGATTGTTGGCGAGTTCAAAACCGACTGCGGTTTTCCGCCGTTGCGTTAACAATCCTTGGCGTATACTCGATTGCGAATCGAGCCAAAGCCACGACGATGCAAGTCGTAACTGTGTAAGCCGACAGTGGCAAGAAACTTCAGGACGGACCCACCTTATTTAATTCCTGGAGATCGAGAATGTCGCCAGAGAAGTTTGGCCGCCCTGGAGACGGCCAGCAGTGCGTACCGGTCGCCGCCGGATCGCACGTACGTAACATACGCGGCGTCAGTATTTCACCCAGAAGCCTTCTTCGATTCAGTAGCGCGCTGCTGCTATTGGGTTCGTTGAGCGGGTGCATGACAGCGAAGATCGAAGAAGTGCGCGATGCGCCGACTCGAATCTCCAGCAACGAAGCAGTCGTGCTGCTCGCGAAACCCCATCTCGAGGGAACCGGCACGGAGAGCAAGTTCCTCGATTGTCTGGAGCGCGAGCTGATCGGACAGTCATTTTCGGCAGAACATGCGTGGAATGTTCGCAAGGGTCGGAAATCTGAAGCACGCAGTAATGTTGCAAACAAGCCGTTTCAGATCTACGCCGGCGCGCAGTTCGTGGATGCCTTCTATCCGTGGCTGGAACCGAGCACCGCGCCAGTTAACCCACAGAGCTTTTCGAATTTTCTCGCCCGACCCGGCGTCGCAGATCGCGTGAGTTCACTCGGCGTGCGGTTCGTCGTGTGGGTGGATGGCGTGACTCAAAAAACTGACGGCGGCGGCAGCATCGCATGTGCTGTGGGACCGGGCGGCGCCGGTTGCCTCGGCCTCGGATGGTGGGAGAAGCAATCCGATTACGAGGCGACAGTGTGGGATCTGCGTGATGGAGTGAGCTCCGGCACGGTCTCTACAGATGTGAAGGGCACGTCTGTAATGATCGGCGCGGTTGCGCCGATTCCGATCATTTCACCGGTGCAGAGCACTGCGTGTGATCGTCTGGCGGGTCAGCTGAAATCCTTTTTGGTCGGCGCGGATGACGATACGGATGTCGCGCCGAATCAGACGAAAGCGGCGAAGTAGTTCTTTCGACGCGCGGCAAAAACGGAACAGAACTTAACCGTAGAGGTTTGCACTAACTAGAGACTGACGTTGCTGAGTTTCAGCCAGGTTCGATCATCGGGTGCATCAGGATTGTCAGCGCACGTTCAGCTGCGCGGTCGCACGATTGGACAGGGGAACGACGGCGCCACAGTGTTTGGCAGACCTGCAAGCATGATTTGGCCAGGACCTGGAGAGAAGCGATGAACAGAAGCCAAGCAATCCATCGGCTACTCGTCGTCGCGGCGCAGATTACAGCGGTCGGTGCAGTGTCCAGTTTTCTGATGGGCGGCTGCGCAGAGCAGCAGTCGAGCTCGATGCCTTCACCGAGCAGCACGCCGCCACCGAGTTCACCGAGTTCTTCGGGTGGATCGAGCGGATCGTCCGGCGGTTCAAGTGGTTCTTCGGGTAGTAGCGGCGGCAGCAGCTCGAGCATGCCCTCGGGCGGAAGTTCCGGCGGAAGCAGCAGCAGTTCCCGCATGCCTTCAGGCAGTTCCGGTGGCGGCGGCGGTGGCGCATCCATGCCATCAACAATGCCGCAGATGCCTTCCATGCCCTCGATGCCTTCTTCATCAGGAAGTAAGGGAGCATCGACACCCTCCACGATGCCTTCATCACCTTCGATGCCTGGCTCCCAAAGCAGCGGATCGAGCGGTGGATCCTCTGGCTCACAAAGTTCACAGAGTGGATCTCAGGGAGGATCGCAAGGTTCGTCATCAGGATCACAGGGTGGCTCGCAAGGCGGATCGCAGGGCGGATCACAAGGTTCTTCCTCAGGCTCTCAAAGTGGATCGCAGGGTGGCGCGCAAGGTTCTTCGTCCGGCTCACAAGGCGGAGGCTCCTCCAGTTCAGGCGGTGCATCGGCTGGCTCGATGGGCATGCCTTCAGGCGGATCGGCGGGCTCACAGTCCGGTGGCTCAGCGGGTGGTTCAAGTTCCTCGAACTCCGGCGGTTCCAGTGGCGGCAACCCGGGCGGTTCATCCGCGGGTGGCGCGGCCGGTTCCATGGGTGGCGACCAGGCTGACGGTAGCCAGGGAGGCGGCAGTCAAGGTGGACAGTCCGGGGGCGGTGCTCAAGGTGGCGGTCAAAGTTCAGGTGGGCAGTCGGGCGGTGCAGGTTCCTCCGGCGATGCACGTCCAACACTAGGACTGCCATCTGCAGGTGGCGGGGCTCCCGCAGCCGGAATTCCGACTCCGAGCATGGACCTGCCGAGTGCGAGTGCGGGCGGCAGTGCAGGCGGCGCGGGTGGTCAGAGCGGTGCAAGCAGCGCCGATTCACAAACGGGTGCTTCCGGTGGCGGCGCACCCAGCGCGAACGAAAACATTTTCCAGGGCTCGAGCGGCGCATCGGGTGCTCAGAGCAACAGTGCGAACGCAGGCGGTTCGAGCGGCAGTTCAGGGGCGAGCGGTGGCTCGGCTGGCGCCGCAGGTGGTGAATCAGGCCAGCAAGGTGGCGCTTCCGGAGCGGCCGCCGGTGCAAGCGGAGGAGCTCAAGGTGCCGCAGGCGGAGCCCAGGGTGCCGCGGGTGGAGCCCAAGGATCCTCCGGTGGTGAGGGCCAGGCGGGCGCCAACTCTGGCGCGTCTGGATCGTCCGGGGCCGCCGGCGGAGCTCAAGCTCAAGGCACGGAATCATCGGGAGCCTCTGGATCCGCGGGTAGCCAATCATCCAGCGCCGGTGGCGCAAGCGGTGGCGCTCAAGCGAATGCCGCAGGTCAGTCGGGTGGCGCGTCAGGAAGCTCTGGCGGAGCAAGTGGTCAAGCAGGCGGTGACGCCGGGACCACGGGCTCGAGTGGAGCAGCCGGCGGTTCATCTGGCGCTGCGGGTGCTGCCGGATCAGACGGAGGAGCAGCTGGCGGAGCGGCGGGGACGATGGGCGCTAACGGCGCCGCGGGCGGTGCTGCGGGAGCTGCTGGGGCAAGTGGCGGTGGTGCCGCAGGTGGAGCATCCGCTCAGGCGGGCGGTGGTGCCGCAGGTGGAGCATCGGCTCAGGCGGGCGGTGGTGCCCCAGGTGGAGCATCGGCTCAGGCGGGCGGCGGTGCCGCAGGTGGATCATCTGCTCAAGCGGGCGGGGGCGCGGCCGGCGGCGGTGCCAATGGCCAAGCGGGCGCAAACGCGAATTCCGCTGGGTCAGGGAACGCGGGTGGAGGCGCAACCGGTCAGGCCGGTGGTGCGACTTCCGGTGGAGGAGGCGATCAAGGCGCGGGCTCGCAGGCGGGTGGCGGTGGTGCGGGATCGTCTTCAGGCGCCGCTGGCCAAGCCAACAACGCAGGCGGCGGCGATGGCTCGGGTGGTCAAGGCGGCACAGCTGGCGCTGCTGGAGCCGCAGCAGGTCAAGCGGGCGGACAGGGCGCCGCTGGTGCTGCGGGCTCGTCGGGCGGAGCAGCCGGTGGCGGTGATGCATCGGCCCAAATGGGCGGAGCGGCGGGCCAAGGCGACGGCTCTCAGAGTTCCGGCGGTCAAGCTGGAGCGGCTGGTGCGAACGGCAGTGAAGGCAACAATGCTGGCACTGCGGCCGGCGGCGGACAGTCAGCCTCAACCGGCGGTGGAAACGGCGATGGATCGAGCGCCAACGGCACAGATGGCAAGCAGGGTTCCGGCACCGACGGCGCAGGAGCCGCGGGCTCAGCCGGTGGCAATAAGGGCGAGGGGCAGGCCGGAAACAATGGCCCATCAGTAACAATGTCAGTCGGATTGCCCGGTGCAAACATGCCGATTTTCGCGCCTGGGACACCTGGAATGCCGGGATCTCCAGGAACGCCGGGTTCACCTGGAGCGCCGGGTGGCACGACAGGTGGGGCGGATGGATCAGCTAACGGCTCTGCTGGTGGTGCCGGCGGTGCAAGTGCGGGTGGCGGTGCTGGAGCGGGCGGTTCGGGTCGCGGTCCAATGACCACCTCCGAACGCATGGCCAAGATCGATCGCGATTTCGATGTCTCCATGGGCGTGTTCGACGGTCGCATTCGCGATGAACAAGGCGCGATTGCTGGCGAACGCAATGGCCGCGGGGGCTCAGGTTCAGGCGGTGCTTCTGCAGGCGGACAGTCGGGTGAAGCCGGCGCCGCAGGTGAGGCCGGTGGTTCGGGTCGCGGCGGCGCCAAAGGCGACGGTAATGGCAATGGTCAAGGTCAAGGTCAGGGCCAGCAAGGCAACGGCAAGAGCGGGCAAGGCGGCCAGCAAGGGTCAGGTCATCAGGGTTCGGGTACCGCTGGATCTTCCAGTGGACAAGGCAACAGCAGCGGTGGCGGGGGTGGCGTCGGCGGCGGTGGAGCCCGGGGCGGCACCGGACCGAATACTGTTCCGGCTGACATTCCGGATGGCAGCGACGATGACGTCGTAGCACGTCAGCTCCGTGAAGCGGCGATGGCCGAGACGGATCCGGAGTTGCGCGAAAAGCTCTGGCAGGAGTATCGCCTTTACAAGAAGGGAAGCTGATCTCAACTGGACGGCAGTCTCATGAAGCGTGTGATCCAAAGATTTTCATTTCCTTCTTCTCTGCTGAGTGTTGCGTTAGCAGCACTCGCGCTAAGCGGTTGCATGACGCACGAGACGCGACCGCTACCGCGGCTCAATGCGATTCAGGCGGCGGAAGAAATCCCCGAAGCTCAACTGCTCGATGTGGCAGTCAAGCTGTTGGACGAGAACGTGCCTGCCGACGAGAAGAAGCGGGAGAAGGAGCGCATCTTTCCAGACGTTCGTAAAGCCGAAGCGCGCTACTTCGCCATGCAGATCCGCAACACGCTTGAAGGCTCGGGACAGTGGGGCCAGGTTCGCGTGATTCCGGTCGACGAAAATGCGATGGATGTACAGGTGTCGGGCAAGATCATCGAATCGAACGGCATGACTTTGAAGTTGGATATCGCGGTGAGCGATGCGAGCGGTCGGCAGTGGTTCCGCAAGGAGTATGAGCAAGCCGCCGATACGCGCTCTTACAAGGACACCTCGGGTCATCCGCGCGATCCGTTTCAGAATCTGTATGCGCAATTGGCGAATGACATCCTCGCGCATCGTCAAACGCTCGCGGCCACTGATCTCGAATCAATTCGCCGCGTATCAGAGCTGCGCTTCGCTTCGGACCTTGCGCCATATGCATTCCAGACTTATCTGGTGAACGATAAGAAGAAGGGTACGTATCAGGTCACGCGATTGCCGGCGCAGGATGATCCGATGCTGTCGCGCATGGACCGGATTCGTGAGCGCGACTATGCGCTGCTCGACACGGTCAATGACCACTACGCGCTCTTTTCGGAAAAGATGTCCGAGTCCTACACCAACTGGCGCCGCTATAGTTACGACGAGCTTGAAGCGCAAGATGAAGCACAGCGCTCGGCACTCACGCGCAAGCTGCTGGGTGCGGCGGCGATCGTCGGTGGCCTCGTCATGGGCTCACAATCGAATACATACGTCGGGCAGGCTGCGGCGACCGCGGCGGTGTTTGGCGGCGCATATGCAGTCAAGAGCGGATTCGATAAGGGTTCCGAAGTCAAACTGCACTCCGACTCGCTCAAACAGTTGGGCGAATCGTTCCAGTCCGAAGTGCAGCCGATGGTTGTCGAGGTTGAAGGCCGCACGGTCCAACTTCGGGGTACGGCTGAGGAGCAGTATCAAGAGTGGCGTCGACTACTCAAGGAACTCTACGAAACCGAAACCGGTCAACCTGTGACAGCACCGGCAGCCTCGGGCCAGCCCGCACCTAATGCGAGCCCCGGCGGCACGCCGTAGAGTTTTTCTCTCGTTGACAATCCGGTCATGGTGGCAAGCGGGCAGAGTCTCTCTGCAAGGTTCCTCTTGGTCCGCGCCCTGGGGGCAGGCGGCGGAGGGAGCGTCTGGCTTGCAACCGATCAGCAGCGTGAGTGCCTCGTCGCGGTAAAAATTCTCGCGGATGAGCTCACGCAGGATGCTTCGGCGTCGGCGGCTTTGCAGCGGGAAAACGAGCGTGTCGCAGGGCTCGATCATCCGAACATCCTGAAGGTGGATGGATGGTTTCGTTCCGCCGAGCATGCCTGGATAGCGATGGAGTATGTCTCGGGTGGCGATCTGTCGCGTCTGCGCGGTCGGTCGGCGTCCGAAGTCTTGCGGGTGACGGCTCCCGTTGCGCGGGCTCTGGCCTACGCGCATAGCGCAGGCATTGTCCATCGCGACGTGAAGCCCACGAATGTTCTGCTGACCTCCGATGGCATCGCGAAGCTCGCCGACTTTGGTATGGCGTTGGCAACTGCCGAGCTGCCGGGAAGTCGGGCAGGATTGGGTTCGCCGTGCAGCATGAGTCCGCAGCAGCTCGATGGGGCGCCCGCTTCCCCAAGCGACGACGTTTACGGATTCGGGGCGCTGCTCTATGAACTACTGTCCGGGTATCCGCCGTTCTATCCTCATGCCTCGCCTGAGCGTGTGCGGACGGAAGCGCCGGTGTCGCTGACAGGCAATGATTTGATTCCGAAGAGTGTCGCTGCGCTGATCGATCGTTGTTTGTCGAAATCGCCCTTGGATCGTCCCGCGAACATGTTGGTTGTCGCGGATGAGTTGGAAGCGTTTCAGAAAGAACTACCTGCGTTGAGCATCGTGAACATCGAAACTCCGCCCTCGCGTCCTAATGTTGCCCCGCCATCGATTCGTCCACCCGGCACGCAAGGCGAGCCGTTGCGTGGGGAATGGCATCGTTCGGGGTCTACTCAGCGCAACGAAGCAGAACTGCGTCGCCAGGGATTTCGTCGAGGGTTAGGCGCCGCAGCGCTGGTGCTTGGCGTCGTTGCGATAGCCATCGTGTTCTTCGCGCTACCGCAGTGGGTCGGGCAGAAGGAACCTGCCAAGCCTGCGGCAGTTGCGGCGAAGCCGGTGGTGGAAGAACCCGCGCCACAACCCAAGAAGGAACTTGATTTTGCTGCCTTGGCGCGTGCCAAGCAGGAAGCTGAGGATCAGCGCGGCGTCATCGACGATCGCATGACTAAGCTGGGCGCGCGCGCAGTGGATCGATGGGGCGGTGAAGACTTCAAGCGTGCGACGGATGAGCTCGCAGCGGGTGATAAGGATTTCGCCGCACGGGAATATCCTTCTGCGATCCAGCATTTTCAGGCGACGTCGCCTTTGCTCGATGCGCTGGAGAAGCGTGCGACGCAAGTGCTGAATGAGCAACTCGCCGCAGGCGGCAAGGCTCTGCAAGAGGGGCGCTCGGCGGACGCAAAAACAGCCTTCGAGCTCGCAAGCAAGATCGATTCGAAGAATGCGGCCGCCGCACGCGGATTGAAGCGAGCGGGCACCCTCGATGAAGTTCTGGCGTTGGTCGCGACGGCGCAGCGGGAGGAAAAGGAAGGCAACTTCACCGGCGCGATGGATCATTTCCGCAAGGCACTTTCACTGGATAGCGAAGCGCCTCGTGCGTCCGAAGGATTGGCTCGCGTCGGCGCCCGTGTTTCGGGAGACGCCTTCGCCAGCGCCATGGCACGCGGTTTTGACGCGATGTCGCACGCGAAATACTCAGAGGCGCGATCTGCATTCGACGAAGCGAACCGAGTTCGTCCCGGCGCGCCGGAGGTTTCCCAGGCTCTGAAGCAGATCGAGCAGGAAGAGCGCACGCGCATCATCGCGGCGAAGCTGGAGAGCGCGCGTTCTCTCGAAGCGCAGGAACGATGGGCCGACGCACTGAAGGAATATCGTTCCGTGCTGCAGCTCGATTCGACCGTGGCATTCGCGAACGAAGGCGCCGCCCGCACCTCGCCTCGCGCCGATCTGAACGAAGAGTTGGAGCTTTACCTGACTCAACCAGAGCGACTCTTCAGCAATCCCGTTCGCGTTGCGGCGCGCGAGGCTTTGCAGAAGGCGCGTGCAGTAAACCCTTCCGGTCCGATTCTGAAGCGGCAGATCGACACACTGAGCGATTGGGTCGCTCGTTCCGATGTGCCGGTGCCCGTCGCTATCCAGTCCGACAATGTCACTCAGGTCACCATCTTTCGCGTCGGGGCGCTGGGCACATTCGATCAGCGCTCACTCGAGTTGGTGCCGGGCAGCTATACGGTCGTGGGAACACGTCCTGGCTACCGCGATGTACGGCGTGAGATCAACGTAACGCCGGGTGCGACGTTGCAGCCGCTGGTCATTCGCTGTGAGGAAAAAATTTGAACGCCTCGGTGCTGCAGGAAGACTGTCTCGTCGTCCGAGAGTCGCTGGGCGAACGTCGGTTCGGAAGCGTTGATCTGCCCATCGCATTCGGTGGGAGTGACAGCCAGATACTGCTCGCAGGCCAACCCGCCGGACCGAAGGCATGGATCGGTGTGCACGAGGATCAGCTATTCGTGCAGCCCGCGGAGCAGGCGAATGTGCTTCACAACGGCCTGCCGATCACACGTTCAACCTGGCTCAAGCCTGGCGACGTCGTCAACGTCGGTACTGCTCGTCTGCGTGTCGGTGAAGAAGATGGACTGCCCGCGATCGAGGTCGATGACGGCAGCAGCGGCAACATCACTGCACCTCCGATCATCACGGATCAAAGTCGGCTGCACGGCGCCAGCGAAGATGAAGCGGAACCGATTGCGGCCGTGCAATTTCGAGCGAGTGAAGCAGCGGCACGGCGTGGCACGACTCCATTTCGTCCGATGCGAGTGGTGCTGGGCCTGGTCGCGATCGCCATTGCGGCTGTTCTGTGGTTCGTCTTCACGGCAATTTCCATTTCGGTGGTAACCACACCTACGCAAGCCAAAGTTTCCGTGAGCGGAGGCTTGCCTGCGATTCCTGTCGGTCAGCGCTTCTTGTTGCATCCGGGGAATTACACCGTGCGCGCGGTGCGCCCCGGTTACAAACCTGCCGAGATGAAGATCAAAGTCAGCGAGGCCACCAATCAGCAATTCCCGATCGCGCTGGTGAAGTTGCCGGGCTTACTGACGATCCAGGTCCCAGCAAGCGCGCAGGTGTCGATCGACGGCAAGGATCGCGGCAAAGCGCCGGGAGAATTTGAAATCGAACCTGGCACTCACCAGCTCGCGATCAATGCACCGCGTTATCAACCCTTCACTGCTTCAGTCGATGTGCAGGGCGAAGGCAAAAAACAAACGTTCGCGGCAGCGTTGGTTCCGGCTTGGGCAAACGTGACAGTGACCTCCGAACCCGCAGGTGCGCACGTACTCATCGGCGGAGAAGATCGCGGCGTCACGCCGCTCACCACCGAAGTGCTGGCGGGCAATCAGCCGGTCGAGCTTCGGATGGAAGGCTTCAAGAGCTGGACCACGGACGTTCAAGTCAAAGCGAATGAGCCGATGACGGTGGGTCCTGTTCGATTGGGCTTGCCCGATGGCCGACTGGTGCTGCGCAGTGATCCGCCAGGTGCGAGTGTTTCCATCAGTGGCGTCTACCGTGGTCAAACACCGCTCGAAGTCGAAGTGCGACCTGACATCACACACTCCGTCGTATTTGCGCAACCGGGTTACGAATCTTCGACGCGTCAGGTGAAGCTCGGCGCGGGTGAGCGGCAAACCGTCAACGTGCAGCTGGCAGGAGTCTTTGGTGAAGTCTCGGTGCGTGCTCAACCGGCGGATGCGCAGATCTTTGTCGACGGCAAGCCGAGTGGTGTCGTGAACCAGACGCTTAAATTGGTTGCGACGACGCACGAAATCGAAATCCGTAAAGCCGGCTTCGTGGATTTCAAAACCTCCGTGACGCCTCGGCCTGGCTTACCTCAGGTCATTCAGACACAGCTGCTCACTGCCGAACAGACTCGACTTGCCTCGACCCCCCCAGTGATCTCGACGAAGGCCGGGCAGCAAATGAAGCTCATGCCTATCGGTCGATTCACGATGGGCAGTCCGCGTCGCGAACCGGGGCGTCGCGCGAACGAAGCGCAGCATGAAGTGGAATTCAAGCGCGCGTTCTACATGGGCGTGCGCGAAGTGACGAATGCGGAATTTCGCCGCTTCAAACCAGATCATCATTCGGGCATCGTTCCGCCGAACACACTCGATCTCGAGAACCAGCCGGTAGCAGGCATTCGCTGGGAGCAGGCGGCTGCTTACTGCAACTGGCTATCGGAGCAGGAAGGTCTCCAACCCGCCTATGTGAAAGACGGCGAGTCGTTCGTTCCGGCCAAACCCATGACCAATGGGTATCGCCTGCCTACCGACGCCGAGTGGGAATGGGTCGCACGGTACTCGGGCAATGGCGCGTTCCGTCGTTATTCGTGGGGTGATGCGCTGCCGGTTGCGGCTGGATCCGGCAACTACGCTGACTACACCGCGCGCGTGGTCCTGCAGGACATCGTTCCCAATTACGAAGACGGTTACGCAGTCACTGCGCCTGTTGGGAAATTTCCGCCCAACAACCTCGGTCTATATGACATCGGGGGCAACGTCGCTGAATGGGCGCATGACTACTACACTGTGAGTGCTGATTCGTCCGCCGTTGCTGTCGATCCATTGGGTCCGGAACAAGGGACGAATCACGTGATTCGCGGTTCCAGCTGGAAGCAGTCGAGTGTCACCGATCTGCGGCTCTCGGCTCGCGACTTTGGTGATGTGCCGCGCAACGATGTGGGCTTCCGCCTCGCTCGGTACGTGCAATAGAGGTACTGCGTCATGCGACCTGCTACTTGTGTCTTCATGCTGATCATCGCGTCTGCGAGCGGCTCGTTGTTGCTTGCCGCGGAACCAACGCCGAGTACGAAGCCTCCAACAAAGACAGAGCAGCCGGCAACGCCGGACAAGAAGGCTTCAGCGGAGAAGGACGCGAAGCCCGCAGTCGACAAAGATTCGAAGGCGACAGCTGACAAAGACGCCAAACCAGTGAGCGCAGATGCTGCGAAGGCTGGCGAGGAAAAGACTGCCGCCGACAAAGCTGATGGCGCCAAGCCCGACAAGTCTTCGCCGCAACGTTTCATTCCTTCCGAGCAAGTGCGCGCCGACTTCGACGTGTCCTTCCCGGTAGATATCTGACACCGACTCCGCGTCGGACGAGAATTTCATGGTCACAGCAACCGCCAATCTGCCCCAGCCACGCCGTCGCACTCAGCCGCCGAGCGAGTTCGCGTGGACGCTGTTCGCACTCATCTTCACCATCCTTTCGGTGCATGCGACTTACGTCGCGTGGATTCGACCGCAAGGTGAAGCCATCACTCAAGTCGAGCTCCAGCACATGAAGGTCGACAAGACTTATGTGCCCAAGCGCTCGTTCTTCCTCGTCATCAAGGACGTCGAGCAGGAAGGCGAAATTGTTCACTTCGTCTGGGCCATGCTGATCATTGGATTCAAGGCATACCTGGTGCGGCGCGAACGCAAGCTCCTCGAGCGCGAAATCATTCAAGTGCCTGAAGGCATCAAGGTGCTGCCCGAAGATGCGAAGGACTACTCGCGTCAACTGGAAGCGTTGCCAGATAGTGAGAAGCCGATGTTGGTCGTCCGTGCTCTGCAACGCACGCTTGATCGGTTTGCCGCAACCCGCAGCATTCGCGATTCCGCGGAAACATCCAAAGCCGTGTGCGACTCAGAGGCGGATCGTCTCGACTCGGGTCTCGCGATGATTCGCTACATCGCCTGGGCGATTCCGGCCATCGGCTTCATCGGAACAGTGCGCCACATCGGCGATGCACTCTTGCAGGCAAACCAGGCGGTCTCAGGTGACATCACGTCGGTGACCTCGAGTCTGGGTATTGCCTTCAATGCCACGTTCGTCGCGTTGTCACTCACGATCGTACTGATGTTCTTCCTGCACCAGCTGCAACAAGCGCAGGAGCAGTTCGTGCACGACACCGATCATTGGATCGATCAGCACCTGATTCGTCACATGCAGGTGCGCTGAGCTGGACTCGACGCGCTGACACAAAGATATGCTCGCACTCGAACTCATCGACGCCGGCCTGCTTCTCGCGCAGCAACGTGGCGAAGCTGCCGAGATCCTGGCGAGCGTGCCGGGTGTGGCAATGCTCGAAGACGCGCAAACGCTGACGGGTGATGCGGCTGCCCAGCGCATTCGGCTGAAGCCACTGCTGGCTCACACAAATTACTGGCGCGCGCTCAGCACTGAAACCCTCGTGCGGCCTTCACCTTTGGCGCGAACGACAGCAGACATTGCGTATGCACAGGTCAATGAACTGCTTGCCTCGCACAAAGACGATCCCGAGGGTGTATTGCTGGCGATTCCAGCCGGCTACACGCGCGAGCAGCTGGGATTGCTGCTGGGTGTGATCAACGAAACCGGTGCCACTGTCGCCGGCGTCATCGATGCGGGGCTCGCAGCATGCAGCCTGGAACCTGCGCCTGCGCGAGTGCTGCATCTCGATCTGGAGCTGCATCAGGCAATTCTCACTGTGCTTGATTACGCAGGTGCGCGAAGCTCAAACGAACGAGGCGGCCTCAAACGTAGTCGCTATGAAATAGCGCCTGGCCATGGCCTGCTCGCATTTCAGCAAAGCTGGATGCAGGTGATCGCCGAACACTTCGTTCGCAATACGCGCTTCGATCCGGTGCACGATGCAGCCAATGAACAGGCGCTGCTGAATCAACTGCCCGAATGGCGTGAACAGCTGCAGCAGAACGAGACGGTGAATCTCATTCTCAAGTTCGGCGATCGGCCGTTGGAAGTGGAGATGAACCGTGCGCACTTCATCGCTGCGGCGGAACGGCACTACGCCGAGCTCGTGCGGCTAGTGCAGGATGCACGCGTGGCAGGATTGCCGATCGAACTCAGCGTTTCGCATCGCGTAGCGTGGCTCCCCGGACTGGTCGATAGATTTCGGTCCCTTCGCGACTGCACGCTGCGCGTTCTTCCGCAGGGAGCTGCCGCGTTCGGCGCTTTGCAGTATCGCGACGTGATCCGACGGCCGGCCGATTCGTTGGCCCTGGTTTATCAACTCCCCGTGATTCGCGCTGAGACCGACACATCCGGCGGACTGATTCACGATTCGACGCCGCCGCAATTGCGCCCGACCCATGTGCTGTTTCAAGGCAGAGCCTGGCGCATTTCCGATCGACCGCTCGCGATCGGCTGGTCACCTGCGAACGATCGTTCGTTAGTGCTGCCGAGTGCAGCGCCCGGTGTGTCGCGTGCTCATTGCACGGTCGTCCGTCGCAACGGTTCAGTGGTCGTCGAAGACCGCAGCACGTATGGCTCATTCGTCAATGAAGAACGGGTGGTCGGCCACACGGTACTCACAGTGGGTGATCGTCTGCGCCTGGGTTCGCCAGGGGTGACGCTCGAAATGATTCAAATGGTGCAAGACGATGGCGCGCCGCAAGACTGAAGTCTTCAGCATGTCCTTCCTGGACTGCATCACCTGCGCGTTCGGGTCGGTGGTGCTCGTCTATGTGTTGATCAACGCCAAGGGCGGGCTGCGTGCGTCTGCTGAACAACGCCAGCTGCAATCGGAAGTGAGCAAGCTCGAGGAGCAGGTTCTCGATGGTTATCAGAATCTGGTCGTGCTCAAGAATTCAATGGTGCAAACGGATGCCGAAAAAGTACGCACGGAAGGCATGGGCGAACGAGTCCTTTCTGAGACCGAACAGCTGAAAGTGCAGCTCGCCGATTCCGACAAGGAGACCCTGTCTCGGCGCGAAGCGATTGAGCGGCTGAAAGCAGATCTGAAGTCGCTCGAAGAAGGCAATCGTCGACTCGAAGGCGCCAGCGAGCACACCGATACGAGCGGCACGCGAGTTCGCGGATTCACCGGCGATGGCGATCGTCAGTATCTGACCGGCCTGCGCGTGGGTGGCAGGAACATTCTCATCATGGTGGATGCATCGGCCAGCATGCTCGATGAATCGGTTGTGAACGTTCTGCGCATGCGCAACATGTCGGAAGCTCGCAAGCTGATGTCGGAGAAATGGCGTCGCACCGTCTCCACCATCGAATGGATCGCGGCGCAGATGCCGATGGAGAGCGATTTCCAGCTTTATGCGTTCAACACGCAAACCTGGGCACTCAAAGAGGGCTCACAGGGCGAGTGGCTGAAGGTCAACGATCCGAACGCGCTCGGTGATGCAGTCAACGCGTTGCGTAAGGTCGTCCCGAAAGATGGCACCAGTCTCGAGAATGCCTTCGCCGCACTCAATGCACTGAATCCGAAACCAGACAACGTCATCCTGATCACGGATGGTTTGCCGACGCAGGCAAGCACCGCGCCATTGATCAAGAAGACCGTGGATGGCGATGATCGACTGAAATTGTTCGAACGCGCGATCGCGAAGTATCCGAAGAGCGTTCCGCTCAACGTCATCCTGATGCCGATGGAGGGCGATCCCTCTGCGCCGAGCGCGTTCTGGCTTGCCTCACGCCGCACTGGCGGATCGTTCATCAGTCCTTCGAAGGATTGGCCATGAACAAGGGCGGCTGGCCACTGGCTGTTGGCGACTGGCAAGAAGAGCAGTCGGGCACTATGCCGCGGACAGTCGCTGTCAGATTCCATTCATCGGTTCTGGCCGGCAGCCAGCAGCCAGTAGCCAGTAGCCACCAATAGTCCTCTCACCACCATGCCCGCCCGCCGAGCCCGTCGCGAAACTGAGATCTTCAGCATCTCCTTCCTGGACTGCATCACCTGTGGTCTTGGATCAGTCGTGTTGTTGCTGGTGTTGAGCGATATGCGCTCGCCCGAATCCGAGCGCTCACAGAAGGAGCTCGAGGCTCAGATGGTGAAGTTGCAGGACGAGCTCGTTGATATCGCGGGACAGAGCGAGATCGTCAACCGTGATCTCAAGGCACAGCAGGAGCAGCTGTCGGCCGAGAAGGCGAAGATTGCGAGGCTTCGAGGCGATCTCAGTGATATCCGCGGCAAATTCCAGGCGTCCAAGAAGGAGGCCGACGTTGCGAATGAGATCGAAGGCAAGCTCGCTTCGGCTCAACAGTCACTGACCGAGGAAATGAAACGCGTCCTCGGCAGGGGCTTCCATCGCAAAAAGGACGATGTGATCGGCGGTATCCCGGTGGATAGCGAGTACATCATTTTCGTGGTCGATACTTCGGGCAGCATGCTCAACTACGGTTGGCAGATGCTGATCGACAAGGTTCAGGAGACTTTGAACCTGTATCCGAAGGTGAAGGGATTCCAGGTGATGGATGATGAAGGCGGTTATCTGTTCTCGGGATACCGTGGCAAATGGATTCCAGATACGCCGCAGCAACGCAAGATCGTCATCGATCGTATTCGTAGTTGGAATGCGTTCTCGAATTCCAGCCCGATCGAAGGCATCGTCGAGGCGATCCGGACCTATTGGTCGAAGGACAAGAAGATCAGCATCTATGTGTTCGGTGATGAATTCACCGGTCCCTCGGTCGACGCCGTGGTGAAGAGCGTGGACGTGCTCAATCGCACCGACGACACGGGCGAGCGGCGTGTACGTATTCATGCGATCGGCTTTCCGGTGAGGCCCGACGCGCCGCAATACACGAGCATCAGATTCTCCACGTTGATGCGTATCCTGTGTGCCAAGAACGGTGGGACCTTCGTCGGCCTGCACGATCCGGAACGACACGGGCCATCGTTTCGTATTGGTGATGCAGGTCATGACAATGCCGGACATGATGCGTCGCCACCGGGGGACGATTCCGCGAGCCAGCCTGCTTTACAGGCAGGACTCGTCAAATGAGTTCGAGCGCAGTCGGGGTTGTTAGATGAAAACGGCGAAGGCGGACGCGCAAGCGTCGACGACGAAACGGGCCGCTCTCGCAGCAGCGTGGGTGACGTTGTTCATGCTTGCGGGCTGCGGCCCCGTGAAGTTAGTTGCGACGACCAACATTCCGCCGCCGCTTGTCGCCAAAATTCCTGTGTCGGTGGCGCTGTTCGTGCCCAAAGAGTTTTCCTCTTTCGCGCATGACGAGGAACGCTCAGGCACCGACTGGCATGTCGAGCTCGGGAACGCGCAGACCGATGGGCTGACGCGATTGCTCAACGCCATGTTCGAACATGTGGTGGTGGTCGACAGCCTGAACGGCGGCTCGTCCGCCGGTGCGGAGATCCGCGCGATTCTCGAACCCAGCGTCGAGGAATACGCGTTCGTCACTCCGCGCGATGCGGGCTCACCGTTTTACGCGGTCAGCATCAAATACCGAATGAACGTCTACACCCCCGATGGAAGACTGGCTGATTCATGGGCTTTCACAGGGTATGGCACTGCACCTTCCGCCGGAATTTCGAGCGATCAGCCGCTCACCCAGGCGACTGCACTCGCACTCAGAGACGCAGGCGCCAAGCTGGCCGTGGAATTTCGCGATCAGGCGATCGTGCGTGGATTGTTGCCAGAGTCGGCGGCTAACGAGCTCGCCGTGGCTCCGTTGGGCCCACCGCCGGCTGCGCCAGCGCTTGCACCGGGATCGTCAGTTACGTCGACGCCCGCCGGCACACCTGCGCCTGAATCGGGTGCTGCACCAGAGTCTGTGGAAACGCCTGCGACTGCACCCGCACCTGCGGAGACTCAGCCGAGCGTAACGCCGGCGGAATCACAGCCGTCGCAGACACCTTCAACAGAAGTCAAACCTGCAGACCCGAGCAAACCGCAGTCGCTTGCTTTGAAGTGAGCGCTGCGCGCTACTCGGTATCTTTGCGATCCCTAAACACTTGCCGGAAGCCCACGGCTTCAGTCGTGACGGGCTGACCGTTGACGAACTTCGGTCGATAGCGCGCATCCCTGATGGCTTCCAGGGTTTGCGAAGTTTGCCGCTCGCTCGCATCCTTATCGATGAGTTTCTGATCTCTGATCGTGCCATCGGGCATGACCGTGAATTCCACCTGTACGAATCGCTGCACGATCTGATCAGGCGGCAGTAACTGATTGCGCTGAGCAGCCTGTGGCGTCGGGTAATAAACCTGTGCGGGAAAGCTCAACAGAGTCGCGGCATTTCCAAGGTCGTTGGCGTCTGGCGCCTTCTGATCGATGATCGAGGCGGCCCGTTTGTAATAGGGCATGGCTTTGTTGGGCTGCAATTTGAGCAGAAACCAATCCCCGGTCTGCACGAGTGTCGACACCAGCTGTCCGCTGGATGCCTGCGGGCTGGCATCGAGCGCCTTGATCGCTCGCAGCAATGCGCGCTCACCCTCGAGTGGAATGTAGCGAGGGTTGTACGGCTCGGTCGCATCGTTCGGAGCTTCTTCCGGCAGCGTGGTCAGCTTCTCTTTGCGCGTGTCGATGCCCATGCTGGTCAGCGCGATTTCTTCGGTAAAGGTGCGAGCCAGGCCGCGTAAAGGTTCGACCACCAGCGCATCGTTGCGGCCTGCGCTTTCTTCCGCGACATCGAGTGCTTCTCGATAGGCGTGTCGCGCCTGATCCATCTGTGCGACGTCTGCGTACCAACGCGCCACGATGCAGTGCAGAGGCACCATGCGGGGATCGTTCCTGCCATACGCATGCTCGCCCATGCGCAGCAGGTACTGCATGTGCTTTTCGCCATCCACGGGCTCGCCGACGGTCGCGAGACTCGTCGCAAGCTGGCGTAACAATCCCTGCTGCGAGACGTCGAACAATCCGATCGATCTTCTCGAGATGAGCAGGGCGCGATCCATGTAAGGAATTGCCTTGTCGTGCTTGCCCTCGGCAGCGAGCGTGTAACCCAGACCGCGCAAGGGATCGATCAGTTTGCCGCTGCTGCGATCAGTGTACTTTTCGGTGAGTTGCAGAGCTTCGGTGAATGCAGCTTCTGCGGCGACGAGATCGCCCTTGCCCAGTTGCGCATTACCGAGCAGTGACAGGGCCTCCGCGAGCCGAAGGCCTGTTTGCGGCGTGGCTGGACGAGCGGCCGTAACCAGTGCTTCAGCCGATGTAATCGCGCGGTCCCAATCGCGAGTATCAAAGCTCGCCCAGAATTCCTGCTGCCACGACGGCGGCGTAGGAGCCGGCAGTGCAGCCGAAGCCCCGAATGAAAGAAAGATGATGAGCGCCGCAGAAGATGCGACGTTCCGCGACATAGAAGTCTGTTTATTGATCATGGACTGCGTGCCCACCTCTGGCGCACAGCATTCGAACCGGAACCATCGACGACACTGAGACATGGCGACCGACGCTGCCGAAATATCAACCCCTGATGAAGCACGAGGCTACAGCGAACGCGGCCCGCGCGGAAGACGGATGAAGCGGAAGCAGGGTAAATCGCAAGCCTGAGCCAAGGACCCTTTTTCGATACTGGGCGTTATGCGTGCTCTCAAACCTGCAAGACGCCGGATATTCCTGATTCTTCAGATGCCCGGCAGCGCATACACATGACGAGTTGCTGTCACTGACGTTAGGGCTCGTTGCTTCCCATGGCTCCTCCTACCAGCGAACCCATCAACGACGCCGCCCCTGACCCGCTCTGGTACAAGGACGCGATCATCTATCAGATGCACGTGAAGGCCTTTCACGATGCCAATGGCGATGGCATCGGCGACTTCGCAGGACTGATCGAGAAGCTCGACTACATTCAGGAACTCGGGGTCAACACGATCTGGCTCCTGCCGTTCTATCCCTCACCCCAACGCGATGATGGCTACGACATTGCGGACTACCGCGATGTGCATCCGGATTACGGCACGTTGGAGGACTTTCGAAGGTTCGTTCAGGAAGCGCATCACCGCGGCCTGCGAGTGATCACGGAACTGGTGATCAATCACACCTCCGAGCAGCACCCCTGGTTTCAAGCCGCGCGCCGTGCACCGCCAGGCTCACCTGAACACGAGTTTTATGTATGGAGTGATACCGACAAAAAGTTTGCGGGCACCCGCATCATCTTCACGGATACGGAAAGCTCCAACTGGGCCTGGGACCCGATCGCGCGGCGCTACTACTGGCATCGTTTCTTTTCGCATCAGCCGGATCTCAATCACAACAACCCGCAGGTCGTGGACGCCGTCATTGACGTGATGCGGTTCTGGCTGGATATGGGTGTGGATGGTCTGCGGCTCGATGCGATTCCGTATCTCTGCGTTGCCGAAGGCACCAACAACGAGAATCTGCCCGAGACGCATCTGGTTCTGAAGCAGATGCGTGCCGTCGTGGATGCGCACTACGCGGATCGCCTGTTCCTGGCCGAGGCAAACCAGTGGCCCGAGGATGTGCGCGAATATTTCGGTGATGGCGATGAGTGCCATATGGCATTTCACTTTCCGCTCATGCCGCGCATCTTCATGGCAGTAGCCCTGGAGGATCGTTATCCAATCGCTGAGATCCTGCGACAGACGCCGGATATTCCTGACAACTGCCAATGGGCGATCTTCCTGCGCAATCACGATGAACTGACGCTGGAGATGGTGACGGATCGCGAACGCGACTACATGTACAAGATGTACGCGCAAGAGCCGCGAATGCGCGTCAACGTTGGAATTCGTCGCCGGCTCGCTCCGCTACTGAATAATGATGTCGACCGCATCAAGCTCATGTACAGCCTGCTGCTGTCCATGCCCGGATCGCCCATCGTGTATTACGGCGATGAGATCGGCATGGGCGACAACATCTACATCGGCGATCGCAACGGCGTGCGCACGCCGATGCAGTGGAGCATCGATCGGAATGCAGGTTTTTCGCGCACGGATCCGCAGCGGCTCTATCTGCCGATCATCATGGATCCGGTTTACGGGTATCAGGCCGTGAATGTGGAAGCGCAGAGTCGCGATCCTTCATCGCTTCTGAATTGGACGCGTCGAATTCTTGCGATCAGACGGCAGTACAAGGCGTTCGGGCGCGGCACGTTAGAATTCATTCGGCCTCAGAACCGAAAGATCATTGCGTACATCCGTCGTCATCAGGATGAGGTCGTTCTGTGCGTCGCGAATCTCGCGCAATCGGCGCAAGCGGTCGAGCTCGATCTTTCACAGTTCAAAGGCCGCGTTCCGGTCGAACTCTCCGGCCGCAACGCATTTCCGCCAATCGGCGATCTGCCATATTTCCTCACACTGCCGGCACACGCATTCTTCTGGATGTCACTGAGTGAGTCCGCCCCGGCGCCGTCCTGGCATGTCGAGCGCTTACCAGCATCCGAGTTGCCTTTCCTCGTGCTCACGAACGGCATTCAGTCGCTGCTCGGTTTGGATCGTACGCAAGCAACGCGTGCCGTCGTTCGCCGCACCCTCGAGCAGTTGGAGCGTGAAGTCCTACCTGAATTTATGCGGGCTCATCACTGGGCTCGATGGGTCAGCGGATCGACGCCGGAGACGGTGCGGTTGGGTGAGCGCCTGGTCTGGCACGGTCCGAAACAGGATGCATTGCTGACCTTCGTCTACGCGCAGTCGGGCGATGAGCAGCGGCGTTTCGCTTTGCCGCTGACGCTCGCCTGGGATGACGTTCCCGATAGCGAAGTGTTGCGCACTGCTGAATGGACCCTGGCTCAGGTGCGCGAGCATTCGCGCATCGGCGTGCTGGTGGATGCGTTCGCGGATCCTGATTTCTGCGCGGGCATCGTTCACTCGGTGGCCGCAGCCGAAACGCTCGCATTCACGGGCGGAAAGCTGAAGTTCGAGCCCAAGCCGGCTCTGTCGAGCATCGATCTGTCTGTGCTCAAGCCTGCTCACGTCAGCAGCCATGAACAGTACGAAACCAAGGTGATTCTGGCCGAGCGCATTATGCTCAAGGCCTATCGGCTCTCAGAACCTGGCTTCAATCCTGACATCGAGATGGCCGACTTCCTCACGCGCCGTGGCTTCACACGAATCGCGCCGCTTGCGGGCACGGTCGTTTGCGAGATGGACGGTCAACCGGGCATCGCGCTCGCCTCGCTCAACGTATTCGTACGCAATCAGGGTGATGCGTGGACCTTCACTCTCGATCATCTCGATCGTTTTGCCGGAGAGCTGCGCTCCGGTTCATCTGCCAGCGCATCGGCTGCGCATACGTTGTTCTTCGATCGCATGAAGACGATGGGCAGATGTGTGGGTGAGCTTCACGCGGCCTTGTGCGCCGGCAGCGACGAACCGACATTCAGCGTCGAACCTTTGACAGCTGGAGACTTGCAGCAGGTCGTCAGCGAGCTGGAGCAGCTCACTCAGCAGATCGTCCTGTCCGCCAGTCGGACGATCACTCAACGCGATGAGCACACTCGCACGCGCGTCGAGCGCCTTGCGCAATTTCAGGAGCCGCTGATTGCACGATTGAGATCGCTCGGTTCACAGCCGGTCCGTGCACTCAAGATGCGTCATCACGGCAATCTGCAGCTGCAACGTGTGCTGCTCGCGGCCGATGATTTTCTGATCACGGACTTCGATGGCGTCATGTCGCTTTCGCTCGAGCAGCGTCGGCGCAAGCACTCACCCCTGCGCGATGTGGCAAGTGTGCTTGCATCGCTACGCCGGGCGGCAGGTGCAGCATTGCAGCGAACAGTGAGCGTTCAGCCTGATCTGGCAGATCGAATGGAGCCTGCGCTTGAAACCTGGCGCGCCGGCGCTAGCGACGCTTTCCTTGCAGGCTATCGTCGAGGCATCGGGCAGGCGCGCTGTATTCCTGAGTCGGTCTCCGATACGGATCGGCTGCTGCGCTTGTTCGAGTTCGAATACACCTTGCGATGCCTGAAGGAAGATCTGGATCGCGGCGGTGGATCGCTTGCCCGATCGCTCGACGCGCTCTTGCTGTTGATGGATTAGGCAGGATAAAAAGCGAACCACATAGAACACGCAGAACGCATCGTAGGAACAATCATTCGTTTGATCTCTTCGATCTGTGTTCTATGTGTTCTTTGTGGTTACTCAGAATCTTCTTCCCCCGACTCCCCGAAGCTTTCAGTCGTGTACCGATACACCTGCATGTCCGCTGACCAATAGTCAGCCGGCCACCCGGCTTTCATTTTGAGTTGATGCACGAACTCCACAGGATCGCGCAACTGCTTCCACACTGCAGGCAGGAATGTCGCCTGTCCTGTATGGGCGCGTAACAGCAATCCATCCAGGCCGGGTCGCAATTGCTGCAGCAACTCGTTTTCGTTGGCGACCGGTACCGGTTCGAGCTCGCTCAGCACCGAGATGCTGACAGTGCATCGGGCGTATTCATCGAACGTCAGCGGTGGAAAGCGTGGATCGTTGAATGCTGATGCCCAGGCGTTGCGCCAAACGTCTTCAGCGATTGGCTCGCGAGCTTCGATCGCGCCACAGCAACCGCGCAGCGCAGGTCCAATCCGAAGCGTGACGAAGCTCGCACGCCGAATCTCAAGACCTGCGCTGTAGTGTTGCGGGGCCGGTGTGCGGCGGCGTTCGCGCAAACCGGAGACGATGGACCCGCGCGCGAGCTGAAGCAATTCCAGACGCTGCGCCGAATTGAAACTCATGGCCGCGGGCCGTCGTGAACGGCGAACGCGCCGTAGCCGACGACGCGGCTTTTATCCCCCGCCGTATCACCCGAATTTTTGCGTTCGATCTCCTGTACCTGCAGATGTAGTTCGCGCGCGAGGTGCAGCAAACCGTTGATGCAGACTGCGCCACAAGCCTGTTCTCCCTGCAACGTCGGGCTGCGTCGCAGGATCAGCTCACTCGTCTGACTGTCGATGTGCTGTGCGATCTCGTACGAGTGGTAGTGACTCAGATCGGAGCTGATGAGAACCAAGGTGGATTCGTCGCCCCACGCGCGTTGCAGCACTGAACCGACATGTGCAGGTGCGGCTGCGCCGACGACCAGCGGAACGAGTTCGAACTCACCCAGCAGCACTTGTAGAAACGGTAGCTGAACCTCGAGGCAATGTTCCTGCGCATGAGGCGCATCTGACTCGATGACTTCGCCGCTCGCGATCAGCTCTGCGCAAACGGCGCGATCGATTGGAACAGCACCTAATGGTGTTTCGAACGCTTGCACAGTCGGTGCTGCGAGTCCGCGCAGATAAACCCGATGACTGGGACCGATCAGGAGGACGCGTCGGATGGTTTGGCGACGTGCGGCGATTGAGGCATAAGCTGCAGCCGCAACCGAGCCCGAGTAGATGTATCCCGCGTGCGGAACGATCAATGCCTTGGGGCTGGCGTGTGAGAAATCGCTGTACGCAGAGGACAAATACTTTTCCACCGCGTCGCGTAACTCCGCAGGATCATCGGGATAGAACATCCCGGCGACTGCTGGTGCTCGGACGCTTGCGTTTTCACTCCCGAATCGCATGATGCCGTTATATACGCCGGCTGACCGATGCACGAAAGTCGGTCATCACGCGCGGTGGGCCATGCACAGTGGCACGAGTCAGGTCGAGAAGCCTGTCGGAAACAATGCTCTCGCCGCCAGAATCTTTCTGACACCGATTCCAAATGTCCGAAGTCACACATTCAACCTCATCTACGTTGATCGCCAGCGAGGCGCATCCGACACAGTATTGGCATGTACTGGAAGATGGTCGCGTGCAGTGCGATGTGTGTCCGCGCGCTTGCAAGATGCACGATGGGCAACGCGGCCTGTGTTTCGTGCGAGGTGTCGAGGCGGGCGAGGTCAAGCTCTACACGTACGGTCGATCCAGCGGCTTCTGTGTGGACCCGATCGAGAAGAAGCCGCTCAATCATTTCCTGCCGGGTACGGCAGTGCTTTCGTTCGGCACTGCAGGCTGCAATCTCGCCTGCAAGTTCTGTCAGAACTGGGACATGAGCAAGTCGCGCGAGATGGATACGCTGGCTGATCGGGCATCGCCGGAAATGCTTGCTGCCGCCGCGCGGCAACTGCGATGCACGAGTGTTGCGTTCACCTATAACGATCCGGTGATTTTCATGGAATACGCCACGGATGTGGCTGATGCCTGCCGCGAGCAGGGCATTAAAAGCGTCGCTGTCACCGCCGGCTATATGTGCAGTGAGCCGCGGATGAAATTCTATAAACACATGGACGCGGCCAATGTGGATCTGAAAGCATTCACTGAACGCTTTTACCGCAAAGTGTGTGGCGCAGAACTTGGCAACGTACTCGAGACACTCGAGTACCTGAAGCGCGAGACCTCAGTCTGGTTCGAGATCACTACGCTTTTGATCCCCGATGAAAACGACTCAGACGCTGAGATCGACTCCATGACGCAGTGGATCATGGACAAGCTGGGCCCGCACATACCACTGCACTTCACTGCTTTTCATCCTGACTGGAAAATGCGTGATAAAGAACGCACGCCGGAGGCGACGCTGACGCGTGCGCGTGACATCGCGATCCGCAATGGTCTGCGATACGTCTACACCGGCAACGTGCATGATGCGACCGGCTCTAGCACTTACTGTCACGGCTGCGGCCAACGAGTGATCCGGCGCGATTGGTACGAACTCGGTCAATGGCAACTCGATGCGAAGGGTCGTTGTCTCAAGTGTGGCACGCAGATTCCAGGTCTCTTCGATGGCGCGCCGGGAACGTGGGGCGCGAAGAGACTTCCAGTGAGGCTCACTGCCGTTCAGGTTTAAAGCTCAGCACTTTGGTGCTCGGTCGTGAGCGCATCGCTGCTAGAGACTTGCCATCGAGAACGATGCCTTGAACGTCATCGACCCGTGTCGGGATCGCTTCGGCTGTATCGTCTTCAAGACGAACCGTTAACCTGGAGTGCCACTATCATGAGCAACACTGTCCGTCTGCATCGGGTGCTGCGTGCGAAACCCGAACGTGTCTACAAAGCCTTCCTCGATGCCGATGCCATGGCGAAATGGCTTCCGCCGCACGGCTTCACCGGCAAGGTTCATCACATGGACGCTAAGGTCGGCGGCACGTATCGCATGTCGTTCACGAATTTCACGAGCGGTGGCAGCCACGCCTTCGGTGGTACGTACCGCGAGCTCATTCCGAATCAGAAGGTGCGCTATACGAGCGCGTTCGACGATCCTAACCTGCCGGGAGAAATGCAGACGACCGTCACGCTGACTCCAGTGTTCTGTGGCACTGAGATCAACATCGTGCAGGAAGGAATTCCTGATGTGATTCCTGTTCAGGCCTGCTATCTGGGATGGCAGGAGTCATTGACCTTGTTGAGTCAGCTCGTCGAGGCAGAGATTCCGGCCTGATTATTTTGCGCAACTTCGGTGAAGCAGGTTCGTGAGCAACTCACGAGCCAGGCTGGTATTGCTGCCAGGAATGGATGGCTCCGGCGTGCTGTTCGAAGATTTCTCGCGAGAATCGGGATTCGACAGCACTGCCGTCTCGTATCCACCTGATCAGCCGTTGGGGTATGAGCAGCTGAAAAAATATGGACAGACGGCGTTGCCAACGGATCAGTCGTTTGTACTCCTGGGGGAATCATTCTCTGGACCGTTGGCTATCCGCCTCGCGGCACAACAGCCGAGCGGATTGCGTGCTTTGATCCTGGTGTGCTCATTTGCACGTGCGCCCGTCGCGCTCTTTCCGCCTTACCTTGCACGCGTTACCGCAGCGCTACCATTTTGGCGACTTGCACCAGCGCTGGCTCCCAAAGTTCTATTCAACGGGCATGCGTCGAAGGCCTTGAACGTTGCGTTCGCGCGCGCGATTCGCTCTGTGAAATCTGAGGTGTGGCGCGCTCGCGTACGCTCAGTCTTGAGCGTCGATGTCGTCTCAGACCTAGGATGTATCAACGTTCCGATACTTTATCTTCGAGCGCAGAGGGATCGAGTCGTGGGTCGAGGCGCATCTGAGATCATCCAGCGTAACAACTCCCGTACGGAAGTCGTGGAGTTGGATGCGCCACACTTCTTACTCCAGACCCGTCCGCTGGAAGCGATCGAAGTGATTCGCAACTTTGCGCGTGCACACGAGATCAAACTCTGACGACAATGATGACCAACAATCGCACCGTTCAAGCCATCCGACCCGATCGCGAAGTGATGACGCGGCAGCGCTTGCCTTACTTCGTCGGTATTTCGGGTCAGACAGTTCACTCGACCGGGTTGTCAATGCATCTGGTGGTGATCCCGCCGGGCGCTCGGGCCGAGCCGCATATTCACGTGGGCTACGAAACCGGGATCTATGTTCTGGAAGGACGTGTCTTGACGAAGTGGGGCGCCCGCCTCGAACACGAAGTGATCAGTGAGGCCGGTGATTTCTTGTTCATCCCTCCCGGCATGCCGCATGAAGCGATCAATCTGAGCGAGACGGCACCCGCAAAGGCGGTGATCGCGCGTAATGATCCCGCCGAGCAGGACAAAGTCGAGCCGTTCGATCCCCTCTGACAAGGCGAGCGGTCGGCATCGATCAAGATCAAAGCAGACCCGAGGAACTTGATTCGGCTAGATAGCGCGGGTGACTCGCTCCGATCGCAAAGGCGTGCAACACTTCTCGCATGCTCGGGATTCAAAGATCTGCGGACGCGAATTGGCCACGGTGGTGGAACTCCTTCCGCGTCCGTGTGATCGAATTCATCAACGTGTCACGTTCAGTGTGATCTATGCGCTCTATCAAACCTTTTCCTGCGCTCCTGCTGCTGTACGCCGCTGCAAGCCTGCTGCATTTCATTCACAACGCCGAGTATCTGGCCGCCTATCCCGGCCTGCCGGTGTCATGGTCTCGCTTCGGTGTGTACGGGGCCTGGATCGCGATGAGTTCTGTGGGCGTGATCGGTTGGGTGCTGCTGCGTCGGGAATATGAGTGGCTGGGTCTGTTGCTGCTGGCGGGTTACGCGGCACTCGGCATGGATAGTCTCGGTCACTACGTGCTCGCTTCATTCTCCCAGCACACGCTGATGATGAACGCGACCATTCTGCTGGAGGT
>JBJMWN010000133.1:0-13495 GCA_045810085.1 Povalibacter sp. | reverse complement strand
CTCACTGAGTTCTTTGAGTCGGGATTTCCAATCCCCGACCATATCTGCGCGTTGCTCGACAAGCCGAAGATAAAGCTGCTGATGACGAGCTTCGGATTCCGCCAGACCCGCGTAGAACTTCGCTAATGGATCCTGAAGTCGTGGCGCGACACCCTGGAAGCGCTCGCACGAACGAGCTTCGATCAGGGCTCCGCACAACAACAGATCGAGCAATCGGTACGGTTCACGTGAGCGAACAGCGCGGCGCAAGCCTTCCGCATATCGTGAAGGCGAAAGTCGCATGAACGGAACGTCGAGTTCGCGCATGAACTTCTGCACCTGCTCAAAATGGCGCAGCTCTTCACGTGCGAGACGCGACAGACGATCGGTCAGCATCGAATCTTCTGCGTAGGTGAAGATGAGACTGAGCGCAGTCGACGCCGCCTTCTTTTCACAATTCGCATGATCGACCAGAAGCTCGCGCCAACGAACGGCCGCAGTCTCGAACCACTTGTCTGGCGTGGCAACGAGCAGCACCTGAACTGACGAATCTTCTGGGGTCATGACTTCAACGTGGCAGTAGTTGATCGATATGTCGGACGAGCTCGCCCGCGTTTACAAAGCGATCACCAGGCTCCTTCGCGAGCAAACGATCGATCAGCGGCTGATAGGTCACATGGACGGTGTCCAGCTGCGGAACAGGCGCATTCCCGTGTAAATAGAGCACAGCCATCGGGTTCGCAGCCAGGAAAGGCTTCTTGCCTGTGAGCATCTCGTAAAAGATGACGCCCAGACTGTAGAGATCACTGCGCGCGTCGAGCTCGCGACCATGGCCCTGCTCCGGGCTCATGTAATAAGGCGTGCCGAAGATCTCACCGGTGCCGGTGATATCGACGGTCATGTCGGCGTGCTTGGCTAAACCGAAATCGATCAGTGCGATCGAGCTGTCAGCACGCATCATGATGTTGCCGGGCTTGAGATCACGATGCAGAACACCAACGGCGTGTACGATCTGCAAGGCTTCGGCCATCTGGCGCAGATAACTGAGCGCTTCAGCGGGACGCAAGCCGCTCGCGATGTGTCCTCGCAAATCGCCGAGCGAAAAATATTCCATTGCGATGTACGCATGGTCATCTGCGATGCCGAGATCGTAAATGCGTACGACGTTCGGATGCCGGATCCTCGAGATCAGTTCGTATTCTTGCAGGAAGCGTGCGAACTGGGCGTGTGGATCGCCCGAGGCAGCGGTTTCGTTCAACACCTTCAAAACGACCATGTCGCCCGCGCGCTCGCTTTCGGCGAGATACACCAGAGCATTGCCTCCCACTGCAAGCTCTCTGACAAAACGATGCCCGCGAATGGTTACAGGCCCAAATGTCGAGTTGGTGCGACCTTGCGCACTGGTTCGCATGAGCGCGAGATCCTGCCTGCGTCGTTGCACTGCATCGCGCAGCGCAACTGCGAAGCGACGATGGTCGATGCGCTCGCGAACAAAACAATCGACGATGCCGCGAGTCATGACGCGTTTCGAAACCTCACTGTCTTCTCCGGATGCTAGATAGAGGATCGGCGGAAACGATTCGCGTCGCAGGAGATTGTCGAGCCACTCCTCGCCCCGACCCCGCTCGATTCGATCATCGAGCACGACGGCATCGAAGCCGAGTGCAGTAAAAGCCGAGTGCAATCTGCCGGAGACTAGAGGCGCATGAACGCGACATTCCGCATCGGAAAACACGACAGTGATGTGATGCTCGAGCGCGCGGCCGAGCTCAGTGTGATCGGTGATGATCATCAGGCGTGGGCCACCTGATGTTTGTGTGGGCGAGGAGCGGCCTGCGATCGCCTGCGATGTCGATGACATGAAAGCTGATCGCGGAGTGCCCGCGGCCGCAATTACACGGCGCGAATGGCCTTGAGTGAGTGACGATTGATGTGGCGACGACGTTCCTTCGCCTGATCGGAGCGCTCTTCCTGCAAGCGCGTGAGATACGCCTGCGTAATATCGCCGGTGACATACTCGCCCGAGAAGCACGAAGTGTCGAACTGATGCACTTGCGAATCATGGTGCTGGCAAGCGCGCACAAGATCCTCAAGATCCTGATAGATCAATCTGTCCGCACCGATGATGCGGGCCACGTCGTCGTCGGTACGTCCGGCAGCTACCAGTTCTGAAGCTGCAGGCATGTCGATGCCATAGACATTCGGATAGCGAACCGGCGGTGCAGCTGAAGCGAAATAGACACGACGAGCGCCGGCTTCACGCGCCAGGTCGATGATCTGAGCCGAGGTCGTTCCACGCACGATCGAGTCGTCGATCAAGAGGACATTTTTGCCGCGGAATTCCAGGTCGATCACGTTGAGTTTCGAGCGAACCGATTTAGCGCGCTGTTCATGGCCCGGCATGATGAACGTGCGACCGATGTAGCGATTCTTCACGAAGCCTTCGCGATACTTCACGCCGAGTAACTGCGCTACCTGAACTGCAGCCGTACGGCTCGTGTCCGGGATTGGAATCACGACGTCGATATCGTGGTCCGGCCACACGCGACGGATCTTCTCTGCGAGCAGATCGCCCATTCGCAGACGCGCTTTATGAACCGAGATGTTGTCGATGATCGAGTCAGGACGCGCGAAGTACACGTACTCGAAGATACACGGTGTGCTCGTCGTCGCCGGCACGCATTGCTGGGAGTAGAAGCGGCCCTGCTCGTCGATGAATACTGCCTCGCCCGGGCCAATGTCGCGAACGCGAGCGAACCCAAGCATGTCGAGCGCCACGCTTTCGGAGGCCAACATGTACTCGGGACCTTGCGCCGACTCGCGCTTGCCGAGCACCAGCGGACGAATTCCATGCGGATCACGGAAACCGACGAGGCCGTGGCCTACGATCATCGCTACAACGGCGAAGCCTCCGCGGCATCTGCGATAGACCGACGTGAGCGCAGTGAAAATGTCAGCAGCCGAGGCTCGGGGTTTGCCGGCCTGTGACAACTCGCTCGCAAGCACATTGAGCAGAACTTCCGAATCGGAGCTTGTGTTGAGGTGGCGGCGGTCTTCGCGAATCAGTACTTCGGCCAGCTCGGCGGCATTCGTCAGGTTGCCGTTGTGGCCCAGGCAGATGCCGTAAGGCGAGTTGACGAAGAAGGGCTGAGCTTCAGAAGAGGTGTCGCAACCGGCGGTCGGATAGCGGACATGGCCGATGCCGATGTTTCCCTTCAGAGCCAACATGTGACGGTGCTGGAACACGTCGCGAACCAAACCCGTCTGCTTGCGCAGAAACAGCTCGCCCTCATGACAGGTCATGATGCCCGCTGCGTCCTGCCCGCGATGCTGGAGCACTGTCAGCGCATCATAGATCTGCTGATTGGCGGGTGAATGGCCGACGATACCGACGATTCCGCACATACGTTGACCCTCAGTCCACTAGGACCGTGCCGGCTCGAGGCCTGGCACCGTTAGATGGGGCATCTGCGCCTGCTTCTCAAGCATACGCATTCCCGTTTCAGCAAATGCCTCAATCCAGCTCGCACATTCACTGGCGTAAGGAAGCAGCACCGAGCGCTTCCACCACTTCACTTCATCCAGACGTGCGAACTGCGCAAGCAGCACCAGGGCCGCAACGACGACGGCGCCGCGCAGAATTCCAAACAACATTCCCAACAGCCGATCGACTGCAATGCTCAACCCGGAGTGACGCAGGAGATAGGCCAGTATGGACGCGACGACCCAACCAATGAGAACGACAGCGACAACGATGAGCGTGCGTGCAGCCCAAGTTCGTACGGGTGGATGAGCCAGTGCGCCACCAAGGAACGGTTCGATCAGCGGGGCATATCGCCAGGCGAGCCACAGCCCTCCGAGCCACGCCAGAAGTGCAACCGATTCGCGTACAAATCCGCGGAACATGCCCAGCAGCATGGAGGCCGCGAGCACGCCAAGAATTGCGTAGTCAGCACCGTTCATGCGGCGATGGCACCCGAGAGGAACAACAAAGAAGCTTGGAGCGAGACCGGCGTGAACCGAGTCAGAAGGACGGGAGATGGCTGAGTCGCAGCAGTCATCGAATTTGAATTCCGCAGTGAGCCCGACATCGACGGCAGATAGCCTCGCAATCCAGTGTTCGCAGTCAAACAGCAATTCATCGAAGCGGCTGTGTTGCGGCGCGCGGATTCTACCAGCGGGCTCTCGTGACTTACCAATTGGTCCTGTTCGCGAGCCGGATCGTTGACCGCAAGCTGAGGTTGGGCTAGTGCCTGACAGCAACGACTATGGATGTTTGACCACTGCGGCGGTGGGCGAACGGGCTTTGATACGGCTCAAGAGCCGCGTAGCGGCATCGCGATCGTTCATCGGCCCAATCCGTACCCGATACAACGTCGAGGCACCCGACTTGACGGGCATGACGAAAGAGTCGAAGCCGTCCCCTTGTAAGTCCTTGGCCAGCTTCGCTGCGGTCGCCTGATTTGCGAAGCTCCCCACCTGAACAGCCCACTGTCCCGTTGCCGGACGTGCTGGCGGCGACGCCGGTTTCTTGTCAGGAACGGTCGTCTGATGCTCGGCAGAGGAAGGCTTTGAAACCGGCTGCGCAGGCTTGGGAGCAGCCGTCACTTCGGGATGCGCTGTGGGCTGTTCCGCAGGATGAACAGTGCGCGCCGGCGCATCCGCCGTGCCATCCGGCGGTGATTGTGTCGGAGTTTCGGCTCCCGACGGGACGGTGCTACTGCCAGATTCAGGCACTGTCTTATTCAGTGTGGAGGTCGATTCTTCGACCGGCATCGTCTCTCGCGGTGGTGCTTCCTCAGAGACGTTCGCAGCAGTCGAGCCACTGCCGGGGCGACTCAGATCGATCGTGTAAGTCTTCAGTGAGCCGGGTGCCGCAGGTGCATCTGCTGCTGTTTGCGCCGTCCGCTCAGGACCGGACAGCATCTCTGGAATGAGAATGACGGCCGCAGCCACTAGGACCGCTGCGCCGATGAGCCGTTCTTTTACATGACGTTCCACGGGCGCGAAGTATAAACGTGCGGTCTTCATCGCGCTGCTCACAAACGCAGCGAAGTTGCGCAACGTTCATCGAGTGAGCCACTCGAGTGCCGGACCGACAGTGAGAAACGATCCGAACACGACGATCACATCGGATTGCGTGCTCATCTCCTCTGCGAGCTCACAAGCTTCACGCACACCGCTCGCCACGGCCGCGACCTGCACGCCCTGAGCCGCGATACGTTCCGCCAACACTTGCGGCGCAAGCGCCCGTTCTCCAGTCAGCCCCGTCACGACCCACTCTGTGAAGGTGTCTCGAAGAGCGCCCACGATGCCATCGATATCCTTGTCCGCCAGGATTCCGCACACCGCGATTTTTCTTCCTGTCTCGCTGGCGAGCTGCATTGCGAGTGTTTGGGCCGCGCCAGGGTTATGAGCAACATCGAGAATCCAATCAGCTTTGCGCTTGAATCGCTGGAAGCGACCCGCGAGCCGCACGCGGCGCAGTCCAGCATTGATCGCATCGGATCCCACCGGGAGTCGATCGCTCAGGAGTTCAAGCACGGTCAACACGGCGGCGGCGTTATCGAACTGAACATCACCCTGCAACGCGGGGTTCGGTAGCCCACTGAGCTTTCGCTTGGGGCCTTGCAGCGACCACTCCTCGAGGTTTCTCGTGTAACTGAAGTCGCGTCCTGAGCGCAGTAGCTTCGCGCCGGTTGCATCAGCCTGATCCTCGATTGAGTTGGGCATGTCGGCAGAGGCGAACACGGCCAGCCGACCCGAGCGAAAAATGCCTGCCTTCTCCCGCCCGATCGCCTCGACGTCGTCACCCAGCCACTCGCAATGATCCAGCGAAATGGACGTGACCAAAGCGACGTCCGCATCGACGGCATTGACCGCATCGAGTCTGCCGCCCAGCCCGACTTCAAGCACGATCGCATCGAGACCAGCGGTCTCGAAGATCAGTAGGGCAGCGAGTGCGTTGAATTCGAAAAAGGTGAGCGTGTCTTCAGCGCGCGCTCGATCGATGCGCTCGAAAGCTGCGATCAGTGAGGCATCCGAAGCTTCCTGGCCGGCAACAACGATTCGTTCGTTGTATCGAATGAGGTGTGGAGATGTGAACGTACCGACTCGATAACCGGCTGCAGTCAGGATGCTGTTCAGCATCGCCACACACGAACCTTTGCCGTTCGTGCCAGCCACTGTGATCACCGGACACTCAGGTTGCCGCCAGCCCAGACGCTCGAGCGTGCGATGCACGCGCGTCAGCCCCAGATCGATCGCACTTGGATGCAGTGACTGCTGCCACGAGAGCCAGTCGGACAACGTGGTTCGAGTCATGAGTGTGCGACGGGAACCCCCGTCGGCTTATGCAGAGATCGACAATGAACGGTTCGTCAGCATCGCGAGCAGTCCGCCGATGCGATCACGCATGTCGCGACGATCGACGATCATGTCCAACGCGCCGTGTTCAAGAAGGAACTCACTGCGCTGGAATCCTTCCGGAAGCGTCTCACGCACGGTCTGTTGAATGACGCGAGCACCGGCGAACCCGATCAGGGCTTTCGGCTCTCCGATGTTCACATCGCCAAGCATCGCAAGACTGGCCGACACGCCGCCGGTGGTCGGATCCGTCAGAACGGAAACATAGGGCAGACGTTCTTTCGCCATTCGCGCAAGTGCCGAGCTGGTCTTGGCCATTTGCAGCAACGAGAGCAAGGCTTCCTGCATGCGAGCGCCGCCGCTTGCGGAAAAACAGATCAACGGCTTGCGGTGTTCGATGCAGTGCTCGACGGCACGAACGAAACGCTCGCCGACGACCGAGCCCATTGAGCCAGCCATGAATTGAAATTCGAACGCACATGCGACGACGGGCAGCCCATGCACTGTTCCGGCCATCACGATGAGCGCATCTTTTTCCTCGGTGCTCTTCTGCGCCTGCAACAGGCGATCGCGATACTTCTTGCTGTCGCGAAACTTCAGCGGGTCCTCAGGCTCGATGGTGTCCGCGAACTCTACAAGCGAATCCGGATCGAGGAAGTGCTCCAGCCGCTCGCGTGCTCCGATGCGCATGTGGTGTCCGCATTTGGGGCACACGTGCAGATTTCGCTCGAGCTCCGCCCGATACAGCACGGCATCGCATGCCGAACACTTCATCCATAAACCTTCCGGGACCGAACGCGTGCGGCGCTCAGTCTTGATCCGCGAAGGCATGATTTTTTCGAACCAGGTCATACGGCGATGGTTTGAGGCATTTGGGGCCGTTTAAAGAGGCCGCATCTATACTTGGTTGGCGCTTACCGGGCAAGCCAGACCCAGGATCTGTGCGGCACGGCTCGGCAGCTGAAGTTCCGGGTCGTATTCGACTGCGCTGAGGTAAAGACCCTGGGGTGGCGCCGTCACTCCGCCCTGCTTGCGGTCGCGCGCGTTCAAGACTTCCGTCACCCACTCGGTCGGCCTGTCGCCAGAGCCGACCGCGATCAGCACACCTGCAATGTTGCGGACCATGTGATGCAGAAACGCGTTCGCAGTCACCGAGATGACGAGCGTTTCGCCATGTCGTTCAACTTCGATCGAACGCAACCGCCGGACCGGCGTGCGCGATTGGCATTCAGCTGCTCTGAATGAAGAGAAGTCGTGTTCGCCCACTAAGCACTGGGCAGCTGCATGCATGCGCTCGTGGTCCAACGGGTGACGAACCCAGCTCGTGGTTTGCCATCCAAGCCCCGCGCGCACGCCGCGATTGAGAATGAAATATCGATAGCTGCGGGAGCGGGCGTCGTAGCGTGCATGAAAGTCGTCGGGCACCTGTCGCGCCCACAGCACGCTCACCTGCTTTGGCAAGTTCGTATTGGTGCCAAGCACCCAGCTGCGCTCGGTTCGGATGGCCTGTGTGTCGAAGTGCACGACCTGCATGGCGGCATGAACCCCAGCGTCCGTTCGTCCTGCTGCAACGACTTCGGCCGGGTGATCGGCGACTGCTGACACCGCCGCCTCCATCGCCGCCTGAATGCCATGAGCGTGCGTCTGCGACTGCCAGCCAGCAAAAATGCTGCCGTCGTATTCGATTCCGAGGGCGATCCGAGGCATATGCGGAGTGCCAGGTGCCAGGGCCTAGAAGAAGGTGTCAGAAACAAAAAAGCGGAGAACCTGATCGTCTCCGCTCTTCAAGCCAGCACCTTAAGCCAGGTGCCAGCACTTACTAGCGAATGGAATCCAGCAGACGTTGAGCTTCCTGCTTCTGATTGGACGTCCCTTCCTGCAGCACTTCTTCAAGAATGCTGCGTGCGCCATCTGGATCGCCCATGTCCATATAGGCACGAGCCAGATCCAGCTTGGTACCCACCTCACTCATGGTCACGGGCTCGAGTTCAGAGAGCTCCATCTCGTTGACCACTTGCTTGTTCGTCGGCGCGTGATCGTCGGCATGCAACGCATCACCCACATCCAGATCCACTCGCGGGAACTGGCTGGTGCGATCGGCGAACACATCATCGGAGAAGCTATCGTCCTCGTTGCGGGTGTGACGAACGGTATCGCTACTGATCGGCTCATCGATATTGTCGAGATCCACGTCAACAGGCGAACGAGTGGGCGATTTCATTGAGGCGGTCGCATCGATATCGAAGCGTGGCTGCTCAACCGTATCGCCGCCCGAGAGATCGACCTGATCGATGTAGATGGTGCCGGTGCTTTCGATATCGAATTTCTCGATGCGAGGCGACTCCATCGTTCGATCCGTGCTGCTGATGCGCGGCGACTCGACTGTCCGATCGTTGCTGCTGATACGCGGCGCTTCCATCGTGCGATCGAGACTGCTGAGCGAAGGAGCCAGCTGAGTCATCTCGTCATCGCGCAACAGAGACTTGCCGAGATCGTGCGGAATATCGCGTTCCAGCGATGCAGTTTGCTCAAGCGTGCCCGTAGTCTCGAGCGAATCGACATCGAGACCAAGATCATCCAGCGAAAGCTCGGCAGTTTGATCAATGCCGTTTCGACCAGCCTGTGCGAAGGTGTGCGCATCGACCTTCTCACGCATGGTCTGCGAGCTGCGGTCCAGCGCGGGCGACTCGATCGTCGGTGTTTCCTGTGTGCGCGAGAGATGATCCATTTCGCGCGTCGACTCATCATCGGAGTCCTTGGACTCATCGAGCAGGAAGTCTAGGTCAGAGGCGGATGGAGTTTCTTCGACTGCTGCGACGTGCTCGCCGGTGCCAAATTCGAGATCGAGGCCACCCGCAGACTCCGACTCAGGCTCGGCGAAGAGATCGACGTCGACGCGGTTCTCGCCACCTTCCAGATTCAGGTCGACCAGATCGACGCGAGCCGGAGCACCGTCCGCCTTGAAGATCGGATCTTCGGCAGCGATCTGGCGTCCCATGATCAGAACCTTGTCCCATTCACCGGGTGCAGCCTGATTGCGCGTGCTGTGCAGCTCGCGGGCCGTATCCAGGAACAGGTCACGATTGCCCCAAACGAAATAGATTTCCAGGAGCTTGAGCTTGAGATCACGACGTGCAGGCTCGCGTTCAATCGCGATCTTCACCAGATCTGCAGCCTGGTCGTAGAGACCGTACGCCATGTGGAAATCAGCTTCAGCCAACGCATCCTGCTGATCGAAGCGAACCGAAGTCTCGCTGCTCAAGGTGTCATCGGCAGATTTCGGCTCAGTCACCGAAATCGGCGGAGCGGGCCGGGTCTCGGCCGACGCACGCACCGCAGCAACCGGAGCTTCGATGACGTCATCGTCCATCGCGTCGAATGAGGGGGATTCGAGATCGTCATCACCCATCGAGAAATCATCAGCACGCTGACGGCCGGCACTCGAGAGCGAAGGCGAAACGCGTGGCTCGAAGCTCGGCGAGAAAGCATCAAGCTCAACTGCACCTGCGGATTCGCGCTTGCGCTTCAGGAACGTGAGGATCAGGAAGATCACCAGCAACAGACCTGCGACAACAGGCACCCACCAGAAGTCGCCGATCCGATCGGACAACGAAGGTTCGGGAGCTTCCTGTACGGCAGCAGGACGTGGCTTAGCAGGCGTAGTTTGCGTTGCAGGTTCTGTCGGCGCCGCCGCAGGTTCATTCGTCGCAGGTGCCTGTGCTTCAGGTTCCGCAGGTGTTTCGGTCGCCGGCGTCGTTGGAGCCGCTTCAGGCTGCGGTGCGACTGGCGTTTCGCGTGCGCTCTGCTGAACGTTTGCGAGCCCGGGACTCGTCACTTCAAGGCGCTTGTCACCCGCGTCTGGAGTCGTACCCGACGGTGTGCCTGAAGAGGCTGATGGCGTCGGTTCGGTCGCTGCCGGCGGTGTGGCAGGAGCGCCAGTCGTGGGCGTATCCCCAGGTGTCACGAGCTTGAGCTGATTGCCAGCTTCTTCGCTCGTGCCGCGGAATGCACTGCTCCACGCTTCCTGCTGGCGAGCGACTTCGGCAGATGCATCATTGCGAGAGATAGATTCGATATCCGAAAGCTCTGGCACGCGCAGAACGCTGCCTGCTTTCAGTCGATTGATGTTGCCTGCGAACGCTTCCGGATTCGCGCGGAACAACGCGATCATCGTCTGATTGATGCCCGAGGGCGTCGCACCCGGATTCACGCTGCGAGCGATTCTTGAGAGCGTCTCGTTGCGTTTGACTTCGTAGCTGCCTCCCACCACTGCAGACGGGGTGGATGGCGCTGGTGTCTCTTGCTGACCGGCAGATTCAGGTGCTGGCACGGGCTCAGTCGGCTGCGGAGCCGGCGTGCGCTCGATGCGGCCTTCAGTACGCGCGCCGGATTGCGGAGCCGTGACGGGCTGGTTCTGCTCAGGCTGCGACGGCATGAACACCGGAGGATCGAGCAGAACTGTGTATTCGCGAAGCAATCGTCCACGACCCCAGTTGGCTTCAACCAGGAACGTGACGAACGGTTCTGTGACCGAGCGATTCGATGTGACCTTGATCGTCACCTGTCCTTCGCGACCACGCGAAATCGCGAAGTCGAAGTTCGACAGATACGCAGGACGATCGATCCCGTAACGCGAGAACAGCTCATTGCTGGCCAGCGTGACCTTCAGGTCCGCGAGTTCTTCGCGCGTCGGCGCGATCACCTCGATATCGGCATCGAAGGGCTGATTCAGGGCAGAATTAAGTCGAATCTCCCCCAGGCCCAACGCGTACAAAGTCGCAGGCGACATGAGAGCGCCCAGCAGAAGCAGGCGCGGCAAGTGTCTTCTCATCAGCTCTCCCGGTACCGTGTCCTGGGCATCCCTGGTGTCGTTGCCGGATGTGTTTTAGTGGGACCGGCGCGCTTTTTAGCCCGAAAGCTCAAGTGCTTCATGACGTTGCGCGCGCAAATATAACTTACAAGTAGTCTTTTACCAAAATCTCGGCGATCTGGACGCTATTTAAAGCAGCTCCCTTGCGAACGTTATCGGACGTAATCCACAGATTCAGACCACGCTCGTGACTGATATCGTCCCGAATGCGACCTACGTACACCGGATCCGTCCCTGCCGCCTCTGTGACCTGAGTCGGATAACCGCCCGGCCGACGTTCATCCACTACGATCACACCTGGCGCCCGCTCCAAAATCTCGCGAGCCTGATTCGCCGACAGCTTGCGGCGAGTCTCGATGTGCACTGCCTCCGAGTGACCGACGAACACTGGCACTCGAACTGCAGTCGCATTCACCTTGATGTCCTTGTCCTCCAGAATCTTCTGGGTCTCCCAGAACATCTTCATCTCTTCCTTCGTGTATCCGTTCTCGAGGAATACATCGATCTGCGGTACGCAGTTGAAAGCAATCTGTTTCGCGATGACCTTCGGCGTGACCTGCTCGCCCCGCTCCAATGCGGACGTCTGAGCGGCGAGCTCATCGATGGCCTTCTGACCGCCGCCTGAGACTGACTGATAAGTCGCGACATTGATGCGCTCAATCTGAGCGGCATCGTGAAGTGGCTTCAGGGCAACCAGCATCTGCATGGTCGAGCAATTCGGATTCGCAATGATGTTGTGCTTGCGGTAGCCCGCGATCGCATGTGGATTCACTTCGCTGACCACGAGCGGGATGTCATCCTGATAGCGGAACTGTGATGTGTTATCGACAACCACACATCCAGCCTGGCCTGCTCTGACCGCATGAACTTTCGAGACGCTGGCGCCGGCCGAAAATAAACCGACGTGGACCTTCGAAAAATCGAAGCTCTCTACATCGAGCACCGGAACATCTTTGCCATTGAACTTGATGGTCCGACCCACGGACCGTGCGCTCGCGAGCGGATAGATCTTGTCGACCGGAAACTTGCGCTGTTCCAGAATCGACAACATGGTCTGTCCCACCAAGCCAGTGGCGCCCAGCACCGCAACGTTCCAAGTTCTGCTCATGACCCTCGTGTCCGCATCAAGCTGCCAGCATTCCGATTCGCAGAGCGCCGTGGAAACCCGGCCAGCTGCAACGGGGCGCACACTACAATAAACAGCATGCAGACATAAGATGTCCGCGTTGAAACCGTCGCCCAGGTCACATCTGCTCCGGGCCGCCAAGTCTTGGATGAGGCGGTATTCACACGCATTCAGCTGGGACTAGTGAATAGGCGCAGCCAGCGTTGCGAGGATGTCTTACTGATCGAAGGCTAGTCGGCTTTGGCAGGAATGATCGGAGTTCGCTGAACGACGTCCGCATTCTGGCCACGATGTCGCAAGTAGTGATCCATGAGGACCAAAGCCAGCATCGCTTCTGCGATTGGAGTGGCGCGCAGTCCTACGCACGGATCATGTCTTCCGGTCGTAATGACTTCGGTGGGATTTCCATCGATGTCGATCGTCTCGCCTGAGATCGTGATGCTGGACGTCGGCTTGAGCGCAATGCTCACGATAATGTCCTGACCGGTCGATATTCCCCCGAGCACGCCGCCCGCGTTGTTGGAACGAAAGCCACGCGGCGTGAGCTCATCGCGATGTTGCGAGCCTCGTTGCTCGACAGCGCTGAAGCCTGCTCCGATCTCAACCCCTTTCACGGCGTTGATGCTCATCATCGCGTAGGCAATCTCGGCATCGAGTCGATCGAACACGGGCTCACCCAAGCCGACCGGCACTCCGCTGGCGATGACATTCACGCGCGCTCCAACCGAATCGCCATCGCGGCGCAGATTGGTCATGTAGGTGTCGAGCTCCTCCAGCCGCGAAGGGTCCGGACTGAAGAACGGATTGTCGTAGGAGTGTTCAATATCTTTGGGCTCGAGGGTGAGCGGACCCAGTTGTGCAAGATAGCCACGAATCTCCACCCCCAGCCGCTCTTTGAGGTACTTGCGCGCAATCGCACCCGCGGCAACGCGCATCACTGTCTCGCGAGCTGAGGAACGGCCGCCGCCTCGATAGTCACGAAAACCGTACTTCTGCTGGTAGGTGTAGTCGGCGTGGCCAGGGCGAAAGCGATCCTTGATCTTGTCGTAGTCGCGCGAACGCTGATCCTCATTCTCAACAAGCAACCCGATCGGCGTTCCAGTGGTCTGACCTTCAAACACTCCCGAGAGGATCCTGACCTGATCGGATTCCTT
>JBJMWN010000132.1:0-13850 GCA_045810085.1 Povalibacter sp. | reverse complement strand
TGGCCGAGCGTGTCCGGCAACTCGGTGCCAAGAGTTACTGGAGCCAATTCGAGACCAGTCCCGACTTCGTGATCCTGTTCATTCCCGGCGATCAGTTCCTCTCCGCCGCGCTCGCAGAGCTACCCAACCTGCTCGAGGACGCTATTCGCCAGGACGTCATCATCACAACGCCATCGAGTTTCATAGCGCTGCTCAAGACGGTCGCCTATGGCTGGCGTCAAATGGCGCTGGCCCAAAACGCTGAAACGATCCGCACGTTGGCTGAAGATCTCTATAAGCGGCTCGCTGTATTCACCGGTCACCTGAGTCGGCTAGGTCGAAATCTTGGATTGAGCGTCGATGCCTTCAACAGTGCTGTGGGATCGCTCGAAAGACAGGTGCTGCCGGGCGCACGCAAGTTCACAGAGCTGGGTGTCCGTCCCGAACGCGAGATCGAGTCGGTCGAACCCATCGACAAGCTGGCGCGCGATCCGCAACTACGGGAGCCGGAAAGTCAGCTCGAGCTTGAGGGTATTCCTGACCTGGCAGCTCCCAAAAAGAGTGAACCGAGCAATGGCTAGCATCATCTGCGTGGCGCACTGGAACGCTGGTCCGCATTCGATGCTTCTTATTCGTAGCTTTTCATCAGCTATTAATCTGCGCGATCTGCCGTGGTAACCCCGCTACCCTCTCAACTCGATGACTCGATGGTCAATCGCGCCGCGCCCGTCGGTTCGATGCGTTACTTCGCATTGCTGTACACGCCGCCCGAACTGCGCGAGGCCGTGACATCGCTGTATGTGATCGACGCGGAGATCCGTGAGTCCGCTCAGAGCCCGAACCACGACGTCGCACACACACGGCTTCAGTGGTGGCGCCACGAGATCGATCGGCTCATCAACAACAATGCGCAGCATCCCGCGGCGCGCATCCTGCAGTCGCAAGATCACTTCGATCGCAAACGCTTCGCGAAACTTCATGAGCTGGTCGTTGCGGCCGATATGGATCTCGCGCGTATGACCTATCTGAACGAACGTGAGTTGCGCGCCTATTGCGCTCGCAGCGGTGGTGTGGTGCAGGAACTGATTGCTTCGCTGCTCGTGCGAGATACGCAGGACGAAGAGCGCGTTCGCAGCTTCGCCATTCGCGCCGGAACAGGTATTCGCGAAGCTGAGATCCTGCGCGATTTGCGCCAGGACGCGTACGAAGGCCGCATGTATTTGCCGCTCGATCAATTCGAAGCAGCGCAGCTGAAGCTCGAGGATCTGCACTCCAAACAGGTCGGCCCAGCGCTCAGGAAAGTGCTCGAAGCTTTCGCTGCGCGAGTCGAATCCGAGTTACAGCTTGAGGGGCATGACCTGCCCCCGGCAGAGAAGGCATACTTGCGACCGCTGTTCGTGTTGGCCGCCTTGCATCGACAGCTGGTGAAACGAATTGCTCGCAGTAACTATGACGTCGCCTCACAGCGCCGGGAGCTCGGACCAATCGAGAAACCCTGGATCGCGTGGCGAGCCGCACGCCAGGCCGGCTGAGTCATCGAGCAAACGCTTTGCAGATCCCTTCTCGTCATTTAAATCAACATGCACGATCCCCGCACCTACGCCGCCCCTGCAGATCTTCTTCGCGACCGTATCGTCCTGATCACCGGTGCAAGCGATGGCATCGGGCGCGCTGTCGCCAAAGCGGCTGCCGCACATGGAGCCCAGGTGATTCTGCATGGCCGCAACGTCAAACGACTGGAAACGGTGTACGACGAAATCATTGCGGCAAAGCAACCTCGGCCCTCGATTCTTCCGCTTGATCTCGAGAAGGCCGGGCCTGCCGAATACGACGCGCTGGTGAGTGCGATCGAGAAGGAGTTCGGCCGCCTCGACGTATTGCTTCACAACGCCGGAGTTCTGGGTGAACGCGCGCCGATCGAACACTACGACGTGCCCAAGTGGCTGCGCACCATGCACGTGAATTCGACGGTGCCTTTTCTACTCACGCAGCGACTGTTGCCGCTCCTGCGCAAATCGAAGGACGCTTCGATCGTATTTACTTCGAGTGGAATCGTCGCGCAGCCGAAAGCGTTCTGGGGCGCTTATCTCGCGTCGAAATGGGCCAGCGAAGGCCTGATGCGCATGCTCGCGGATGAACTGGAGCAACCTGGCATTCGAGTGAACAGTCTGAATCCGGGAAAGGTGCGCACCAATATGCGAGTGCAAGCCTATCCAGCGGAGAATCGGGCGACAGTGCCAGCACCCGAAACGATCGTGGGTCCTTACCTCTATCTGTTCGGGCCTGACAGCAAGGGCACGAGCGGCCAATCGTTCGACTGTCAGTAACCCTCAACCCAAATCAGCCGCTGCGAGGTCTCGGCTTTGGTTTGCTTTTGGCATCCGCGCGCGCTGGTTTGCGTGCCGAACCTGATCCCTTGCCTCGAGGCGGAGCGGGCTTACGCTGTCGATCGGCCGCTCTGCGTGGCGCGCGAACGCGAGGACGTTCGACCTCTGCGCGCTCGATGCCCGCGATCTCATAGAGACTCGATACCTGCGTCTCGGAGAGTTCCTGATGCTTGCCGCGAGGCAGACCGCGTGGCAATTCCAGGTTCGCGTACTGAACCTGAATCACGCGACTTACCTTCAGACCGTGCGTCTCAAATAAAGCACGAACGGCGGCTCGGCGATGCGAGTGCGCGGCATCGACGCGGAACCAACGATTGGTACCTTCACCGCCGGCAGGTTCGATCCGCTCGAACTCAACGACCTGATCGTTGAACTGAACGCTGTTAGGCAACTCGCTGATGTCGAACTCCGGTGTTGGTACGAGCACTCGCGCGACATAGGCCGAACGAATCTGCTCTGAACGCCGGCGCAACGCATCCGCCAGACGACCATCAGATGTGAGCAGGAGCAATCCGCTGTCGCCTGGTTGCATCGTATTGATCACAAGCCATCGCGAGCCCCTGATCTTGGGTAGCCGCTCCATGACGGTCTCTTCCGAAGAACTCTCCTCGTCGGCTTGCGCGCTTACGGGCTGGCCCTGGGGCTTGTGATAAGCAAGAACGGCAGGCTTGTCCTGAGCACGTAATCGTGACGTGACTTCCTGACCATCGATGACGACTCGGTCGCCTTCGTTGTAGCGATCACCGGGTTGCGCCGGCCGGCCGTTCAACAGCACGCGGCCCGCGAGCATCCATTTTTCGAGCTCACGCCTCGAACCCAGACCATGCTGGGCGAGGAGCTTGTGCAGGCGCTCGGACATCGGGATTCTGCTTTTACGAGTGCGCGAGATCTCGCTCGCGCAACTGCGTCAATTCAGATCGACCGGCGGTTCGCGAACCGTGCGGCTATCGTTATCAGCATCATCTGATGCGACCAATGTCGAAGCGCCGGAACCTGTCTCGCCTTCATCGTCGGCAGGTTCGTCATCTTCGTCCGCTTCGGATGCGAGTTCAGCTTCGTCACCGCTCGCTTCAGCAGCAACGTCAGTCGCTGTCCCGATTTCTGTATCGGCATCTTCGGATGCTGCAGCTTCTACCTGCTCGCCCGCACCTTGCTCAATTTCGCCACCGGGCAACTCGAGTTGCACGCCGATATTCTCGACATCGCGAAGGTCAGCCAGCGTCGGCAGCTGATCGAGACTCTTGAGTCCAAAATAATCCAGAAATTCCCGTGTAGTCCCAAGCAGCTCAGGCCGGCCAGGGACTTCACGATGGCCGACGACACGGATCCAGTTGCGCTCCTGCATGGTCCGCATGATCGTGGAGCTGATCGAAACACCGCGGATCTCTTCGATCTCACTTCGCGTGATCGGCTGACGATAGGCAACCAGAGCCAATGTCTCCAACAATGCGCGTGAGTAGCGCGATGGCCGCTCCTGCCACAGACGCGAGACGACATCCACACAGCGCGTCCGCACCTGGATGCGCCAGCCGCTGGCGACCTGGATCAGCTCGACACCACGGGTTTCATAGTCCGCGGTGAGCAGATCGAGCGCAGCTTGCAACTCCTCAGGTGTGGGACGTTCGCGCTCATCAAACAAGTCCAGCAGCTGCTGGGTGGTCACCGGACGTCCCGCGGCCAGGAGCGTTGCTTCGATGAGGTGTTTGAGATCCTGTTCGTTCATTGCTTTCCCGCCCGTCGCGCCAGCTGCACCGCCGGCGAAATGATGTACATCGTCCATTCGAGATCGAAAGACCTACTCGCGTTTCGACTCATCGCTCGAGTCCGTTGCATCGTCCTGCAGATCGGTCTCTACCGTCACGGTGTCTGCTTCAGAAGACTCTGCATCAGCAGAACCCGAATCAGAGTCGATGTGCTCGATGGAATCAGAATGCTCGACTACTGCGGACTCAGTGGTGGTATCCGCCTGTGACTCGAGCAAGACCTCTGCCTGGGTCGCAATGTCACTTGCTTCGTGTGCGACGCCTGCCTCCACGACTCCACTCTCAACCTCGATGGCTTCAGCGTCGCTCTCGATGCCATCGATCGGGAGATCCTCTTCATCATCGATGTCGTTTTCATCGGGTTGAGCTGGCTGTGCGAGTGCAGCTTCGTTCTCCGCGTCGGCTGCCGATTCCACAGCATCGTTATCGCTCACGACTGTGAGGTGCCGCGACCCGGAGGCGGGTCGAACGTGCAACGCAGCATAAGGCTCGGCCTGCACGATCTCGATGAGCCCTTCCTTCATCAGTTCCAGAATTGCGCTGAAGGTGACTGTCACGCCCATGCGTCCTTCTTCAGCACGAAACAGAGCCGTGAACTCCACGAAAGCGGAAGCGCGAAGCGTGCTGAGGATGTCTGACATGCGCTGCCGCACCGACAGACGATCGCGATGCACCTGGTGATGCGCGAACATCTCGGCACGAGACATCACGTCCTTCAACGCCAGCAGCATTTCCTGCAGCGTCACCTGCGGGAGGATGCGTACGACTTTGCGCTCCACCAGCTCTACTGAGGTCGGCATCGTGTCGCGTTCCATGCGTGGCAACAGATCGATGTCTTCGGCCGCCTTCTTGAATCGCTCGTACTCCTGCAAGCGACGGACGAGTTCGGCACGCGGATCGTCTTCGTCACTGCCTTCCTGACTCGGAGGCCGCGGCAACAGCATGCGCGACTTGATCTCCGCGAGCATCGCAGCCATCAGCAGATACTCGCCCGCGAGCTCGAGATGCATTTCAGACATCACCTCGATGTACTTCATGTACTGGCGGGTGATCTCCGCGATGGGAATATCGAGAATGTCGAGGTTCTGTCGTCGGATGAGATAGAGCAGCAGATCCAGCGGACCTTCGAATGCTTCGAGGAACACTTGCAGCGCATCGGGCGGGATATAAAGGTCGCGCGGCAGTTGCGTGACCGGTTCACCCTCGACGACAGCGAACGGCATCTCTCCTTGCTGCGGCGGCAGATCGAACTCCGCCATTTCAGCTTCGAGCTGCGAACCTGTGTCCTCGACCAGTTTCAGTTCGGGTTTCATTACTTGCGAAAATCCGCCATCAGTTGAGCCGTGATCTGCGTGCGTCAGCTCGCTGAGCCCGCACCCAAGATCCGTTAACGGTAGTTCATGCCCATGGCCTGATGAACTTCTTCGAGCGTTTGCCTTGCGACATCACGCGCTTTCTCGCAGCCCTCCGCGATGATGCCGCGGACCAGGTCGCGATTCTCCTGATACTCCGCCGCTCGAGCGCGAATCGTCGTGATCTCGGCGACGATCACATCAGCCACACGCTTCTTGCAATCAAGGCAGCCGATGCCTGCGCTGCGACAACCCTCGAGCACCCACTTCTGAGTGTCAGCATCTGAATAGATCTTGTGGAAGTCCCACACTGGGCACTTCTCAGGCTCGCCCGGATCGGTGCGTCGAACCCGCGCGGGATCCGTCTGCATGGCCTTCAGCTTCTTCATCACTGAATCCGGATCTTCGCGCAGGCCGATCGTATTCCCATATGACTTCGACATCTTGCGACCGTCGAGCCCTGGCACTTTCGGCGTGGCCGTGAGCAGCGCATCCGGCTCGACCAGAATGCTGCGACCGGTGCCTTCCAGATGCCCGAGCAATCTTTCGCGATCAGCCAAGGTCAGACGCGCATTGCCTGCCAGCATCGCATGAGCCCGTTCGAGCGCCTTCTGATCGCCCTGCTCCTGATACTGACGCCGCAGCTCTTTGTACTGGTTGCCGTTACGACTGCCGAGACTCTTGATTGCTTTCTCAACCTTCGCTTCGAAGTCCGGCTCGCGACCGTAAACGTGATTGAACCGGCGCGCGACTTCGCGAGTGATCTCCACGTGTGCGATCTGGTCCTCGCCAACCGGGACGTACGCGGCCTTGTACAGGAGAATGTCTGCGCTCTGTAGCAGCGGATAGCCTAAAAATCCGTACGTCGCCAGATCACGATCGCGAAGTTGTTCCTGCTGATCCTTGTACGTCGGCACGCGCTCGAGCCAGCCGAGCGGCGTGATCATGGACAACAGAAGATGAAGTTCCGAATGCTCGGGCACGCGCGACTGAATGAACATGGTCGCGTTCGCCGGGTTCAAACCGGCGGCCAGCCAGTCGATCACCATCTCCCAGGTATTTTCTTCGAGGCTCGAAGTGTCGTCGTATCCCGTCGTCAGCGCATGGATGTCAGCGACAAAAAAGTAGCACTCGTATTGGTACTGCAGCTCGGTCCAGTTCTTCAGTGCGCCGAGATAATTTCCCAGGTGCAACGCGCCCGTTGGTCGCATTCCAGACAGAACGCGGCGGTTGGTCGTGATGGTTGCGCTCAATGCAGATCCCTACACTCCACGGAAGGCGCAGACCAGCCCGCCAGTGGACAATGCTCTCGGTTGTATTTCAGGAACTTACGCAGCTTTGTTAGCGCCGCGCACAGCTGATTTTCAGTGGGTGCGCATTATACGCAGCTTGACGTGCTGGTTATTCAAAGGCTCGAACATCGCCTTTGCCGCGACGAGTGATGACGGGCGCAGGACCTGCGAGGTCGATGACACTGGTCGGCTCCATCCCACAGTTGCCACCATCAATGACCGCATCCACGTTGTGATAAAGACGCTCCTGAATCTCTTTGCCATCGGTCATGGGCACCTCTTCGCCTGGCATCAGCAACGTCGAGCTCATGAGTGGTTCCCCGAGTTCATCCATGATCAATCTCGGCACGATGTGATCAGGAACGCGGATGCCGATGGTGCTGCGCTTCGGATGTTGCAGCCGTTTAGGCGTCTCGCGGGTAGCAGGCAAAATGAAGGTGTAAGGACCCGGCGTGAAAGCCTTCAAGGTGCGGTACTGCTGATTGCTTACCCGAGCGTATTTCGAGATCTCTGAGAGGTCCCGACAAATCAACGTGAAATGATGATGCTTGTCGGTCTCGCGCAGACGCGAGATACGCTCCATGGCAGCCTTGTCACCGATATGACAGCCGAGGGCGTAACACGAGTCGGTGGGATAGACGACGATGCCGCCCGCGCGAATGATCTCGACGGCTTGTCGAATCAATCGCGGCTGCGGGTCTTTGGGATGGATTTCGAAGTAGTGGCTAGGCATTTGTGGGTCTGACGCGGCGAGGAGCGGAGCCGGACATCAGGGAAAGTCTGTCAACCTTGAACCTGCCAATCGCCCACCGTCCGGGTATCATACCCGCCCTTTTGCCGACCCCGGCCTCCATGCAGCTGCTGTTCGATTTCTTCCCGCTGATCGCATTCTTCATCGCCTACAAGGTGGCGGGCATCTTCGTTGCGACGGGTGTGATCATTGCGGCCGTACTGTTGCAGGTCGCGGTGCAGTGGACGCGTCACCGCAAGGTGAGCTCTATGGCTTTGATCTCCGCAGCACTGGTGCTGGTATTCGGCGGATTGACGCTCTGGATTCATGACGAGGCTTTCATCAAATGGAAAGTCACTGTAGTGAATTGGTTGTTCGCAGCCGGATTTCTGATCAGTCAATTCTTGGGCGAGAAGCCGATGATCCAGCGCTTGCTTGATACGAGCGTTACGCTCGAGCGACCGCTTTGGCTCCGTCTGAATTCCGCCTGGGCGCTTTTCTTTCTCACGCTCGGCGCGATCAATCTGTATGTGATGTTCAACTTCAGCACGGACGTGTGGGCCAAGTTCAAGGTCTTCGGGGTCTTCGGACTGACCTTGGTATTCGCACTGCTGCAAGGCATGTGGCTCGCCTCCAAGATGCCAGATGAGGCCACGGACGGAGCACGCAGTGAACCGCGCTGAGCGAATCACGTCGCAGCTACGAAACAATCTGCACGCCGCCGCTGTCGAACTGATCGATGACAGCCACCTGCACGCGGGACACGCAGGCGCTCGTGATGGCAGAGGTCATTATCGCGTACGAGTCGTGTCGGAGGACTTCGAAGGTCTGCGCACAGTGCAGCGCCATCAGCTTGTATATCGATCATTGGGCGAGCTGATGCAGACCGACATTCACGCCCTCGGAATTATCGCTCTCACACCGGCCGAAGCCGGGCCCCGTTTGTAAGCTGCAACAAAGGACAGCCATGAATCGTCGTCACTCAGGTCTCGTTTTATTTGTTCCCCTGCTGCTGCTCGCAGCGTGTGGGAAAGCTGCCGCTCCTGCTCCTGCAGGTGAGTCGGTTGCCACTGTCAATGGCAAAGCCGTGAGCAAGGCGCAGTTCGACATGTACGTCGCGAACATCGCGCGCCAATCTGGCCGTGAAGTTCCGGCCGAGCAAAGGCCGGAACTGCTCGATCAATTCATCAACATGCAGCTTGCTGCGGAAGCGGCCGACAAAGCGGGCGTCACCAAGGATCAGAAAGTCGTGGATCAGCTCGCGCTGGCACGCATGAATGTTGCGGTCGACGCTGGGCTCAACAAATATCTGGAAGATCATCCGGTCACGGACGCAGAGCTGAAGCCAGAATATGACCAGCAGATCGCGAATATGCCGCGCGAATACCATGCCCGCCACATTCTCGTGGAAGACAAGGCGACTGCAGATGCCATTACGACTCAACTGAAAGGTGGCGCAGATTTCGCGAAGCTCGCGAAAGAAAAGTCGAAGGACTCTTCCAACGAAAGCGGTGGCGATCTCGGTTGGTTCACTTTGGACACGATGGTCAAACCGTTCGCCGAAGCCGTCACGAAACTCACACCGGGCCAAATGACTGAACAGCCCGTGCAGACACAGTTCGGATGGCATGTGATCAAGCTCGAAGAGACACGCGCGCCGAACCCTCCCGCCTTCGATGATGTGAAGGATCGCGTTCGTAGCATCGTGCAGCGCAAGCGCATCCAGACGTATCTGGATGAGTTGCGCAAGAACGCAAAGATCGAGAAGAAGATCTAAGTACGAGAGTGGTGACGGGTGGCGCTTGCCACTCGTCACCTTTCCGTTGTCAGTGTTAGCTGTTCAATAGCTTCAACAGCGCCGCTTCGTCGAGCACCTCGACGCCAAGTTCCTGAGCCTTCTTCAGCTTCGATCCCGCCTCGGCTCCGGCGACGACGTAATTGGTTTTCTTCGAAACGCTGCCTGACACTTTGCCGCCGAGCGCTGCGATGCGATCGCTCGCTTCATCGCGACTCAGGGTTTCCAGCGTGCCCGTCAGCACGAACGTCTTGCCACTCAGCGCACCTTCAGCAGGCCCCGAACGGCGTGCCTGCACAGGCCAGTGAACGCCCGCAGCCTGCAACTGCTGAATCACTTCTCGGTTGTGAGGTTGCTGCAGGAAATGGTGAACATGAGCTGCAACTACAGGCCCAATGTCAGGCACTTCCTGGATCTGTTCCTCGCTCGCATTCTCTAGTGCCTCGATCGTGCCGAAGTGTGCGGCCAACGCTGCTGCGGTTGCCTCGCCTACGTCGCGGATCCCGAGCGCATACAGGAATCGCGCGAAGGTGGTCTTCTTGCTGGCATCCAATGCAGCCACCAAATTCGCGGCGGACTTCTCACCCATTCGCTCGAGTTGCGTGAAGTCAGCCTCAGTCAGGCGATACAGGTCTGCCGGCGTATGGACGTGATCGCTGTCCACCAGCTGATCAATCAGTTTGCTGCCGAGCCCTTCGATGTCCATCGCGCGCCGCGAGGCGAAATGCCGCAGCGATTCCTTGCGCTGTGCGGGACAGAAAAGCCCGCCAGTACAGCGTGCGACTGCTTCGCCTTCCACACGTTCGACGTCAGAGCCGCAGATCGGACAGACCTTGGGCAGTTCGACTTTCGAGGCGCCCTTCGGCCGCTTCTCGATGATGACCTTGACGATTTCCGGGATCACATCTCCCGCTCGACGAATGACGACCGTATCGCCGATGTGAACGTCCTTGCGTTGCACCTCATCCATGTTGTGCAACGTTGCATTGCTGACTGTGACACCGCCAACGAAGACGGGCTCCAGACGCGCGACAGGCGTTAGTGCGCCGGTACGACCTACCTGAAACTCGACGCCACGCACGATCGTGTTTTCTTCATGCGCCGGGAATTTGTGAGCGATTGCCCATCGTGGAGCGCGCGCGACGAAACCCAAATCGCGTTGCTGCTGAAATCGATTTACTTTGTAGACGACACCATCGATTTCATACGGCAGCTTTGCGCGCTGAGCACCGATGTCCCGGTAATACTCGAGGCATCCTTGCGCACCCTGTACAACGCGCAGCAAGGGCGAAATCTTCAGGCCCCATTCGCGCAATTGCTCGAGAGATTCGCTGTGCCGCGCTGGCATCTTCCAGCCGCGACTCTCACCGACACTGTAGAAGAACGCATCGAGCGGTCGGCTGGCCGTCAGGCGCGGATCGAGCTGACGCAGACTGCCTGCCGCCGCATTGCGAGGATTCACGAAAACTTTCTCGCCTGCTGCGAGTGCTTTTTCGTTCATGGCCTTGAACCCGGCGACTCGCATGAAGACTTCGCCGCGCACTTCAAGGACCTCGGGCGCCTGTCCCCGCAGACGCACCGGCACTGCCTTGATCGTGCGAACGTTGTGCGTGACATCTTCGCCACGCGTTCCATCACCCCGGGTCGCAGCCTGAACCAGCACACCCGCTTCATAACGAAAGCTCACCGCGAGACCGTCGAGCTTTGGCTCGGCGGCATATTCGACGACCTCCACATCGTCCAAGCGTTCGCGCACTCGTCGATCGAAGTTGAGGAGATCCTCTTCTGTGAAGGCGTTGTCGAGCGACAACATCGGCGTGGAATGAACCACTTCGGCCAATTCGCCAACGGGTGCGATACCGACGCGCTGTGTAGGCGAATCCGCGGTGATGATCTCTGGATGCTGAGCTTCGAGTTCTTTCAGCTCGTTGAGCAATCGATCGTATTCCGCGTCCGAAACCGTCGGATCGTCGAGCACGTAATAGCGATAGTTGTGGCGCTCGATCTGTTCGCGAAGCTCTTGCGCACGCTTCTCAAAGTTGTGCGATGGCGGCATACGAAACTAGAAATCTAGAAAGCAGGAGGGGAAGGAACGCGGCCCTCTCGAGATTGGGTGCGTTCGAATTCCATGACCTCTTGCCGCAAGCGCTCGGTGCGATGGACTGTGAGCGGTACACCGCGATCGTCCTGAAGCGTGCCGCCAAGTGCTTCCTGCAAGCGTTTGCCGCACGTGACGAGTTCCTGCACCGCATGCGGACCAGGAATTGGTCCAGGCAACTGCGCGAACAAAGTCACTCCCGGATAATGGGATGAGCTCATACGCTCCAGATCGAATGTCCCGGGTTCGACCATGCTGGCCACGCTGAATACGCTTGAGCCTTCATCACTCACGCGATGAAAGACCTCGTACTTGCCATGCTGCAAACCTTCGGCTTCCAAAGCTTCGCGTAACGCCTGACCGGAATAACGCTGCGTCGGCGCGGCCAACCGCAGCGCGACGATCTTTCGCCTCTCGATGCGGCGTGGCGCGGGCGTCTCGCTCATCGACAGCGTCGGCGCGTCTGAGTCGGTCACCGGCAACTCTGCGGTCATCGATTCCTCGTCCGTGTGAATCACGGATCGTGCCGCTGCCACCGTTGAGACTTCGTCACCGAAGGTTGGCTCCACTCGCGTTCGGCGTGGCTCGCGAACGAGCGTTGTCATAGGTTCCAGGCCAGGTTGCACGGCCGTTGCCCGCGGACCGGCAATTTCTTCCTGGCGCTCCGGGAAGAATGACTCTTCGTCCGGTTCGGGTATCTCGTCGAACCTCGATGGGATCTCAGATTCATCGGCTGAGGATGCGAATCGCGGGGGCGAATCGAACTGCGGTTCCGCACGCGTTCGCGGTAGCGGTTCCCTCGCGACCTTGCCTTTTTTGTCGCTGGCACGACCCCAGAAATAGATGCCGATCAGCAGGACCGCACCCAGGACGATCAGAATCCAGCGCAGTTCATTCATATAGAAGACAAGAGGCTCGAGGCGTCCGGTCAGAACCAGACATGTACCCGCAAGTATCGACGGCTCGAGCCTGATCTCTCAAGTCTCGAGCCTGTGCGCCCTGGTTCATCCCATCGCCGCCATTCTCACCGCTTCGTCGACATCCACCGCGACCAGACGTGACACACCTGGTTCGTGCATGGTCACGCCGATCAGTTGCGAGGCGAGTTCCATGGTCGATTTGTTGTGGGTGATGAAAATGAACTGCACGCGACTCGACATCTCTTTCACGGTGTCACAGAAACGGCCCACGTTGTTGTCATCGAGTGGCGCATCCACCTCGTCCAGGAGGCAGAACGGCGCAGGATTGAGCTCGAATATCGAGAACACCAGCGCGACGGCAGTGAGTGCTTTCTCGCCACCCGAAAGCTGATTGATCGTGCTGTTTCGCTTGCCGGGTGGGCGCGCCATGATGGAAACGCCAGCGCTGAGGATGTCATCACCCGCCAGTTCCAGGTACGCATGTCCGCCGCCGAACAGCCGCGGGAAACGCTCTTTCAAGCCGGCGTTCACGCGATCGAAGGTGTCCTGGAAACGCGCTCGCGTTTCCCGATCGATCTTGCGAATGGCGGTTTCAAGTGTCTCCAGGGCGTCGGTGAGATCCTTGAACTGTCGGTCGAGATATTCTTTGCGCTCCGACTGTTCCTTGAACTCATCAATGGCGGCGAGGTTGACCTGGCCCAGCCGGTCGATCTTCTGGGATAGATCGACGAGCGTCTGCTCCCAAGCGGCCACATCAGCCTCAGGCGCCATCTCCTGGAACACGGATTCGAGATCGAACTGTGTGGCCTTGAACTGTTCGGCGAGCGTTTCGCGCCGCACCTTCAATTCCTGAGCCGCCATGCGTACGTCTTCCAGACGGGCTCTCGCCTCGTCCACCTGGGCTTCCACTTCCATGCGACGCTGATCCAGGGTGCGCATGCGAGCTTCGGCGCTTTCCAATGTTTCACGAGCGGCAGTCAACTCTTGCTCGACGACGACACGCTGCTGCAGGAATTCTTCGAGCTTCCCAGCCAGCACTTCGAGCGGTGCTTCTCCATGAGCCAACTGACGAGTGAGCTCATCGCGCCGTACTTGCAACTGCTCGAGCTGATTGCGCAAACGATCAAGACCCGCCGAAATCGAATTCAGTGCGGAGCGTTTTGATTCGACTTGAATGGCAACCTGCTGCGACGAATCCCGATCGGTCTGCGCCTGGGAGCGTTTGAACGATAAATCCTGTCGCAGACTTTCACGCTGCTGCTCGAGTTCAAGACGCGCCGTCTCGAACTGAGCCATCTGATCCATGCCTTCTTCCAGACGGGCGCGAGCGGTAGCAATCGCTGCTTCTGCTCGCTGCTGATCGGTATCGAGCTCTGCTGATTCGGCTTCAATCTTGCGAGCGCGCTGCGCAGTCTGCTCAGCCTTACTGGAAAGAGAGGCAACCTGTGCCGACAATTCACTGTGAGCGCGATGCAGGCGGTTCACTTCCGCCTGAATCGAATCTCGGCGGCTCTCGAGGTCAACGACACGTTCA
>JBJMWN010000131.1:0-6605 GCA_045810085.1 Povalibacter sp. | reverse complement strand
GTTGATGGGATTCCTCTGCGCTCTTTTTCATCCGGCGCGCCGCGTTGCCGGTCTGCACGAACAGGCTCTACACTGCGGCGTGTCAAGGAGATCGCATTCCTCAACAAACCGCCGGCTCGAGACTCGAACTCCATCGAACGGCTGACGATGCCTGCGCATGGCTCTGTAGCTGAGAGGCGCAGCTGTCGCCTGTCCACGGCAACGGTGGAAAGACACTGCATGGCGAAATCGATTCTGGCTATCTGCGTCGGTGCGAGCTGCGGGGCGCTCTTGCGCTGGTGGCTCAGCACACACTTGAACAGCCTCTTTCCTGACATCCCACCCGGCACCCTCGTTGCGAATCTGGTGGGCGGGTATGTGGTTGGCGTCGCAATCGCTTTCTTTGCTGTGTCACCGAGTCTCTCGCCCGAGTGGCGACTGCTCATCATCACCGGATTCTGCGGCGGCCTGACGACGTTCTCGACGTATTCCGCTGAGCTGGTGCTGTTGCTGCAGCAGGGAAAAGTGGCCACGGCTGGTGCTGTAGCGGCCATGCATCTGGTCGGCTCATTGATCATGACCGTTGCGGGGATGGCCACCGTCGCCTGGATCCGACACTGACAGTACGCAGATCGCGATCAGCAGCAGGCATCTGGAAACTCCACCGCCGTGAACAGCGAAAATCTGCTGTAATCCCGCACCTTCCAGTGCTCACGCCAGCCGCTTCCGATGAATAGCAAAGCCCGAACCGCGATCACGCCGACTCGCGAGGAAAACTACGCCGAGTGGTATCAACAGGTCATCCGAGCCGCGGATCTGGCCGAAAATTCAGCGGTGCGCGGCTGCATGGTCATCAAGCCGTGGGGTTACACGCTCTGGGAAAACATGCAGCGTGTGCTGGATGACATGTTCAAGGCGACCGGTCACCAGAACGCTTACTTTCCGCTCTTCATCCCGCTGTCGTTTTTGCAGAAGGAAGCGGCTCACGTCGAAGGGTTCGCGAAAGAGTGCGCAGTGGTCACGCACCACCGGCTCGAGCTCAACTCGGAGGGCAAGCTGGTACCGACCGGCGAACTCGATGAGCCGCTGATCGTGCGTCCGACCTCGGAGACGATCATTGGCGATGCGTTCTCGCGCTGGGTGCAGAGCTACCGCGACCTGCCTTTGCTCATCAACCAGTGGGCGAACGTCGTGCGCTGGGAAATGCGCACTCGCATGTTCCTGCGGACCACCGAATTCTTATGGCAGGAAGGTCATACGGCCCACGCGACCAGTGAGGATGCCGTCGCTGAGACCATGCGCATGCTCGATGTGTATGCGACGTTCGCCGAACAGTGGATGGCGCTGCCGGTGATCAAGGGTGAGAAAACGGCCGGCGAGCGCTTCCCCGGCGCGGAGCGAACCTACTCGATCGAAGCCATGATGCAGGATCGCAAGGCATTGCAGGCCGGGACCAGTCATTTCCTTGGCCAGAATTTCGCGAAAGCCAGCGAGATCATGTTTCTCGATCAAAGCGGCACACGCCAGCATGCATGGACCACCAGCTGGGGCGTGTCGACGCGACTGATCGGTGGATTGATCATGACCCATTCGGATGACGATGGCCTGATCCTGCCGCCGCGCATCGCACCTGCGCAGGTCGTCATCATTCCGATTTTCCGTTCCGACGATGAGCGGCCGCGCGTGGTCGAATACTGCAATCGTGTCGCAAAGGAATTGCGTGAGCAGCGCTTTGCAGACCGGCCGGTGAGCGTCATCGTCGATGAGCGCGATGAGCGCGGCGGCGAAAAGGTGTGGCAGTGGATCAAGAAGGGCGTTCCGGTGCGTCTGGAGATCGGTCCGCGCGACATGGAAAAAGATTCGGTGTTCGTCGGCCGGCGCGAGAAGCCGCACAAGGAGAAGCAAAGCATCCCGCGCAGTGAGTTCGTGGCGAACATCGCCGCGACGTTGCAATCGATCCAGGACACACTTTTCGCTCGCGCTCGTTCGTATCGCGAACAACACACGCAAGTGATCGATACGAAGGAAGCGTTCTACGAATTCTTCACGCCACCCGCATCGGCTGAGAACGCGCCTTCGCCGATTCACGCTGGATTCGCGCTCACGCATTTCAGTGGCGACGTCGAACTTGAACGTCAGATCAAAGACGACCTGTCCGTCACTGTTCGCTGCATACCTCTCGAAAAGACTGAGCCAGGCATCTGCCCGTTCACAGGCAAACCGAGTGCACAGCGGGTCATTTGGGCGAAGGCGTACTGAGCGAAGCACTGATTGGCGACTGGCGCTTGGCCAGAGAGAGTGACGATGATTTGTGAGCATCCCCGGCCTGGCTTGGCGAGCTGCGAGTAGAGCCAGGCGCCAGTGGCTTTGTCAGCTCCCACACGCGCCTGGCTCCAGATCCACTTCTGCGTGATTCTGTGGGGCTTCACGGCAATCCTCGGCAAGCTCATCAGCTTGCCGGCAGCAACGCTCGTGTGGTGGCGCATGGTGCTCGTGACTGTCGCACTGCTGCTTTTTCGTCAGTTCTGGGCAGGACTGCGCCCGCTTGGGATCCGACTGATTGCGATCTACGCCGGCATAGGCGTGATCGTCTCACTGCACTGGCTCACCTTTTACGGCTCCGTGAAGTTGGCCAATGCATCGGTCGCGGCCACCTGCATGGCGCTCACGCCGGTATTCATCGCGTTCGTAGAACCCTGGATTGCACGACGCCGATTCGATAGCCGCGAACTGATCTTCGGCATTGCAGTCATTCCTGGCGTCGCACTCGTGGTGGGCGGAACGCCTGCCGGAATGCGATTGGGTATTGCGACGGGCGTGCTGTCTGCATTCCTGGTCGCGATCTTCGGTTCGCTGAACAAACGTTTCATCGGTCATTCGGATGCATTGACCGTGACAGGTCTGGAAATGGGCGCGGGCGCGATCGGCATGACACTGCTCGTGCCCCTGCTCGTGGATCAGCATGAATGGCTGGTGTTACCCGGACTTCGTGACACGCTCTATCTGCTCGCGCTTGCCATTGGTTGCACGCTGCTGCCCTTTGCCTTGTCGCTGGTGGCGCTGCGACACCTGAGTGCCTTCAGCAGCGCGCTGGCAGTCAACATGGAGCCCGTGTATTCGGTGTTGCTGGCGATCGTGCTGCTGGGCGAACAGCGCCAGCTCGATACTGCTTTTTATGCCGGCGTCGCGGTGCTGCTCGTGGTCGTGTTCAGTCATCCGCTGTTCGTGCGACATCCACCGGGCACGACGGAAGTCGTGCTCACGGACGGCGTTGCAGGAGTTGGTCAACCCGGTCGCGATACGAACGACTGAGTTTGATTTCCTGTCCGTCTTCGAGCGTGAGGAAGTACTCACCATTCGTGTGAGGTCGAAGGCGTCGCACTCGTCGTACATTCACGATGGTGGAGCGATGCACGCGCTGGAACACTTTTGGATCCAGCACGGCGGCGAGCGACTTCATGGTCTCACGCAGAACATACGTGCGCCCCTCAGCGTGGACGCACATGTAATCGCCGGCTGCGTCGATCCAATCAATACTTGCGACATTCAGCCGCACCGTTTCCGAGTCATCGCGAATCGGCAGCACTTCTGCGTATCGCTGCTGCTGCGCATCCTCGAGCTGTTGCCGTAACGTATCTTCATCGATCGCACCACTGCCGCGCGTTTGCGCCAGCAACTTCATCAATTGTTCGCGCTGTGCCAGGGCTTTGCGCTGCTCCAGTTGCTCACGAACACGATCCAGCGACTGGCGGAAGCGTTCGTCGTTAATGGGTTTCAGCAAGTAATCGAGTGCGTGTGCTTCGAAAGCATCGAGCGCATAACGATCGAAAGCCGTGACGAAGACCACGAGCGGCATCGATTCCTGCGGCAGTCGCGCGAGTACATCGAACCCGGAAACCACTGGCATCTGAATGTCCAGGAACATCACATCGGGATCGAGTTGCGAAACCATCTGCAATGCTTCGCGGCCATTGACGCATTGACCCACCACTTCGAAGTCTGCGTGACCACGCAGGCGAATCTCGATACCACGTCGCGCCAGTTCCTCATCATCGACAATGAGGGTGCGGATTGGTTTGACACTCATGATCCGTTACTCCGACGAGATCCGTGCGTCATCGTCGTGCTCACGCACTGAGCCCTGTTGCTCGCTCAGCCGGGAACGACAATGCGACGCGTAATCCTGGATTGTTCGCCTCGACTTCCAATGTTCCTGATGTGCCGTATAGAACCTGCAAACGTTCACGCGTGTTGCGAATGCCCACGCCACGGCGCGGGCTCACCCGATCCGATTCGACAAGACCTGGCCCGTCGTCTGCGACGCAAAGCTGCAAGCGATTGGCAATGCAGCGAGCTGTGATCGTGATCTTCCCGCCTTCTTCGCGAGGTGAGATGGCGTACTTCACCGCGTTCTCGATGAGTGGCTGAAGCACCAGACTCGGCACCAGCATCTCGAGCACACCTTCGTCTATTTCGTGCTGAATCGTGAGCCGCGATCCGAACCTCATCCGTTCTATGTTGAGGTAGAGGTTCAATGCCTCCAACTCCTTCTCGACGGTCACCTTCTTCATCGGATCCTGATCGAGCGTGTACCGCAGAAATTCGGAGAGCCCCGACACCGCGGAATTCGCAATGGAGTTGCGGTTGTCGATGATCAAAGTGGAGATCGCATTGAGTGTGTTGAAAAGAAAATGCGGATTGAGCTGGTAGCGCAACATCTTGAGCTGCGCTTCCTGAGCCAGTGCCGATGCCCGCAACGCACTTTCGCGCTCGATCTGCATGGCCTCGTACGATTTGAATCCAAAGTACAACCCCATCCAGCACACGAGCAGATACGTCGCCGTCGTGGCACCGGTCAGATACTCGTACCAATGCTGCATCGGCGGATCGCGCTCCACGAAATTTTCGTAAGCCCAGTTCACGACCGTCCGCCAGATCAGAGCGACGACGTAAGCACTCAATAACGCGCCCACAATCATCGGACCCGGACGCAGCGTGCGCAGATAACGACACACGTAACGCAGCGGGGCACTCAGAAGAAATCCGGAAGCTGCTGCGATGAAGATGAACTTCTGCCAGGCGCCGGGCTTGCCATACATCATCGCGCCCAGGTACTGCGCAATGCCGTAACCGCTCCAGCCGATCGCATGCAGCGACCAGAACAGAAGGTCGCGATTCTTTCTCAGGACGGCCACGTTGATCATACGAAGGGGGCGGCGCCAGCGTCCAAAGGACGGAGAGAAGGCGAGCTTAAGCACTCACTGCCTACAAGCCCAGCAGTTCGTCGCTGCAAAAGCACGGCTGATCGCAATCCTGGCCTCATCGTGACAACGAAGAAGCTGTAACTCCGCGCGGGCATCGGTGTTTTCAAATCGAGAGTGCAGCGACAGCCCAAGCGTGAGAGGCGTCACGTACGCGAACCCCGCACTCGATGAGTCGATGCAGAGATGCGCTCAACGGAAGAAACCACTGCGATGGCAGCGATCAAAACTCTCAGCGCGAGTGGTTGCAACCTTTTTTGCGAAGCCTGCATCTGAACTACACAGCGCGCGTCTTCGAACACTCGTCACGAATCTGGAGAAGCAACATGTATTTCGCCAACCTCAAGAGCTCAGCAACTGATGCCACACGTGCGCGTCGTGCACTGCTCACCGCGATCGGTGTCACGGCCCTGTCATTCGCAAGTGCGACAGTGATGGCAGAGACGCCACTGCCCTCGACCGTCGTTTCACTGGAAGGATTGGATCTCTCGCAACCTTCTGATGCCAAGCAGGCGTACGCGAAGTTGAACAAGGCTGCCAAGCAGGTGTGTCAGCAGTTCGATATAGCCGAGCCGCGCGGGATGAAGGCGCGCAATCAATGCTTCAAGACGGCTCTTGCGAACGCCGTGAATGCAGTCAACAACGAGTCTTTGACGCAGTTGCATCAGTCAGACAGGAACGTTCGCCTGGCGCAGCGCATGGGTAATCGCGTCAACAACATCTAGCGCAGGTCTTCCGATCGTCACGGGTCGGAACCCACCGGCGGGACACCGAGCTGCGAACCGGTGTTCTCGCCGGTGTTTTCGATACGGCCTCTTCGATACGGCTCGATTCGACGATCAGAAGAAGGCCAGCCTCATTCAGTGCGTGCGGGAGGCGTCTTCGGAATGCCCAGCCGGCTTTCGCGAATCGTGATGTACAGCGTTGATGCAATGATGATGAGCGCACCGAACATGGTGAGCGAATTCGGAATATCGCTGAAGAGCACGTAACCGAAGATGATCGCGAACACCAGACGCGTGTAGTCCATCGGTGCCATTACTGCCGCATCGCCTTCCGCCATGCCTTTGATGTAGCACGCCTGCGTGATCGTGCCGAGCACACCCATCGCAGCCAGCAGCATGAGGTCATCCGCGGAGGGCCAGCGCCATACGAACAGCGCGGGTGGAATCGTGAGCACGAAACCTAACACCGCAGACCACGCCATCAGGGTGGTAGTCGTGTGATCGCGCGTCATGACTTTCATACCGGTGACAGTCAGTGCGACCAGGAATGCTGAAGCGAGTGCAGCGGCTGCAGGCAGACCCATTTCACCGTGAGCAGCAGGTTGCAGCATCAGCAGGGCGCCAAAAAATCCGACGATGG
>JBJMWN010000130.1:0-11847 GCA_045810085.1 Povalibacter sp. | reverse complement strand
ACCGCCGAGCGCAACCAGAAGGTCTCGAGCCTGAGCGAACTGAAGCCAGGTTCGCGCGAATCGCTGGACGACTACACGGATCTAGTTCACCTGCGCGATCGAGCTGCAGGCAACGACCTCGAAATCATCATGAACAAGCTGCGCGCGGATACACGCGTTGCTTACGTTTCACCGGACCTGCGCCGGCACCCGCACGCGCTGACCAGTGATCCTCTGTTGAGCAGTCAATGGTATTTGCTCGATGAGCAACCCGCCGCAACCCGGGCCAATCAAGCGTGGGATGTGACTCACGGAAGCTCGTCGATCGTGGTCGCAGTGCTGGACACCGGAGTCCGCTTCGATCATCCAGACCTGGGTCGTGCCGAGTCTGGGGGCAAGCTGCTGCCGGGATACGACTTCGTCGCCAACGCAACTTTCTCAAACGACGGCGATGCCCGAGACAGCGATGCCACTGATCCTGGCGATTGGGTCGACAGTACCGATCTCGCAAAATCCGGATTCGAGAAGTGCGAGTTCTCATCGAGTTCCTGGCATGGAACGCGAGTCGCTGGCTTGATCGCTGCTGCGACCGACAACACCACCGGCGTTGCAGGCGCTGGATTCAATACTCTCGTATTGCCGGTGCGAGTCTTGGGCAAATGCGGTGGATTCGATTCGGACATTATCGCGGGCATGCGTTGGGCCGCTGGGTTGTCGGTTTCCGGTGTCCCGATGAACACCCGGCCCGCTCGCGTGATCAACCTGAGCCTCGGTGGCGGAAGTGCATGTACGGCTGCCTACCGAACTGCAATCGATGAGGTCATCGCGCAGGGTTCGCTGGTGGTCGTATCCGCGGGCAACGAAGGTGGAGCGGTCAGCTCGCCTGCAAATTGCAGCGGCGTGCTCGGTGTCGCCGGTGTTCGTCACATCGGCACCAAGACAGGGTTGAGCAACATGGGGCCGGAGATCGGCCTGAGCGCACCCAGTGGCAACTGCGTCAATACAGATCCTTCACTCGGCTGCCTCTTTCCCATCGTCGTTGCAAAAAATGCGGGCGCGACGACCCCCACCACTTCAGGCTATACGGGCGCGACTGAGCAGAGCGTAGGAACGAGTTTCTCCGCGCCTCAAGTCGCTGGCGCGGCCGCGTTGATGACATCGCTCAATGCCAAACTGAGTCCGGGTCAACTGATCGCGTTACTTCAGGAAAGCGCAACACCTTTTCCAGTGAACGCCGCGGTGCCTCAATGCGCAGTGTCCGACACGACTGCGAGTGGAGAAGGCGCCGAATGCAACTGCACCACGCAGACATGCGGCGCTGGGCTACTCAATGCAGCAGGCGCAGTCACTGCGGCACAACGACCGTTCGCGATCATCCACTCCAGCGGCAGTGCAGCGATCGGCGCCGCGATCGCATTGGATGGCAGTGATAGCTTCGCTTCTGACAATCGGTCCATCACCGCCATTCAATGGAGTGTCACAGATTTGGTTGGCGCGGCTCCAGTCATCGCAGCATCGACTGAAGGCGTCACCAGTTTGCAGATCCCTGGTGCATCGAGTTTTACGTTGCGGCTGCTGGTGACAGACGATCAAGGTAGTGAGGATGAGGCCAAGACTTCGTTTGCAACGCCTGCAGCGACTCCCACCCCGACGCCGACGCCAACCCCAACTCCAGTGCCATCTACTCCCGTGACACCCGCTTCCAAGTCAGGCGGCGGTGGTGGCGGGTCACTCGGATGGGAGTTGCTTGCACTCTTCGCGCTCACGAGCAAACGAATTCGAAGGCGCTCGGCGCTGGATTGAGAGATGGATGCGAGTGATGGGGATCCCACATCTGCAAGGCTCGACTACCGCCGATGCTTGTCCTTTCGTTGGAGTCGGTGAGCGCCGCGTCTCAGATCGTGAGTTCTCGTAGTGAGCGCTCGAGAATGCCCATACCTTCATCGATGATTGCGTCTGAAGCAGTCAGCGGCATCAGGAAGCGAATCACGTTGTTGTAGACACCGCAGGAGAGCAATACCAAACCATTCTTGGCGCAGCGCTGTACCAACGCTTTCGTCAACTCAGCATCGGGAGCGTGCGGGTCGCGTTTCTTCACCAGTTCGATTGCGACCATCGCGCCCGGTCCACGCACATCGCCGATACACGAGAGTTCAGTCTGAAGCCGCGTCAGTCGAGATCTAAGGTTCTCGCCAATCTGCTGCGCTCTCTCGAGCAGATTTTCGCGCTCGATGACTTCCAGGACGGCGAGCGCTGCTGCGCATCCAACGGGCGAACCCGCATACGTGCCACCGAGCCCTCCCGTGACGGGCGCGTCCATCATTTCGGCTTTACCAACGATCGCGGCGAGCGGAAAACCGCCAGCCAGACTCTTCGCTATCGTGGTGAGATCCGCCGCTATTCCGTGATGCTCCATGCCGAACATCCGGCCCGTGCGCGCGAATCCGGACTGAATCTCGTCGGCGATGAATACGATCCCATGTTGATCACAGATCTGGCGCAGGCCACGCAGGAATTCCGTTGAGGCCGGATAGAAGCCACCCTCGCCCAGAACCGGCTCCACGATGATGGCGGCAACGCGCGAAGGCTCAACTTCATATTTGAACAGTTGATCAATGGCAGCAAAACTCATGGCCGGAGTGATCCCGTGATACTCCATCGGAAAAGGCGCGTGAAAGACATCGCCGGGGAAAGGACCGAATCCCACCTTGTAAGGCGCAACCTTTCCAGTGAGCGCCATCGCCATGAAGGTTCGTCCGTGAAATCCGCCACCGAACGCGATCACGGCCGAGCGCTTGGTGTATGCGCGCGCGATCTTCACTGCGTTCTCGACCGCTTCAGCACCCGTAGTCACGAACATTGTTTTCTTAGGGTCGGGGCCCGGCACCAGTGAGTTGAGCCTTTCGGCGAGTTCAACTGCGACTCGATACGGCGTGATCATCACGCATGTGTGAGTGAAGGCTTCGAGCTGTTTCTCGACTGCTGCTTTGACATGCGGATGCACATGTCCTGTGTTGACCACCGCGATGCCACCGGCAAAATCGATGTAGCGCTTGCCTTCTTCATCCCAGAGCTCGGCGTTTTGTGCCTTCTGCACGTACACCGGCAGCATGGTCGACATGCCGCGTGAGATCGCAGCGTTGCGACGTTCCTGAAGGGATTCGTTCTTGGACTGGGAAGGAATCGACATGGCTTCACCCTCTGAATGAGGCGTGCACGCGAAGAATCTCTCGGAACTCTTCGCACTCGGATCTGAGCAGCTGCCGAGTCACCGAGGACTCAGCAGCTGACAGGGATTGCTGCATGCGGCACCGCTGCAGATGCGGCGCATTCTATGCAGCACTGCGTGCTTTACTTCTGATGCAAACCTGCGGTCAGGTTGACCAGATACTCCCGGAACTTCGGGCCGAGGCTTTCGTGCTTCAAGCCAAATTCGACCGTGGCCTGCAGATATCCGATCTTGCTGCCACAGTCGTAGCGCTTGCCTTCGAACTGGTAGGCATACACGCTTTCGTCAGCGAGCAAATCCGCAATGCCATCGGTCAGCTGAATCTCGCCACCCGCGCCGCGACCTGTACGTTCGAGCTTGTCGAAAATCGAGGGCGACAACAGATAACGGCCGACGACCGCGAGTGTGGAAGGCGCGTTCTGTGGACGTGGCTTTTCCACGATCTTGTTGACCTTGCTGACTCGCCCCTCGACTTCTTCCGTCGCGACGATTCCGTATTTGTCAGTCTCACTCGCAGGCACTTGTTCCACTCCGAGCACACTTCCGCCACGCTCAGCGTGGACATCCGCCATCTGACGCAGGCACGGTGTTTTGGCATCGATGAGATCGTCCGCGAGGTGAACGAAGAAAGGTTCGTCACCTACCACTGGACGTGCACACCACACCGCGTGCCCGAGTCCGAGCGGTGAGGGCTGACGAATGTAGATGCAGCTTGCCCAGGAAGGCACGATGTCCTTCAAAGCCTGGAGCAGATCGACCTTACCTTGTGCTTCAAGCGCTTCTTCAAGCTCGTGGTCGCTGTCGAAGTGATCTTCGATGGCGCGTTTCGAGCTTCCAGTGATGAATACGAGTTTGCGGGCGCCCGCCGCGAGCGCCTCTTCAGCGGCGTACTGGATGAGAGGCTTGTCGACGATCGGCAGCATCTCTTTCGGGCTTGCCTTCGTCGCGGGCAGAAAACGCGTGCCGCGCCCCGCCACTGGAAATACTGCTGTCCTGATTTCTTTCGCCTGACTCACGCCACATCTCCTCAAGGGTGGATGCGGCCATCATAACAACTGCAATCGCAATCAGGATGACGCCCGTCCCAGACAGGCGTCATCTGACGCAGCTGTGACCCTGCGATTACCGACGCTCAGCCCGCTTTCTTTTCTGGTGCAGACGCATCCACACGGATGTTGGGACGGTTACGGTCGAGGGTCTTGGCCCCAATCCCCTTCACCTTGCGCAGATCCTCGGCAGTCTTGAACGATCCGTTCTTCTCGCGGTAGGCAACGATCGCTTGTGCCTTGCTGAGACCCACGCCCTGCAGCTCTTTGGCGATGGTGGCGGCATCCGCTTTGTTGATATCGACCGGACCTGCCCAGACGAGCATGGGTGCAAGGCTGGCAATCAGCACCTGCACAGAGCGACGAGTGAGCGATGAAATGGAAGACAATGATTTGGACATGTGGCGTTCTCCTTGTGCCTGTCTCGATCCATGATTTCGTTCGATCCAACGATCGTTGGATGCGTCCACATCATGCATGAGCGCGAACTTCAGAGAAGAGCGAATAACTGGCGTGATCGCCAGAAATGCAGCCGCCGTCCAAAGCGCGTTTTATGCGGCCTTGGCGTCAGTCTTTTTGTCTGCAGCCAACGCATTCGATCGCGCATTGGCCTCGGCCAGGCGGAGCGCGCGACGCAATCGGCCGCGCTCGGCAAGCAATTCCGCAACCCAGTAAACCCGCACTGCCAGGCCTGCGAGCAGCCCAGCGGTAAATGCGATCACCAGCGCCACGCCAAGTGGCGATTTGAGGCGGGCGAATGCCAGTTCTATCTCGACAGGATGGGCGTTCATGGCGCTGACGAGGACAGCCAGAACGCAGGCGAAGACGAGCGAAAGCCTGAGCAGGAAGCGACGCATCAGTCGCGGATGGCGTTATCGGCTCCATCGTTGACGCGTTCTCGCAAATCCTTACCGGGCTTGAAGTGCGGGACGTTCTTGCCCGAGAGCGCGACGGTTTCACCGGTCTTGGGATTGCGTCCCTGACGCGGTGGACGAAAGTGCAGTGAGAAACTGCCGAAGCCACGGATCTCGATGCGGCTGCCCTGAGCCAAAGCATCGCTCATGATCTCGAGGATCTGCTTCACCGCCAGCTCGACGTCTTTGGCGGGCAAATGCTTCTGCTTGGCTGCAATGAGCTCGATGAGTTCCGACTTGGTCATGCTCGGGCCCGCTGTTGTTCTTGGTCGCCGCCCCAGGTTCTAGGCTGGAGGCACTGGCCAGAGAATCTCTCTGACCAGTGCCGTGCCTAACTGCCCAGTGCCTGCCGGTCTTAAGACGCGTCCTGGCCGCCGATCTGCTCCTTAAGCAAATCGCCCAGGCTGGTGCCACTCGACGATTCGCCGGTGCGATAGCTCTGCACCGCTTCGTTCTCTTCGTGGATTTCCTTTGCCTTGATCGACAGTGCAATCGTACGGCTCTTGCGATCGACGTTGGTGAATCGTGCTTCCACCTCTTGATCGACCTTGAGCACGGTACGAGCGTCTTCCACGCGATCGCGCGACAGCTCGGAAGCACGCAAATGGCCTTCCACGCCGCCGCCCAGATCGATGATGGCGCCCTTGGCGTCCACTTCGCGGACGGTGCCTTTCACGATCGTGCCCTTCGGATGCTCGGCGATCCAGGTCGAGAACGGGTCCTTCGCCAGCTGCTTGATGCCGAGCGAGATGCGTTCACGTTCCGGATCGATCGACAGCACCATGGCTTCGACCTGCTGACCCTTCTGGTAATTGCGCACTGCTTCTTCGCCTGGGATGTCCCAGGAGATATCGGAGAGGTGCACAAGGCCATCGATGCCGCCCGACAGGCCAATGAAGATACCGAAATCGGTGATCGACTTGATCTGGCCGCTGACGCGATCGCCACGGTTGAAGTTGTCACCGAAGTCCTTCCAGGGATTCGATTGACACTGCTTGATGCCCAGAGAAATACGACGACGCTCCTCGTCGATGTCGAGCACCATCACTTCGACTTCCTGACCGATGTGCACAACCTTCGATGGGCTGACGTTCTTGTTCGTCCAATCCATTTCGGACACGTGCACCAGACCTTCCACGCCTTCTTCGATTTCAACGAAGCAGCCGTAATCAGCGATGTTGGTGACCTTGCCGAACAGACGTGTGCCGGTCGGGTAACGACGAGCAATGTTCTGCCATGGATCGTTGCCCAGCTGCTTGATGCCCAAGCTGACGCGCTGACGTTCGCGATCGAACTTCAGGATGCGGACATCGATCTCATCGCCCACGTTGACGACTTCGGAAGGATGCTTGACGCGCTTCCATGCCATATCCGTGATGTGCAGAAGACCATCGATGCCGCCCAGGTCGACGAATGCACCGTAGTCGGTGAGGTTCTTGACCGAGCCGCGCACCACTGCGCCTTCCTGCAACTTCTCGAGCAGCTCCGAGCGCTCCGCGCTGTATTCCTGCTCGACGACGGCACGACGCGAAACGACAACGTTGTTGCGCTTCTGGTCGAGCTTGATGACTTTGAATTCGAGGACTTTGCCTTCGAGATACGAAGGGTCGCGAACCGGGCGCACATCGACGAGCGAACCGGGAAGGAACGCGCGGACGAAATCGATCTCGACCGTGAAACCGCCTTTGACGCGGCCGTTGATGATGCCCTTGACGACTTCCTGCTTTTCGAATGCTTGTTCGAGTCGCGCCCAGGTACGAGCACGCTTGGCCTTCTCACGCGACAGACGCGTTTCACCTGAACCGTCTTCGACGCTGTCGAGCGCAACTTCAACGGTGTCGCCCGCAGCAACTTCGATTTCGCCGCGTTCATTCTTGAACTGGTCGACGGAGATGACGGCCTCGCTCTTGAGACCTGCGTTCACGATGACGAAGTCTTCGCCGACTTCCATCACCTGTGCATTGAGAATGGCGCCCGGCTTGATCTTCTGGGAGGCCAGGCTCTCTTCGAACATCTGCGCAAAACTTTCGGTCATGAGTACTTCCGGGGTCGAGTTGACCCGCTTGTCCTTGCCGCAATCCATCGACAGCGAGGGGTTGTTAAATCGAACCGCACATCCGGTGCGGCACCTTGAGAAAGCGTCGGGCCAAGTGGACTTAAGCGCATGGGACTGCAGGCGAGAGAAGATCGATCAGCCTGAGGCCCAAGCCTCGTAGCAGCTTGGCGGGAAATCACTTCGCGGGGAATCTGGCGGCTGCCAGCTCGAGCACACGGGCGACTACCGCATCGATGCTCATAGAAGTGGAATCTATGACGAGGGCGTCGTCAGCCGGCCTGAGTGGGGCAATCGTGCGATTTGCGTCGCGCCGATCGCGCTCGGCGATCTCCTGCGAAAGGGCGGCGAGGTTAGCACCGAGCCCCTTGTCTTTCAACTGCTTATAGCGCCGCTTCGCACGCTCATCCGCGCTGGCGGTCAGGAAAATCTTTAGCCCTGCTTCAGGGAAGATCACGGTTCCCATGTCGCGCCCATCGGCCACCAATCCCGGTGCACGCGCGAAGGCCCTTTGGCGCGCGACCAATGCAGCTCTGACCCGCGGCAACGCCGCGACCTGAGATGCGCCGTCCCCTGCCCGCTCAGTCCGAATATCGGCGCTGACTTCAGCACCTTCGAGCCAGATCTGCTCCTCGCCTTCTGGATCCGCCCCGAATCGCACATCGAGGTGCTCCGCAATCCGGGCGTTCGCCGCCTCATCGTCGAGGGGAATTCCGCCTTTCTGGGCAGCAAATGCGACCAGGCGATAAAGGGCCCCACTATCCAGAAGGTGCCATCCGAGCTGATCCGCGACCTGACGAGCCACGGTCCCCTTTCCGGAGCCGCTCGGGCCATCGATGGTGAGAACCGGTGCGGGCAAACTCTCTTGGCTCACGGATGCCCTTTTACCAGCAATCGGGAATCGGGACGCTCAGGCGTGCTCTTACATAAAGCCGAATGTAACGGCTCAACGATGTTCGGTGACCTTCAGTCCAGCTTCACCAGCGATCCGCACGAAGCCAGGGAAAGAAGTCGCGACGTTGGCAACGTCGGCGATCTCAATCGGCGCCGCGGCCCGCAGGCTCGCGATCGTGAAGGACATCGCGATTCGGTGATCGCCATGGCTATCGACTTTGCCACCGCTGAACGCAAACCCTTGTGGCCGGCCCTGAATCCGCATGCCATCGCGCAAAACCTCGCATTCAACGCCCATGGCCTTCAGACCTTCAGCCATGACCGCAATGCGATCGCTTTCCTTCACTCGCAGTTCTTCCGCGCCGGTCACCAGCGTCTCGCCTTGCGCACAGGCCGCGGCCACAAACAGCACTGGGAATTCGTCAATGGCGAGCGGTACCAGATGTTCGGGAACGTGAATGCCCTTCAATTGAACCGGGTTGATCTGGATATCTGCGACCGGCTCGCCTCCGGCTGTCCGATGGTTAGTCACTCGCAGATCCGCGCCCATGAGCGCCAGGATATCCAGCATGCCCGTGCGAGTCGGATTGATGCCGACGCCTTTGATCGTGAGTCCGGCGCCGCGGCCGATGGAGCCAGCGACCAAGAAGAATGCGGAGGAAGAAAAGTCTCCAGGCACTTCCAACGAACAGGCAGTCAGTTTCGCTGGAGGCTCCAGAGTCACTTCACCGTTCGATGCAGTGACGGAACAGCCAAAGCCGCTGAGCATCCGCTCAGTGTGATCTCGCGTCACAGCGGGCTCGATCACGGTCGTCGCGCCTTTGGCGTAGAGACCTGCCAGCAGGATCGCCGATTTCACCTGTGCGCTCGCCACGGGTAGCTCGTATCGAATCCCAGCCAGACGTGCGCCTCCAGTAATCTTGACCGGTGGTTTGCCATTCAACGTTTCGATGTTCGCGCCCATTTGCCGAAGCGGTTTCGCAGCCCGCTCCATGGGACGCTGCATCAGCGATGCATCGCCCACCAACTCACTGTTGAATGCCTGGCCACTGAGCAGGCCTGTCATCAACCGCATCGCAGTGCCTGCATTGCCCATGTCCAATGCGTGATTCGCTGCTTTCAACCCGTGAAGGCCAACGCCGTGCACGCGAACTTCCTGCGCTCCCGGACGCTCGATGGTCACACCGAGGGCTTTCATCGCGTTCATCGTCGCAAGGCAATCTTCGCTGTCGAGAAAGCCTCTGACCTCGGTCACACCTTCGGCGATGCCACCCAGCATCATGGCTCGGTGTGAAACGGATTTATCGCCCGGAACGCGAATCGCGCCGGCGGTGTCTGTGACGGGTTGGACGACGTAGTGAGACATCGATGAATGATGAGTGAGTGGACAAGGAGCAATTGGACGGAGGCGGAGAATACCAGCGTCCCGAGCCCTGATGAACTTAAAGTGCCTTCGCCAGCGCCGCCAGCATGCGTTCGTTTTGCGACTGTGTTCCGATCGTGAGCCGCAGATGCGTTGGCAGTTGATAGTTGCCTACAGGTCTCACGATGACGCCCTGGCGGAGCATGGCGTCGTAGACCGGACTTGCGGCACGCGCGCAGTCGATGAGCACAAAATTTCCTCGTGATGGATAGCGTCGGATGCCGAGCGCGTCCAGGCCCATTTCTAACTGCGCCATGCCAGCTCTATTGCTATCAGTGGAGCGCCGCAAATGCTCGACATCCTCGAGCGCCGCGACAGCTGCAGCCAATGCGATCGAGTTCACGTTGAAGGCCTGGCGCACACGATTCAGAAGGCCAGCGACTTCACGACTCGACAGCGCATATCCCACTCGTAAGCCTGCCAGTCCGTAGGCCTTCGAGAACGTCCGCGTGACGACCAGGTTTGGGAATTCATCGAGCCAACGACTCGCGTCTGGGAACAGCGGATCTTCCACATACTCGATGTACGCCTCGTCGATCACGACGAGCGTCGTTGTTGGCAGCGAAGCAACGAAAGCCTTGAGGCTCGCTGCGTCGACCCATGTACCTGTCGGATTGTTTGGATTCGCAACGAACACGAGCCGCGTTCGCTCATTCACAAGCTGCCGCATCGCTTCGAGATCGTGGCCCAACGCCATCGCGTGATTCTCTGGATACGCGGGCGCGACTCGCGCTTGCGCTCCCACTGCCTGCACGGCGATCGGATACACCGCGAATGCGTATTGAGAAAACACGGCTTCAACATCCGGCGTCAGAAATGCCTCGGCCAGCATTACGAGAACATCGTTCGATCCATTGCCCAGCGTGATGCACTCAGGCGCACAGGCATGCTTGCGGGCGAGCGCTTGCTTCAGCGCAAATCCACCACCGTCCGGATATAGGCCGATCTCCTGAGCCGCCGCTGCAATCGCCGCACGAGCAAGCGGACCCGGTCCGAGCGGATTTTCATTCGAAGCGAGCTTGATGATGTCGCGAATACCGTACTCGCGCTCGAGCTCTTCGATGGGCTTACCAGGGACATACGGCGCCAGCGTACGCACGGGTGCGGCGGCCAGTTGAGAAGGGTCGAAAGGCATGAGGAACGCTACCGGCGATAAATTATTGGCGACGCTTTCGGCCAGACACAGAGAGAATAGGACCGTTCATGCGCCCGTGCCCTGGCCAGTGGCCAGCAGTCGATCGCCCGTCGCCGCTCACAACACCGCACACGGATAGGACCCCAGCACTCTGAACAATGATGCTTGCTTTTTGAGACCATCCAGCGCGTGTTTCAGGGGCGGCTCTGTCGCATGTCCCTGCACATCGATAAAGAACACATAATCCCATTTGTGTTTGCGCGAAGGCCGCGACTCGATGCGGGTCATGCTGATGTTGTTGCTGGCGAGTGGCGTGAGCAGTCGGTGCAACGTGCCGGGAGCTTGTGTATCGCCGGCAGAGAACAGCAGCGTGGTTTTGTCATTGCCGCTTGGATCGAACAGCTTGCGACCGATGACTAGAAACCGAGTGGTGTTATCGGGACGATCCTCGATGTCGTGGGCGATGAGATTGAGCCCGTAGACTTCTGAGGCCGTCTGGCCCGCGATCGCAGCGGTACCTTCTTCATCACGCGCTCGCCGAGCCGCTTCAGCATTGCTGCTTGCAGCGAAACGTTCGATGCCAGGCAGGTGCTCATCGAGCCATTGACGGCACTGCGCCAAAGACTGCTGATGTGAACAGACTCGCGAAATAGCGGGCAATCCCGCCATCCTGCCCATCAGATGTTGATGGATGCGCAACTCGACTTCACCACAGATCTTCAAAGGCGAGCCGAGAAACATATCGAGCGTGTTGTTGACCGTCCCTTCGGTCGAGTTCTCGACCGGTACTACGCCGAAGTCTGCGTGCCCCGCCTGAACCTCTTCGAACACTTCGCGAATCTCGCCCATCGGTAACGCGCGAACGGAATGACCGAAGTGCTTCAACACGGCCTGTTGAGAGAACGTGCCTTCAGGTCCCAGGAATGCCACTTTCAGGGGCTCTTCCTGCGCGAGACATGCAGACATGATTTCGCGAAACAGACGCACGATCTCTTCGTTGCGCAGTGGCCCGTGATTGCGATCGATGATTTTGCGGAGTACCTGCGCTTCGCGCTCCGGACGATAGAAATCCGCGGTGTGCAGCCCTTGTGCTGTTTTGGTAGCACCGACTTCCTTCGCGATACGAGCGCGCTCGTTGATCAGCGAATGAATCTGCTCATCGAGTGAATCGATG
>JBJMWN010000129.1:0-18681 GCA_045810085.1 Povalibacter sp. | reverse complement strand
GAGAACTGCGTCCGGCGAACTAGAACCTATCTCAAAATCGCAGTGGCGCGCACCGCCTCGCGCCGCAAGTTCTTTTCCGCAAACGCCGTGAATACGTCCTTGTAGGCTCGCACAAAAACATCCATGTTTTTGAGCGTTGCGAAAAGAACTTCCGACGCAAGTCGGTGGGTCAGTGGCGGATTCGACGCCCGTGCCTACTTAAGTTCGATTTTGAGATAGCTTCTAGATCTTTCGGCTCTCCCGCCCCAGCCCATTCAGCGCCCAGTACTGCACGGCCCTCCGCTTTCGACATGATATCTTTGTGATATCATCCTCTGCATGGCAAAGGAGAACGCAATGCAAGAGCGCGAAGTGGCAACGCTGCCCGGACTGTCGGTTGTGCTGATCGGAATCGCTGTTCTGATCGCCGATGGATGGTGGCTCATTCACAGCATCGACATGGGTCCGCCGATCGTTCAACTCGTCATCGCAGGGCTTACCGTGTTCTGCTTCTTCGGACTGTTCATCGTGCAGCCGAACCAGGCAGCGGTCCTGCAATTCTTCGGGAAGTTCGTCGGCGTGGAGCGCAATAGCGGCCTGCGATGGGCGAATCCGTTCTACAGCAAGAAAGTCGTGTCGTTGCGAGTGCGCAATTTCGAATCGGGCAAGCTCAAGGTGAACGATCTCGAAGGCTCGCCTATTGAGATCGCGGCAGTTGTCGTGTGGCAGGTGCACGATTCAGCCGAAGCGGTGTTCAACGTCGACAGCTATGAAAACTTCGTGCACGTTCAAACCGAAGCAGCACTGCGCCAGATGGCCACAAGCTATCCGTACGATCTTCAGGAGGAGCACAAGATCGCGCTGCGCTCTCACTCCACCGAGATCAATCAGCACCTGAAGGAAGAAGTTCAGGACCGTCTAGAGCGCGCTGGCGTCACGGTGCTCGAAGCGCGAGTGAGTCATCTCGCGTATGCCCCGGAGATTGCGCAGGCCATGCTGCAACGTCAGCAGGCCGCAGCCATCATTGCTGCGCGCACTCGAATCGTCGAAGGCGCGGTCTCGATGGTTCACATGGCACTCGAACAACTCGCGCAACGAGGCGTGGTCGAGCTCGATGAGGAGCGGAAAGCCGCGATGGTGTCGAATCTGCTGGTCGTCCTCTGCGGCGAACGTGGCACACAACCCATCGTGAACACCGGCACGCTGTACAGCTGACGGAACGCCAGTTTTGGCTGAAAAAAAAGCCTATCCGCTGCGGATCAGTCCTGAAGTGCTCGATGCTGTGCAGCGTTGGGCAGAGGACGAATTGCGAAGCGTGAACGCGCAGATCGAATACGTCTTGCGAGATGCGTTGCGCAAAGCCGGTCGGATAAAAGCGGAATCAGAGGTTGAAAGCAAAAAGAAAAAATGAGCGGCGCGGCGGCAGCTATTGAATTGCCATCCCGTTATTCAAGGAGAATTCAAGGGAGATCGAAATGAGCAACTCACGCTGGAAGTATCTGAGCGCAGTGGTGCGATGGGCGTGGACCCAGGCTTCGTTCGAATACAAAGTCCAGGCCGAGCTCGACAAACACACGGTGCAGGGCTGGGAGCTCTCACACATCGCTCCGACGCCGTACGCTGGCGTCCTGCTGATTTTCCGCAAACCCGCTTGAGCAGACTACTCGAGCGCCTCTTGCAGATCCGCGATGAGATCTTCCGTATCTTCGATTCCCACTGACAAGCGAATGAGCGAATCGTCGATGCCCAGTGCAGCGCGCTTCTCGGGCGGAATCGAAGCATGTGTCATCAGGCCCGGATGATCGACGAGGCTCTCTACCCCGCCTAAGCTTTCCGCGATCGTAAAGATGCGTAGTCGTTCTAGGAAATGCTTCGCGCCGTCAAGCCCGCCTTTGACGAAGAATGTGACGATGCCACTGAACCCGCGCTGCATTTGTCGCTTGGCCAGCTCGTGCTGCGGATGACTCGGCAGTCCTGGATACAGAACGCGATTCACCTTTGGATGGCGCTCGAGCCATTGCGCAATCTCGAGCGAGCTCTCGCTCGTTTGGCGCATGCGCAGTGGCAACGTCTTCAATCCGCGCAAGGCGAGAAAGCTGTCGAATGGCCCACTGATGCCGCCGACCGCGTTCTGTAGAAATCCGACTTTGTCGGCCAACTCTGCGTTCGCCGCGACGGCAACACCACCGACCATATCCGAGTGGCCATTCAGATATTTCGTAGCCGAGTGCACGACGAGATCAGCACCCTGCTCGAGCGGCCGTTGAATCCACGGACTCGCAAACGTGTTGTCGACAACGGTGAGGATGCCGCGCTTGCGAGCGAACGCCGCGACCTGCGCGATATCGACAAGCCGCAGCGTTGGATTCGTGGGCGTTTCGATCCAGATCATCTTGGTGTCGGGACGTACGGCTGCAGACAGCGCGTCCATGCTCGAGAGATCGGCAAAGGTGATATCCAGATTCGCAGAGCGTCGGCGCACGCGTTCGAAAAGCCGGAACGTGCCTCCGTACAAATCATCCATCGCGACGATGTGACTGCCCGCATCGAGCAGCTCGATTACCGTGCTCGTCGCTGCCATGCCAGACGCGAATGCAAAACCCCGCACGCCGCCTTCGAGATCGGCGATGCAACGCTCCCATGCGTTACGCGTCGGATTGCGTGTGCGCGAGTAGTCGTAACCCTTGTGAACGCCGGGGCTCGACTGCGCGTAAGTCGAGGTCGTGTAGATCGGCGGCATGACCGCGCCCGTCGTCGGATCGGGTGCCTGCCCGGCGTGAATGCAACGTGTTGCGAAGCCCAAAGGACGTGTGGAGTCGGTCATGATGAGACGAGTGATGAGTGATATCGAAGGCCGACGAGGGTCTGCTGGCGCGTATCCGGTGTCAAGACAGGTCAGCTGTATAGGTATTCCGAATCAGCTGTAAAGCAGCTTTCCTGCGTCAACACTTCATTTGCCGGCGCAGATAATTGAGCACGTCCGAGCGTGTGATGAGCCCTAAGAATTTGTCTCCATCCATGACCGCCGCAGAGGACCGGACTTCGAGCATGGCGACGACATTGTTGATGGATGTGCTCTTGTCCACTCGGAGAAACGCTTTGGTCATCGCGTTACGGACCGGCTCGTTGAAGCACTCCGGACGTCCGAACGCAAAACGCAGAATGTCATCTTCCGTGACGACACCGATCAACTTGTCATCCTCCATGACTGGAAGCTGAGAGAAGCCAGCATTGCGCAAACGATTGTGAGCAGTGGTCAGTGCATCGTCGGGGCCCACAATAATCGTGGCTCGCTGTCCATGCGGACGGCCGACCAGATCTCGCAGATCGCCATACTTCTCACGCTGAGTGAAGCCCTGATCCTCCATCCAGAAGTCGTTGAACAGTTTTGATAGATAACGCGAGCCCGTATCGCAGGCGAACGTCACGACGCGCTTCGGCGTTTTCTGTTCGCGGCAATATCTCAAGGCTGCCGCGAGCAATGTCCCCGAGGATGAGCCCGCAAGGATGCCCTCCTTCTGCAACAGGTCACGCGCGACTGAAAATGATTCGGCATCCGTGATCGTGTACGCGCGCCGCGTCATGGAAAAATCGCAGATCGCCGGAATGAAATCTTCACCGATACCTTCCACCAGCCACGAACCTTTCTGAGTCATTTTTCCGGTCGCAATGTACTCGGCGAGAATAGAGCCTTGCGGATCTGCGAGCACGAGTTCTACGTGCGGTGCGTACTTCTTGAAGTAAGCCGCGAGCCCGGCGATGGTGCCGCTCGATCCCACACCGACGATGACAGCGTCGAGTCTCTGACTCATCTGCTCCCAGATTTCGGGTGCCGTCGTTTCCTCGTGAGCCTTCGGGTTATCGGGATTGGCGAACTGATTGATGAAGTAAGCGCCCATCTTCTTTGCAATGGCGGCACCGAGATCCTGGTAGTACTCAGGATGTCCCTTGCCGACATCAGATCGCGTCAGCACCACTTCCGCGCCCATCGCGCGCAGATTGAAAATCTTCTCCTGGCTCATCTTGTCGGGCAGCACCAGGATCATGCGATAACCTTTCTGCGCAGCGACCAGCGCCAGGCCCAGACCCGTGTTGCCGGCGGTCGCTTCAACGATCGTGTCGCCTGGCTTCAACTGCCCGCGCTTCTCGGCTTCCTGAATCATAGACAAACCGATGCGATCCTTTATCGAACCGCCCGGGTTCATCATCTCGAGCTTCAGATACAGCTCACATGGGCCGGTATCGAACCGATTGACCTTGATCATCGGCGTGTGCCCAATCATTTCGAGCGCATTGGAATAAACGTGCATGGCTGACCTGTGATGGAGAGTGCGACTGGCCAGACTCAGGCGCCAATCGGATAATGTGCTGGAATTCTACGTGACCCGCGAACACAAATGCCTTCTGTAGATTCCTCACAGACTGTTTCCGATGTGCTGCATACCGCCACGACGATGTTGTCGCGTGTCTCTGCATCAGCACGGCTCGATGCCGAGTTGCTGCTTGAACATGTGACGGGCCTTTCGCGCACGTCTTTCCGAGCTTCTCCTGAGCGCAGTTTGCCGGTGCAGGCCGCGTGGTCGTTTCAACAACTCGTGAAAAGACGAATGCAAGGCGAGCCTGTTGCATACATTCGCGGCCACCAGGAGTTCTGGTCTCTGCTGTTCGAAGTGACTCCGGACGTGTTGATCCCGCGACCGGAAACCGAACTCGTGGTCGAGCGCGCATTGAGCCATATCGAATCGAACACATCGGCTCGCGTTGCCGATCTTGGAACCGGCAGTGGTGCGATTGCGCTTTCGATCGCCAGCGAGCGAGCTCAATCACACGTGACTGCAGTCGATCTTTCGAAACAGGCGCTCGAGGTTGCGATGAGAAATGCAGCGCGTCTGCAACTGCCGAACGTCAAACTTGTGTGTGGTAGCTGGTTGTCGCCGCTCGAGGATCAGCAGTTCGACGTCATCGTCGCGAATCCTCCTTACGTGTCGGAAGAGGATCCTGACCTCGCCGCCGATGTCAGGCGGCATGAGCCTGCGCTCGCTTTATTCAGCGGCCGCAACGGACTCGAGGCGATCGAACACATCGTCAGAAGCGCGCCCAGACACCTGGTCCAAGGTGGCTGGTTGATCCTCGAACACGGCTGGAAACAGGCAGAAGCAGTCAGAGAGTTACTTGTGCGAGCTGGCTTCGCTCACGTACGCTCACACGCGGACCTGGCCGGTCACGAACGCGTCACCGAAGGCTGCACCAGCTGAAGGCCGCTTCGCTGCGCAACGTGTCATCACTTTCATCACGCTCGAATCAACATGCTCGAATTCAAGACCACCAAAGGCACGTTCACCGTGCAGCTTTTTGACAAGCAGGCGCCGATCAGCGCTGAGAATTTTCTGCAATATGCGAAGGACGGTTTCTTCGAGGGAACGGTGTTTCATCGCGTCATCCCCGGCTTCATGGTCCAGGGCGGCGGCCTCACCGCAGACATGAAACCCAAATCAGGCCAGCGCGCGCCGATCAAAAACGAAGCCACGAATGGCCTCAAGAACAAGCGCGGCACTCTGTCGATGGCTCGCACCAATGACGTGAACAGTGCTACTTCGCAGTTCTTCATCAATCTCGTCGATAACGATTTCCTGGACAATCGCCCCGGCAATTTCGGGTATGCCGTGTTCGGTCGCATCGCTTCGGGCATGGAGGTGATCGACGCGATCGCCGCAATGAAGACCGGCAGCAAAGCAGGTCATCAGGATGTGCCGACGGAAGTGATCACGATTGAATCAGTCGCGGTAGTCCCCGATAGCGAGTAACCAGCGAGTCGCGGCGACGGCCTTGTGCCGTCCTCGCGCGCAATGGCTCCGTCACTTGAACAGCATGCCGAGCGTCAGCACGACGGCATCGTGTCCCCGCTCAGTTCTCATGTTTGCTGTAGTGTTGCGTATGCCTTTACATACGCATCGCACGAACTGACTGTCGTTCGCGGCGGATCTGCAGAACATTCTAAGACCAACAGTTCACCGCTCTATGCTCCGCTCTGCGCTGAAATACCTCGCGCTGCTCACGCTGTTTGGCATTGTCTTGAGTTTGACTGCAGTTCTGCTGTTGCGCTGGGTCGATCCACCGACTTCAGCGTTCATTTTGCAGGAACGTTGGGAAGCGGCCGCGAGCCATCCTTCTTACGCTGTCAGACAAAAATGGGTCGATGGCGCAGCGATTTCACCGCAAATGAAACTTGCGGTGATCGCATCTGAAGACCAGACATTTCCAGATCACTACGGGTTTGATTTTCGCTCTATCGACAAGGCGCTGGACGAACGTGAGCGCGGCCGACGCGTGCGCGGTGCAAGCACAATCTCGCAACAGGTGGCCAAGAACCTGTTCTTGTGGCCCGGAAAGAGTTGGATCAGGAAAGGCTTGGAAGCTTATTTCACTTTGCTCATCGAGACGCTCTGGCCCAAGCAGCGCATTCTCGAGGTGTATCTGAATATCGCGGAATTCGGCAAAGGTGTCTTCGGTGTCGGCGCCGCGAGTGAGAGTTACTTTCGCAAACCCGCCTCGCGCCTGAACAGCTCAGAGGCTGCCCTGCTCGCTTCGGTACTACCAAATCCGAAACGTCTGCGAGCCAACGCACCATCGGCTTACGTGCGCGCCCGACAGGAATGGATTCTTAGCCAGATGCGCGGGCTCGGGGGCGTTTCGTTGCTCGGAAAGATTGAAGAACCGCCGCAAAAAAGCGCAAAAGCCACAAAGGTTGATTCACAGGGGAACTGATCAGCCGCCTTGCAGACCTGCGGTTATTTGCGTCTTTTGCGCCTTTTTGCGGCCTCTTATCTCTTCACAACCCTCTGGTCGATGGCGCCAAAAATGCTGCGCCCCTGAGCATCGAGCATTTCGATGCGGACGCGATCACCAAAGCACAGAAATGGCGTAACGGGCTTGCCGAGCTCGATCTGTTCCAGCATGCGACGCTCAGCCAAACACGCGGAACCCAGTGATCGATCGTAGTTGGAGACAGTGCCTGATCCGATGATCGTGCCCGCACCCGCGTTGCGTGTTTTGGTGATGTGTTCGATCAGTCTCGGGAAATCAAACGTCATGTCGATGCCCGCCTGAGGCCGTCCAAACAGCTTGTCGTTGATGAGGACTGTAAGCGGCAGATTCACTTTGCCGCCATCCCATGCATCGGCAAGCTCGTCCGGTGTGACCGCAACGGGTGAGAAGGCGGTCGCAGGTTTCGATTGATAGAAACCAAATCCTTTCGCGAGCTCGCCGGGAATCAGGTTGCGCAGCGACCAATCGTTGACGAGCATCACCAGCTTGATGTGATCGCGCGCATCCGCCCGACTCGTACCCATCGGCACATCGTCGGTGATCACAGCGACTTCGCCTTCCAGATCGATCCCGAATTCTTCGCTCGGAACAGGTACCTCGTACTGCGCACCGAGAAAATCATCAGATCCGCCCTGATACACGAGCGGATCTGTCCAGAAGCTCGCGGGCATTTCAGCGCCGCGCGCCTTGCGGACGAGCTCGACATGATTCACGTAGGCCGAGCCGTCAACCCAATGAAAAGCGCGTGGCAGCGGGGCTGCGCATTGCGCAGCATCGAAAGGTATGGCGCCGTTCGCCACGCCACGCTCGAGTTCGGCCGAGAGTGCGCTCAACGCAGGCGCGGCTTGCGACCATTGATCAAGAGCTGCTTGCATCGTGGGCGCGATACGAGAGGCGTCCACCGCCCGCGAAAGATCCCGATTCACGACGAACAGTCGACCGTCGCGCGATCCCGAACGCAGCGTGGCAAGTTTCATTGCGCGACCGACAAGCCAATCGGACAACTCACACCCGTCCCGCCCAGACCGCAGTATCCGTTCGGATTTTTCGCCAGGTACTGTTGGTGATAATCCTCGGCGTAGTAGAACTTGGGCGCATCGAGAATCTCGGTCGAAATCGCACCGTGACCTGCTTTGCGCAGCGCCTGCTCATATTCCTTTTCACTTGCGAGAGCAGCGGCCTTCTGATCCTCATCGAAGGCGTAGATGCCGGAGCGATACTGCGTGCCGACGTCATTGCCCTGACGCATGCCTTGTGTGGGGTTGTGCGATTCCCAGAACGTTTTCAGCAGCGTCTCGTAACTCACCTGGCGTGGATTGAAGATGACGAGCACGACTTCGTTATGGCCGGTGTAGCCACTGCACACTTCCTCATAGGTGGGATTCGGTGTGGTGCCCGCCGCATAACCCACTGCCGTGCTGTAGACGCCGGGCAATTCCCAGAACTTGCGTTCGGCACCCCAGAAGCAACCCAGGCCGAACATCGCCTGCTCCAGGCCGTCCGGGAACGGTGGCACGATGCGATTGCCATTCACGTAGTGCCGCTCAGGGACTTTCAGTGGCGTGGAACGTCCGGGCAGCACATCGGCGGGATCGGGCATCACGGCTTGTTTACGAAAGGCGTACATAGATTCCTCGGATGACTGATGACTGGCCGGCACTGCTCGGTAGGTTGAGTCCCGATTCGGGCAGAAAAGCCGGCGCGATGGCGACAAGAGTACGAATATGGACGCATGGTGGGCAATCGAGTCTCGGAGCAAGCTGCTCGCTCGACCTTCTCAAGACGCCCGCGTCCTGGCGAGTGGTATAGATAGGGCCAGTCGAGAGAAAATCCACTGCAGTTCCCGGAGTCAGGATGATGCGCAGCACATTCGCTCTAAGTCTCTGGACAGCCCTTGTCTGGTCAATTTCCCATGTGGCCGCTGCTGAGGAAGTCACCGGTCAGACGGTGATCGGTGCGGATCCGCAGCTCGCAGATGGCGCGAACGCGATGATGCAAAGGGAATGGCAACGAGGGATCGAACTGACCCAATCGGGACTGAACTCGGCAGTGTCGGTCAACGATCGGGCAGCCGCCCTCGCAAATCTCTGCGCTGCCCATGCGGCGCTGAAGAAATTCGAAAAAGCGCTCGCCTACTGCGATCAGTCGCTCGCGTTGAGCGATTCGAACTGGCGGACATGGCAGAACCGCGCGGCATGCCACCTGGCGCTCGGGAGTGTGGACATGGCGTTGAAGGATCTGGAGCGCGGACTTGCGCTCAACCCAGACTCGGACGCCTTACAGAAGACGCTCGCGATTGCGCGCGAACAAGAGAAGCAGCAGCACGAACGGCTGCAGCAATTGATCGAATCCTGAGCTGAAGCTCAAGCCGCGAGCTCAGTGTGCCAGCGCCGTATGCGGCGTGCCTTCTTCCGCCTGTCCGGCGTTCCATGATCCAGGTGCGGCTCCCATGAAGGCAGGTACGTCGGTCGCATGACGGCACTCGCGTGGCGTCAGGCCGTGGAAGCGTCGCAAGGCGCGGAACAGCGTCGATCGCGAATCGAATCCGACTTCTTTGACGATCTCATCCACGTGCCGCTGGCTGTTACGCAGCAGGCGCGCCGCCACACAGGTGCGCTTGCGTTGCAGGTATTCATGCGGAGTCACTTCGTGAATCTGCTTGAAAAGGCGCAGAAAGTGATGGCGCGAAAGGAAGGCTGCACGCGCCATGTCACTCAACATCAGCGGGCGCGAGTAGTTGGAGTGAATGAAGTCAGTTGCCAGCGAGACGCGTCTCAGGATCTCACGACGCGTTGCTGCCCGACGCACCGGAATCTTTCGGCCACGCGACATGTAATGACGGTGATGGATCAGCAGACGCTCGAGCAGGAATGCCAACTGCTCCTCGTACCAGAGCGCATCCTCGAGCCCCATCTCGCAATGGCGACGGATGAACAGCAGCACGGGCGTGACGCTACGATCATGCGTGCGCAGATGTGCAGTGAAAGGCAGCTGACCCGCCGGCGCCAACTCGCCGTCTTCGAGCATCCGATCCTCTGGCGTCATCAGTGAAGCGAGGACTTCTTCAGGCAAGCCCTGGCGGAAAAGAATGGTCATTGCATGGACGTTGTGCGGGGCGCGAATTCGCGCAGAGAATCCACTCGAAGGAACCAGCAGCCACGTGTCGTCATCCACCAGTACGCGGCGACCATCCAGTGTGACTTCCTCTGAACCTTTCCACGCACACAGCAATGCCAGACGACGTGCATCGATGGTGTAGTCAGCAGACTGCGTGTTGAGATCCAGAATCACATTGTCGCTGGCGGGACGGGCTGACAAGACGCCGCCCTGAAGCTCATGTGTTCTCCTGACGATCATTAGCGCAGTGCTCCCCGAGTCTCCTTGACGCAGCTATATGGGCCCGCCGCGCGGCGGTATACAAGCTGCTTACGACTATGAGATACGCCAATGCGACGAAAGGTTGCAGCACCTGCGGATGGAGAGATGACTGACACAGAAAATAGCCATGCATGAGACAAACAGCAGCATCGATTCGGGGACGTGCGCGAACTCTTTTGAAGCTACGAGTGCAACGCCGCAAGCGGGAGAATGAATACAGCGTGCAGGGATTCAGGAGCTGCGCGACGTGCTCACCGGCAAAAAACGCCGAAGGTGCTGCGCACGCAACCAGGCGGCTCGATCACAAACGTGCGGCCAGACGGCCGCGACGCTATCATCGCGCCGCAACTATCGAGTCCGGTCCACCCTCATGCCGATCTATCACGAACATAACCTCGCAGAGCCGCTCCCCAGGAAATGCCCCTTCGGCATTCGCGTACGCCTTCGTTCCACCGATCCCTTTCGTAACCTGATCGGTGATGACTGGGCCAAGGAACACTGGTTTGCGACGCGTGATGAACGTGACGAAGCGCTGAAGCAGATGAGCGGACGCTACCTCTACTTTCGACCGGGCGATCAACCCACGCTCGAGTACGAAAAGATCGAGCGCTAACCCAAGCGCTGATCGGCGTGATTCGATGGAATCACGCACTGGTCGTGTTAGCCAGTACAGCTCGATTAAGCTTTTTTCAGCGAGCGGCTATCGTCGCGAACAGGCCTCGGAACTGCGCGCTCCGTCCTGTCTAGAACGAGCGACCCAGGAACAGGTAGAACTGCTTGTCGCCGCTCTCATCGAAACCTGTCGCCAGATAGACAGGGCCCAGCGGCGTATCGACACCGAAGAACACGCTACCGTTCTTGCGCAAGCCCGCAGTACTGATCTCGTCGCGCTCCTGCCATGCATTGCCCATCTCGAACGACATGCCCACATATGCGGGCAAATCGAGCACACCCGAGCCCCCTCTGCCGATCTTTCGGTAGTAAAGCAGCCGCGCGATCGCGTAATGGGGACCGGAGAGCGAATCGGGCGGCAGACCTGAAAGATTGAAGAAACCGCCGAGCGAGAACCAATCCTCAGGCCGGGTCAGATCGTCTACCGTGGTTCCCGCGTCTGCCCAGAAGATGAGCGTATTGCGATCGATCGAGCGTGCGATCAGCCAGCTGCTGTAATAGGCGTTGAAGTCACGATCGGCGCCGAGATTCTGGCGCTCGCCCCGCCATTCAAATTCGAACTGCTGACCGCGCCGCGGAAAGAACAGGTTGTCGAGTTTGTCGTAGGAGAAACGCGCGAAGACGCCCCCTCGATCGAATTCGTCCGCGGGTAGCTCGGGATCGCCAATCAGCACGTGCGAGCGACCGTTGCCGCGTCGATACCCGACGCGGATTTCGCCCCAGTTCGACAGCTCACGGCCGAGGTCGACTCCGCCTTGCAACGTGCGTACGCGATATTCGGCGGTGCGTTTCTCGCCCAGCAGTGTGTAGACGCTGTGCTCCTCGAAATCGAACTGAGGTGCGATGAAGTAGCGACTCGCCAGCGACAGCGGCTGATAGAACTCGGTGTAGAGGCGCGGACTCTCTCCGATCTGCAGGTCCGTCAGCCATTCCGCACCGAGCGGGTTGATCTCGGTCGCGATGAAACGCATTGCCGCGTTGTACCGGCTGTTGCCTTCGAAATCGTCTTCCAGGTTCAGACCGAAGCGTGCGTAGTTGGGCCCCCAACTCTTACGCCTCAGGCTCAGTTCGAGACCTGTCTGGCCGCTGTCTTCAACCAGTGCGTAATCGATGGACTCGAACCGATCGAGCGCATACAGCGAGGACAACTGCTCCTGCATGGTTTCAGGATCGAGTGGCTTGCCAATCACATCAGCAAGGGTTGCGTCGACCAGCGGCCCGTACGCACTCGAATGTGTATCTGTTCGAACGAACTGAACTACTGGCGTTTCAGTTGCACGCGGATTGCGATGGGCGAGATAGCGCTGATACTCGGCTGGGTCCAACGCCAGCGGATAAAGCCGCGCGCGAGCATCATTTGCGGCAGCTTCGCCCGCTCGCAATGCCTGGGGCACACGAGTGAAATCTGCCGACAAAAATCGACCCAGCGGTGGATCGATGACGACATCGCGCTCAGTGAGCTTCTTACGCTGCTCGAGCGTGCGGCCGCGAATCATGATCGCGAAAGCCTGGTTCGTGACTTCGAACGGTGAGGCCAGCTGATCGCGCGTGTACAGCGGAAAGCTCACATCCACGACGATCAGTACGTCGACACCCATTTGCCTCGCGATATCGATCGGCAGGTTTTCGACCAGGCCGCCGTCGATGAGCAATCGTCCGTCGCGCTGAGCGGGCGCGAAGACACCCGGCGCCGACATGCTGGCCCGCATGGCGCTGACGAGATCGCCCGAATCCATCAGCACCGCCTCTCCAGTTTCGAGGTCCGTTGCGACCGCGCGGAACGGAATCGGCAGACGATTGAAATCGCGAATTTCGGCGACGGGCAAAGCTGCGTGGCGCAGCACCTGCTCGAGCTTCTGGCCCTGGACCAAACCTTGCGGGAGCACGAAGCCGTTCTCGCGCACGCCCAGTGCGTAGCGGACGAGGAAATTGCGGTCGTCCTGTTTGCGTCGAAAGCCAAGCTCGGCGCGTGCCGGACGATCCTGGAATGCGTCCTGCCAGTTGACCGAACTGATGAGCTTCTCGATTTCGTTCGCGCTCATTCCCGAGGCATACAGCCCACCCACGACCGCGCCCATGCTGGTTCCCGCGATGGCATCGATAGGAACGTGCATCTCATCGAGTACTTTGAGAACGCCGACATGGGCCGCGCCGCGAGCGCCACCGCCGCTCAGCACCAGGCCGATACGTGGACGGCTCGTTTCAGCAGCGAGGACGGTCGAACACAACAAGGACGCGAGCAGTGCGAGCGCGCCGATCGACAGTGATTGCAGACGCTTCATTCTGTTCATGCGAGAGCCACGGAAAGGCAATCGAATAGTACGGTAGCTCATGCTGGCTCGCGACTTTCAGGCCACTTCAGAAGGCCTCAGGCAATCCCCCGCATGCGTTTCGATCGGGGCCCCAGCGGTTCGCACAGGCCTCTTATGCCAGCGTCTATCTGACGTGTTCGCGATTGTAAGTGGCTGAACGTCGTCTCTGGCTTGTAATCTTGCAGCATGCCCACCTGCAGGTTCATCGCGCTCTTTACCCTTCTTGCCTCGCAGGCTTTTCCTGTCATCTCAGCTCCACCTCACAGCGCCTCCGCAGATGAACCTGATCCGTGGAGTGCGTATGGCGGCGATCCGGGCGGCAATCGCTTCTCCGAAGCCACGCAAATCAATCGCGCCAACGTGGATCAGCTGCAGATCGCGTGGACTTATCGCACTGGAGAACTGGGTGCAGGCTTCGCTCGGCTCGACAAGATGTCGTTCGAGGCCACACCGATCCTCGCCAGCGGATCGCTGTTTCTCAGCACGCCCACGAACATCGTGATTGCGCTCGATCCAGCGAGCGGCAAGGAGCGATGGCGTTATGACCCGCACATTCCCCGTGAGTTGCGCTATTCGGAGGTCACCTCGCGTGGAGTGAGCTATTGGGCGGCAGCGCAGAGCCAAGCGGGTCAGGCCTGTGCACAGCGAATCCTGATCGGAACGCTGGATGCGCGGCTCATCGCTCTCGATGCAGTCACCGGGACTCCCTGCAGTGACTTCGGCGCGAACGGCGCGGTCGATCTGCTGCAAGGGGTGCGGGCCACTGAGCGAGGCAACTATCTGATCACCTCGCCGCCTGCGATTTTCCGGGATCTCGTCATCACAGGTTCGGCGATTGGAGACAACCGCGGCGCCGAGTTGGAACGCGGTCTGGTCAGAGCGTTCGATGTGAGAAAGGGCGCCTTGCGCTGGTCCTGGGATCCGATTCCGGATCAGGCCAACGCTCCACGACTGGGATGGTCACCCACTGCCGCTCAACGCACAGGTGCTGCAAATGCCTGGTCGGTGCTGTCCGTCGACGCCGGTCGCGGACTGATCTTCGTACCGACCGGTTCCGCGAGCCCTGATTTTTTTGGCGGCGAACGTGTCGGTGACAATCGTTATGCCGATTCGCTCGTTGCGCTGAAAGCCGATACCGGAGAGCTCGTGTGGCATCAGCAGCTCGTGCATCACGATCTCTGGGATTACGACGTCGCCGCTCAACCGATGCTCATCGACATCGATCGCGAGGGCAAATCGATTCCCGCCGTCGTGCAGGCCACCAAAACCGGCATGCTGTTCATCTTCGATCGTGAGACCGGCCAACCGGTGTTCGATGTGATCGAACGTGCCGTTCCTCAGAGCGATGTTCCGCAGGAAAAAACTGCACTTACGCAGCCGTTTCCAGCCACGCCAGCCCTGGTCTCGCATGCGGCCATTACGCCTCAGGATGCCTGGGGACTCACGTTTTACGATCGAGGCCGATGCCGCTCGCTGATCGAGCAATATCGTTCCGAAGGCATTTTCACGCCCCCGAGCGTGCGCGGAACGATCATGTCTCCCGGCTATGCGGGCGGCGTCAATTGGGGAGGATTGGCATTCGACGTCGAGCATCAGTTGATCGTCGGGGCCGTCAATCACATTCCCACTGTCGTCAAATTGATCCCGCGAAAGGACTTTGACCGCTCAGTGGCAGACTCAGAAAAGTGGCCAGACTCCGAATTCGCAACTCAGCGAGGGACTGCTTACGGGTTGCGACGTGAAGTGCTCATGTCGCCGTGGGGACTGCCCTGCACGGCACCTCCGTGGGGAACGCTCGCTGCCGTGGATCTCAAGCGCAACACCATCCGCTGGCAGATCATGCTCGGCTCGACACGCGACAGAACTCCTTGGTTTATCCCTGCGGCGACGCTGGGGATGCCGAACATGGGCGGCCCGATTGCCACCGCCGGCGGAGTCATTTTCATCGGCGCGGCGACCGACAACTTCCTGCGAGCCATCGATATCGAAACGGGACGGGAACTCTGGAAAGGCCGTTTGCCTGCAGGCGGCCAGGCGACGCCGATGACCTACGAGGTCAATGGGCGACAGTTCGTGGTGATCGCGGCCGGCGGCCACGGCGGGCTTGGGACCACACGCGGGGACTACGTGGTCGCCTTCGCGCTGCCATGATGCATACTCCCGCTGCGAGCGCGACCCTGGAATAACGGCAACTCGCCGTCCTCCTCGATCGCCCTTTGCGACAGCACCGAACAGTCGCAACGATCAAATCAAAGCAGGACAACCCGATGCGTTTACGACTTCTAATAAGCGCGCTGACCCTCACGGCCGCCACGCAGACCCAGGCTGCGGACATCCTCGATGAAGTGATCGTGACTGCCACCCGGCGTGCCGAGCACGTCCGCGACTACATCGGCAGCGTCTCGCAACTGACAGCCGCGGATGTTGCGCTGGTCGGTTCGACTCACCACAGTGAAATCATTAATCGCGTCCCCGGCGCCATGATCCAGCGCAACAGCGGCGAGGAAAGCCTCACGGCGATTCGCTCGCCCGTGCTCTCGGGTCCAGGATCCTGTGGCGTTTTCCTCTTTCTCGAAAACAGTGTGCCGATTCGCCCGGTCGGTTTCTGCAATGTGAACGAGCTGTTCGAGGTCAACACGGAACAGGCGCAATCGATCGAAGTCCTGCGTGGACCGGCGGGTGTGGTGTACGGATCGGGGGCGATGCATGGAGCAGTGAACGTGCTCTCCCCGACACCCAAGGAAATGCCCGCCCTCGGTTTTACAGTCGAAAGCGGACCGGATGAATTCTATCGCGGCAAAGTTGCTGCTCGAGCGCTGGGCGAAAACACAGACATCGGTGCCGTTGCGCTCGCGACGCATGATGGCGGATGGCGCGATCAGTCCGGTCTGGAAGAACAGAAGCTCAACGCTCAGCTCACCCATCGCACCGACAAATCTGTAATGGGTTTGAGTCTCGCAGCGACGAACCTCAACCAGGAGACGGCTGGGTTTATCCAGGGCGAAGACGCGTACCGCGATGAAGCGATTGCCAAGTCCAATCCAAATCCAGAGGCGTATCGCGACGCATATGCGGTGCGGCTCGTCGGCTCATATCAACGAGATCTGAATGAGAAAACGCAACTCGACGTCCGGCCTTACGTACGACACTCGCGCATGGATTTTCTGCAGCACTTTCTGATCGGCAAGCCGCGCGAGGAAAATGGTCAGGACTCGATCGGTGTTCTGAGTTCGTTACAGTTCAACGTCCTCACGAACACGCAGCTCCTGACGGGCGTCGATCTCGAGCTCGCGAATGGATTCCTGAAAGAAACACAGGCAGGACCTGCGACCGACGGTGCTCCGCCGGCGAATGCAATTCGCCCGGCCGGCAAGCACTACGACTACGAAGTCGACAGCTCCGTGGCAGCCCTCTACGCGCAAGTGGAACAACCGTTTGCAGAGCGCTGGCGCTTCAGTGGTGGCGTGCGGTTCGAGTATGTCGACTACGACTATGACAATCACATGATCGCCGGAAATACGCGCGATGACGGCACCTCCTGCCCGGGTGCGGGTTGCCTCTACAGCCGGCCCGCAGATCGCAGCGACACCTTCACCACCACGACCAGTAAAGTGGGTGTGTCGTATGCCTTCTCGCCGGCCCACAGTGCCTATGTCACGGCGGCGCGTGCCTACCGCGCGCCGGACACAAGCGAGCTCTACCGTCTGCAACGACAGCAGACGATCGCCGACTTGCACCCTGAGCAACTGGACAGCGTCGAAGTTGGCGTGCGCGGACGGATCGCATCGCTCGCCTATTCAGTCGCAGTGTTCGCGATGGACAAGGACAACGTCATCTTTCGTGATGCCAATGCTTTCAACGTGAGTGATGGCCGCACCAAACATCGGGGCGTCGAATACGAATTCAGCTGGGCCGCGCTCGACAATCTGACCTTGGCTGCCGCTGGCACGTATGCGAAGCACACGTATGACTTCAATAGTTCCATCGAGCAAGGCGAGACAATCGTCTCAGGCCGCGATATCGACACTGCGCCTCGCCACATCAACACCGCGCGCGTCACCTGGCGTCCATTCGAGCCTTTCGTGAGTGAGCTGGAGTGGGTCGGCATCGGGGAGTACTACGTCGATGCGATCAACGCGCACTCGTACGAAGGACACGATCTGCTCAATCTGCGACTGAGTTGGGACGTCGCCGATTCCTGGAGCACCGGCCTGCGGGTAAACAATCTCACTGATCGCGCTTATGCGGATCGTGCGGATTTTGCATTCGGCAACTATCGATATTTCCCAGGACGCGAACGCACAATCTTTTTCGAAGTGAGCTATCACGCGCACTAGTCACAGGTAAAAGAATTCGAACCCTCTGGTCCGATCCCAGTCAGCCCAAACCTTTGTGGGTCCGACTTTAGTCGGACGAATACTTGTTCGGCTAAAGCCGAACCCACAGCGAAGACTTCGGCGAAGCCTTGTGCCTTTCAGACCAGCCTTTGTGGGTCCGACTTTAGTCGGACGAAGATTCGTTCGGCTGAAGCCGAACCCAGGGTGAACACTTCGGCCGAAGCCTTGTGCCTTTCAGACCAACTTTGTGGGTCCGACTTCAGTCGGACGGAAGAATCGTCGATGTGAAGCCGAACCCCGGTGAACACTTCGGCCAACAGCCAAGACTGGCGCGAACCAATAACGCGCCATGCAGTGACACTACGTTCTCCATCGAATCCTGACCGGTAGCTTTTGGCCATTCACCGACTGCTTCTTGCTGCGAAGGGCGAACCCGCGTTCAATGCTCGCGTGCGCGAAGGAAGTTAAGCGCTGATCTAAGGACATAACGCATCGTGTTATTCGCCGCAGAGACATGGCCGTTCAGCATCGCGATCTTTCTCATGCTGCTCATCGCGATCGTAGAAGGACTGGCGATGGTCGTGGGAGCCAGCATCTCCGAAACGCTGCATCATGCATTGCCCGACTCGTGGGACGGCACACATGGATCGTTCGACAAGATGCTCGGCTGGCTCTATGTCGGCCGCGTGCCCATGCTCGTCCTTATCGTGCTCTTTCTCGCGAGTTTCGCGCTGACAGGATTCGCACTGAACATGGTCGTGCATGGGTTAGTGGGTATCTGGGTGCCGCCGCTGTTCGCCGTACCACTTGCCTTCATCGCGACGCTGCCGATCGTTCGCATCCTCGGCGCGGGGCTCGCGCGTTTGATCCCGCACGACCAGACCTCCGCGGTGTCGTTCACATCGCTCATCGGTCGAGTCGCGGTCATCATCAACGGCACCGCACGTCCTGGATACCCAGCGCAAGCGCGCGTGGCAAACGAGCATGGCCAGATGCTCTACATCATGGTCGAGCCCGAGACGGAAGGAGTCACCTTCTCGAAAGACGAGCATGTGCTTCTGAATAAGCAGATCTCCGGCAGTCGATTCAGCGGCGTCGTGAATCCCTGGCCGGAATTGATGTGATCACTACAGCGGCGGTCAAGCCGCGCGACTTTTCATTTCCATTCTTGCGGGAGT
>JBJMWN010000128.1:0-6045 GCA_045810085.1 Povalibacter sp. | reverse complement strand
AAATTTTCAACGGATCAGTGCGTGGCACGTCGTCATCGGAGCGCTGTGGATTTACGGGGCGTCGTTGGAGGGCACAGCACGTCTGGCGGTGTGGGGCGGAACTGTTCTGTTTGAATGTGCAGGGCCTTCCGTCGGTTTCCTGGTGCCTGGGCTGGGACGTTCGGCCACGCTCGACTGGAAAGTCGATGGCGCACACATGGCTGAACGCTGCGCCTTGTTCGTCATCATCGCCTTAGGCGAGTCGATTCTGGTCACCGGCGCCACGGCGGCGAGTGTGCGTACGACGCTCGATGTCGGCGTAGCATTCGTTGCGGCTTTCCTCGGCACGGTGGCGATGTGGTGGATCTATTTCAACATCGGTGCAGAGCGGGGCAGTCGACAGATCACTGCAGAATCCGATTCGGGACGGATGGCTCGCGGTGCGTACACCTACACACACGTGATGATCATCGCTGGCATTGTGGTCGGTGCGGTGGGCGATGAACTCATTATCAAACATCCCCACGCGGCAGTTGAGCTGCGGGAATTGGCGGTGCTCATCGGGAGCCCGGTGCTCTATCTTTTTGGAAACAGTTTGTTCAAGCGCGCAAGCGCCGAACATTTTCCGCTCTCCCATTGGGTGGGCTTGGGGCTGCTTGGCGTTTGTGCTCTCGTGGGGCCGCGACTATCGATGCTGACGTTAGGTGTTGTGACCAGCGGGGTGCTGATCGTGGTCGCGACCTGGGAGACTCTGTCGCTGCAAGGAACGCGACGAGCGGAGCAATCCTGAGCTATCGATTCGAAACAGCCACACGATCTGCGTCTGCGCCGTCTCCCCCAAGTGCAGCCAGAATTTCCCCGATGACCTCGTAGGTCACGGGTTTCATCAGGTGTGAATCGAATCCCGCGTCGCGTGCGCGAGCCACATCATCGGGCTGTCCCCAGCCGCTCAGAGCGATCAGCCGCAAATTGCGGCCCCAGTCCTCGCTTCGAATGCGGCGGGCCAGTTCGTACCCGTCCATGATGGGCATTCCGATGTCGAGGAGTGCGAGGTCCGGGCGATGCACTGAAGCGAGCTCAAGACCCTGCGCGCCATCGGAGGCAACCAGGACTTCATGTCCTTCCAATTGAAGCAACAGCGTGAGGCCTTGCTGTGCGTCCAGATTGTCGTCAACGACCAGAATCCTTCGCACGGGCCTGCTGACTGAACGCGACGCGAGGGAGTAAGGGGCCGACGTCGGTGCTGCGATTACGTTCGATAGCGGAAGCTGGACGATAAATTCGCTGCCCTGGTTCTCGCCCTTGCTCACGACCGAGACTTCGCCGTCGTGTAACTGAACCAGTCGACGCACCAATGCGAGCCCGATACCCAGTCCGCTTTCTGAGTGAGTCGCACCCGGCTGTTGAATACGGGAAAACAGATTGAACAATTTCGGCAGTGACTCCGCAGGGATGCCAATCCCGGAATCGACGACGCGAAACTCAACCTGCGAAGCGAGCTTGTTGATGGCAAGCGATATGCGACCACCCGGAGGCGTGTACTTCGCGGCGTTACTCAGGAGATTACCGAGCACCTGTACGAGCCGGGTGAGATCGCCATGAACCGCCATCGTGCGGTCCACGCATTCGACCTCAAGCCGATGTTGATGAGCATCAATCACGGGTCGCAGCGCCTCAACAGCGCGATCCAGAATCGCGCCGACCGAAACGTTCTCTTTGGCGAGCTTGATCGTGCCGTGATTGATGCGCGAGATATCAAGCAGGTCATCGACCAGTCGCGTCAGGTGCGCGGATTGCCGATCGATGACATCGCGTGACCACGTCAAGGGTTCGCCATGCAAAGGCTGACTCTTCATCAGATCGACGGCATGACGAATGGGAGCGAGTGGATTACGCAGCTCATGCGCGAGGATCGCCAGAAACTCATCCTTGTGTCGGTCGGCTTCCTTCAGTGCATGCTCGATGCGTTCCCGTTCCTGATTTTCCAGAAGCAGCGCCTGGTTGGCATCGCCGAGCTCCTGATTGGCTTCCTGCAGATGCCGGTTCAATCGCTCCAGCTCACGTGTCTTCTCTTCCTGAAGGCTTAAGTTCGCGCGTTCGAGTTGCTGGTTCGCAGCGGCAAGACTTGAATTCAACTCCTCGAGTTTCTGGCGCTGTTGATAGAGCTCTACGAGCACCGAGACTTTGCTGCGCAGAATCTCAGGCACGATCGGAATCGACACATAGTCGACCGCGCCAAGCTTGTAACCCTTCAGACGGTCGAGCTCGCCGATGTGCACGCCGGTCACGAAAATGATCGGTGTGCGCTCGAAGCGTGGATGATCGTGAATCATGGCAGCAGTCTCGAAGCCATCCATGCCGGGCATGCTCACATCGAGCAGGATGACTGCGAAGTCGCTCTTCATGAGCAACTCCAAAGCTTCGAGTCCCGAACGTGCACTGACCAGGTTCTGATCCAGATTGTTCAGGATCGATTCGTACGACAGCAGACGGGCCGGCTGGTCATCGACCAGCAGGATATTCACCTTCTCACTGCGTTCTGGAGTGGTGATCATGAGTTACGGATGGAGCCACATTCTCACGAGCGAGAGCAGCTGGGCGGTGTCCACCGGTTTGGCGACGTAGTCGGAAGCACCGGCCTCCAGACACTTCTCGCGATCGCCCTTCATGGCCTTTGCCGTCAACGCGATGATCGGCAGCAACCTGAATCGCGGATTGCTGCGGATACGTTTCATCGTTTCGTAACCGTCCATCTCCGGCATCATGACGTCCAACAGCACCAGCGAGAGATCTTCCGAGTCCTCCAGCAGCTTGATCGCGTCCATGCCGTTATTGGCACTGACCACCTGCATACCACGCCGTTCGAGAATGCTGTTCAGCGCGAAGATGTTGCGGACGTCATCATCGACGACCAGCACCTTTCTGCCTTGCAGCGGCTCATCGCTTTGATGCAGCGTTTCAATCATTCGCTGCTTGGATGCGGGCAGATCAGCGACGACGCGATGCAGAAACAGCGCGGTCTCGTCGAGCAGGCGCTCGGGTGAGCGCACGCCTTTCAACACGATGCTCTTGGCTTTCTGACGCAGATCGTTCTCTTCTTTCTCCGTCAGCTCGCGGCCGGTGAAGACCACGATTGGCGTCTCACGCAGCGATGGATCACGTTGAATTTCGCTCAGCAGATCGAAGCCGGAAACATCGGGCAGACGCAGATCAAGGACTACGCAATCGAACGAATGGCTGCGCAGCGCTGAGAGTGCTTCGGCACCGCTACCGACCGCCGTGATCCTGACGTCATCGAAACCGATCAGCTCGGCAATACTCATCTGCTCCGCTGGATCATCCTCGACGACGAGCAGCTCTCGGATACGAGGGGAGGCGAACGTCTTGATCTTCTGCAACGCCTGCGCGAGTCCATCGGTGGTGGCAGGCTTGTTCATGAAGGCAAAGGCGCCGCGCTCGAGGCTGTATTGACGCTCCTCTTCAACCGTGAGGATCTGAACTGGGATGTGCCGGGTATGGCCGTCCTGTTTCAGCTGATTCAGGACCGTCCAGCCGAGCATGTCAGGCAGGAAAACATCCAGACTGATGGCTGTCGGCAGATACTTTCGAGCGAGCGAGAGTCCTTCGGCCCCGGTCTTGGCGAGGATGGCTTTGAAACCATTGTCGCGAGCAAGATTCATCAGGACCTTGCCGTAGTGCTGGTCGTCTTCAACGATCAGGAGCACAGAGTCGCCTTCCGCGATGACATCGCGATCGTCTGCGAGATCTTCCACGTGCACTGGCGCGAGTGCGATCGGTGTGAAGGTCTGCGGACTGCTCAAACTCTGCTGTTGACGCGCCAGCCGATACGCCGAACCCATGAAAGACAACGGCAAGTACAGTGTGAAGGTGCTGCCCACGCCGACAGCGCTGGTGAGACGCAGCTCGCCACCCAGCAGATGCGCAAGCTCGCGACTGATCGCGAGACCGAGGCCGGTGCCGCCGTATTTTCGGGACGTGCCCGCATCCGCCTGCTGGAACGCTTCGAAAATAATTTTCTGTTTCTCAGGAGCGATGCCGATGCCAGTATCTGTCACGGCAAATTGAACGACGACCTGTGCCTGACTCAGGATCGGGTGATCCGGCGACCAGCCACCTCGCGCCAGGCCTACGTGCAGGTCCACGCTGCCCTGCGCAGTGAACTTCATCGCATTGGATAACAAGTTCTTCAATACCTGCAGCAGGCGTTTGGAGTCGGTCTGGATGTGTCTTCCCAGATTGGGATCGAACAGCGTCTTGAACGACAGCGAACGCGACTCGGCTTCGTGACGGAAGTTGCGTTCGATGGTTTCGCGCAAGTGCGTGAACATGAGCTCTTCCGCATCCACCGTTACGGTGCCGGACTCGATCTTCGAGAGATCCAGGATGTCGCTGATCAGGTTGAGCAGATCGGTGCCTGCGCCGTGAATGGTCTTGGCGAACTCGACCTGACGCGGTGTCAGATTCGAATCTGCATTCTCCGAGAGTTGCTGGCCCAGGATCAGGATGCTGTTCAGCGGCGTGCGAAGCTCGTGCGACATGTTCGCGAGGAACTCGGACTTGTAACGCGAGGTGAGCGCGAGCTCCGTTGCTTTGTCTTCGAGCGCGCGTCGCGCCATTTCGATTTCGACGTTCTTGCGTTCCACTTCCGCATTCTGTTCTGCAAGCAGTTGTGCCTTGTTGGCCAGCTCCTCATTCGTCTGCTGCAGTTCCCTTTGCTGAGCCTGCAACTCGGCCGCGAGCTGTTGCGACTGCTTCAGCAAGCCTTCCGTACGCATGGTCGCCTCAATCGTGTTGAGCACCACGCCGATGCTGTCCCGAAGCTGATCGAGGAACACCAGATAGGACGTTTCGAACGGCTGCAGCGATGCAAGCTCGATCACCGCCTTGACCTGACCTTCGTACAGGACGGGCAGGGCGACAACATTGCGTGCTCTCGCAGTCAACATGCCGCTGCTGACGTGAATGGCATCTTCAGGAATATCTTCCAGAAGAATGCGACGACCGTCCGCTGCGCATTGACCCACGATGCCCTGACGTAGCCCATATCGACGCGGCTCCGCAGCGGGTTGCGTATCGGCATAACTCGCAAGCTGCTTGAGTACGGGACCGGTCTCTTCACCTTCCATGACATACACGATGCCTTGTTGTGCATCGACCAGCGGCGCCAGCTCCGCGAGAAGCATCTGGCCTACGGTCATGAGGTCACGCTGACCCTGCATCATGCGGCTGAACTTCGCGATGTTGGTCTTCAGCCAGTCCTGTTCAGTGTTGCGTTCGGTCGTTTCGCGCAGGTTGCGGATCATCGCGTTGATGTTGTCCTTCAACTCGGACACTTCGCCGCGCGCTTCGACTTGAATCGATCGCGTCAAGTCGCCTTGTGTCACGGCTGTCGCGACCTCGGCGATTGCGCGCACCTGCGTTGTCAAGTTCGCAGCGAGCAGGTTCACGTTGGCGGTGAGGTCCTTCCAGGTACCGGCGGCGCCAGGAACGTTCGCCTGACCGCCCAGGCGTCCTTCCACGCCGACTTCGCGAGCGACTGAGGTCACCTGATCGGCGAACGTCGCGAGTGTCGTCGTCATGCTGTTGATGGTTTCGGCGAGTGCTGCGACTTCACCTTTCGACTCCACCGTGAGTCGCTGACGCAGATCGCCACCTGCAACGGCCGTCACGACCTTCACGATACCGCGCACCTGGTTCGTGAGATTGTTGGCCATCGTGTTGACGTTATCGGTGAGATCCTTCCAGGTACCTGCAACGTCCGGCACCATGGCCTGACCGCCAAGCTTGCCTTCAGTACCGACTTCGCGCGCGACGCGCGTGACTTCGGCGGCGAAGCTGTTGAGCTGGTCCACCATCGTGTTGATGGTTTCCTTGAGCTCGAGAATTTCACCTTTCACGTCGACCGTGATCTTGCGTGACAAGTCGCCGCGCGCGATGGCCGTCGATACTTCAGCGATGTTTCGCACCTGACCCGTGAGGTTCGAAGCCATCGAGTTCACGTTGTCGGTGAGATCTTTCCACGTGCCTGCAACACCCGGCACGACG
>JBJMWN010000127.1:0-5380 GCA_045810085.1 Povalibacter sp. | reverse complement strand
TTTGTGGTTACTCCCCGTCTTACTCTCCCGCGACAGCTTCCCGCAGCCGAGCAACATCTTTTTTCCCGAGCAGTTTGATCTGGCCGGGCTTCAGTTCTGCAGCACGCAGCGGACCGATGGCTACGCGCTCGAGCTCTCGGACCTTCAGGCCCACGCGTGCCAGCATGCGGCGGATTTCGCGGTTCTGACCTTCGCGCAAAGTGATGCTCAACAGTGTTCGATCGCCGCGGTTGCGATCGACGAAGCGTTTCACGATGCGCACCGCTTCCATCGATGCCTTCTTCGCTGACTTGGAGCCATCCGCGGACGGCGTCACCAGATACATGCCGCGCTTGAGTGCCTGCAGCTGCTCGTCGGATGCGAGCCCTGCAACCATGACTCGATATTCTTTGGTGACGCCGAACTTCGGGTGGGTCAGTTGATATGCAAGATCACCGTCGTTCGTGATCAGCAGCAGGCCAGTCGAGTCGCCATCCAGACGGCCCACCGGATACAAACGTTCGTCGCGACGCATCGTTGGCGGCAACAGATCGAGCACATTGCGACGGCCTTCGGGATCGCTCGTTGTCGTGATCACGCCTTTCGGCTTGTTCACGAGTACATACGTGTAAGCGCGCGTTGCCGGCGTGTCCGTCGACGCCTCACTGATCGGCAGATCGATCACTTCGCCATCGAGTTCGACTACATCGCGCGCCGAATCAACGAAGCAAGGCAAGGTCGTCACGACCGCGCCGTTCACGCGCACGCGGCCTGCGGTGATCATGTCTTCGCAGTCCCGACGTGCGCCGATGCCAGCATCGGCCATGGCCTTCTGCAAACGAACGCCCGTTGCAGGACGTTGAGGGGAGCGTTGGCTGCTCATGATCTCAGGGAATAAAAAGGGAATGCAGCATACCCGAGCAGGCAGCTGGCCGGGCAGTCCGCGATCTTCACCTTGAGCGAGTCAAATCTCGCTGCACAAGGTGAGCTGCGTATAGCAGGAACGGAGTGGTTCTACTGCGGGAGGCCGAGCGCGGTGCGCTCGTCACTGCGTTTCGCGAACTCATGATTCAGCAGCGCGCGCAGCCGAACGGGTTTCAACGGTTTGTGCATGATCGTCAGTCCGGCGGCGCTTACTTTTCGCAACTGGTCGGTGGCGGTATCGCCCGAAATCAACACCGCAGGAATGCCCTCGCCAAGATACGAGCGAAGAATTCGGATCACATCGATCCCGGTGTCTTCGCCCTTCAAACGCAGATCGGCCAGGATGAAATCTGGAATGCGATCACCCAGCTCGTGTAGCGCTTCGCTTGCATCCATTGCGGTTACACATTTACAGCCCCAGCTTTCGAGCAAGCTTTGCATCCCGAGTCGCACCGACGCTTCGTCGTCGACGACGAGAATCATTTTGCCTCGCAGGAGATTCGGAACCTTTTGCTCAACCGTGGCCGAGATAGATTGAATCTTCTCGGCGTCCGCGAGTGCCACCTCGATGCTGAATCGCGAGCCGCGGCCCGGCACCGAACTCAGTCGCAGCGGATGACCGAGTAGATTCGAAATGCGTCTGACCGTCGCGAGGCCCAGGCCCAACCCGCGTGTGCGATCGCGTTCCGGATTGTTGAGCTGATAGAACTCCTCGAAGATGCGCTCGTGTTGTTCGGCGGGAATGCCTAAGCCCGTATCCCACACTTCGATCGACAGCTTCCGCCCGCGTTTGCGACAGGCGACCAACACGCCGCCGTGATCTGTGTAGCGAATGGCATTCGCCACCAGGTTCGAGAGCATTCGAAACAGCAATGTCGGGTCGGTCGCAAGTAACGCGCGCGAGCGGCGCACCTTCAATCGCAATCCTTTCTGTTCTGCCGGTTCGCTGAAGGTTCGTCCCAGTCGATCCAGCACTGCGTTTGCCGGAACGAGCTCGCGTTTCACTTCCACCTGACCTGCATCGAGTCGCGAGATATCGAGCAGGTTGTCGAAGAGCTGCTCGAGGGATTCTGTGCACAGTAGTATCTGATCAATCAGTTTGCGGCCGCTCTCATCGACCGATCCATTGCGCAGTGCCGTGGCAAACAGTCCGAGCGAATGCAGCGGCTGACGCAGATCGTGATTGGCAGCAGCAAAGAAACGCGACTTGGAGCGACTTGCCTCGACTGCGCTCACTCGCGCATCTTCGGCGATGACGTTTTGACGCTTGAGCTCATCGACTAACTGTTCGTTCTCGCAACGCAGGCGTATCTGTGTCGCCACTGCGCGCGCCTGACGTTCCACAAACAGCAACACGTAGCCGAGCACCGCAATCCACAAAACGCCGAGCGCAGCATTCTGATAGCCACCCTCGAAAACGTATCGGACCGCGAGCAGACCGAAAATGGGAACAGCGAACCCATGCAAGGCCGGCGGGAAATACGCGTGCGTGATGATGCTGATCGTCGCTCGGCTTGCGAGGCACGCTGACATGAGCGCGAGCGTGAGTGATTGACCGGGTCCCACCAACGCGAACACGGCTGAGCCCCACACCAGACCTGAAATAAATGCGACGTTCGCGAGTCGCATTCCCCAGACGCGAGGTTCGGTCTCAGCGTTTGCGGCGCGGCGGTAAGCGAGCGTGAGCCATTGCACGCCGGCCTGCACCAGCAGGACAGCGCTGCACCAGCCGAGAATCCGTATGCCAGAAATCTGTGGCCACGCGATGATGACCATGAGTGCTGCCATCAGCACTGCGGAGCCTGCGACCGCTCCTGTGTTGCCATAGAGCATGGCGACGCGTTGCTGTTCAACGCGTCGCTGGAGAGCGGCGGCATCCATGTCGGGCTTGCGTGTCAGGTGAGAATCAATCGATCAGCGGGTCGCTGCGTAGGGACTGGAAGGCAGGAATCCGCGTCTCTGTGCGGCGAGTACCGCCTGAGTACGATTGCGTACGTTGAGTGCTTCGAACACTGCACTCACATGTGCCTTCACAGTGCGCTCAGCAACATCCAGCGCACGAGCGATTTCTTTGTTGCTGCAGCCCCGGCCGAGCATCGTAATGACTTCGAGCTGACGCAACGTGAGTGCGCCCGATTCACCCGCGTGGGTGTCTCGTGCCTTCTCTGGAACGAAGACATCGCCGGCGAGAACTTTTTGAATCGCCGCCACCATTTCATCCGCAGTGAATGATTTGGGAATGAAGCCGGAAGCGCCTGCGGCAACCGCACGTGCGGCGATGCCATCTTGCTCGTCACCAGAGATCATGATGCAAGCGGTCGTCGGAAACTTGGTGCCGATGACCTTCAGCGCGTTGAAGCCGTCATCACCGCGAAGATGAACGTCCAGCAGAACGAGTCCGACGTCAGAGTCCCGCTGCAAAATCTGCAGCGCCTCCTGAATGGATGACACGCTCAGAACCGCTGCATCGAGTGCGCTCTGTTCAAGCACGGCGTGGAAGCCGGCACGAAAGAGCGGATGATCGTCAACGATCAGGATCTTCATGATTGGTGCCCCATCGATCTCAAGGAGAAGTCATTCCTGCCAGGTTCACGCAGGGCCTTCCGTTGCCTTGCAGACGGGTTTCTAGTCCTTTATTCGCTCGCGGCCATCGTACGTCCGGGCTAGGGGGAGGGCAATTGCCCTTTGGTGCAGTGCACGGAAGTACGAGGGTAAAGCGCGCGGCAACGGTGTGAAATCAGATACGGAGGAGGCGAACGCCCCCTCCGTAGCACGCCTAGGCATGCGAATCAGACGTTTTGGCCTGTTCCTGCTGCTGCAGAGCACCCGAAGTATTGTCACTTCCATTGTTGTTCGAGCCTGCCTGTGCACCCGCGTAGCCTCCAATGGCGCCACCGACAGCACCGCCGACCAACGCTGCGACGATCACCGGCCATCGTGTGTCTGTTGTTGTCCCATTCGGCATACGAACCTCCTGAAGCGTTATTAGTGAAAAAGCCGGCTTACGACTTCCGACGGGCTGTACTTTCGCGTCGTTGCTCCTGTCGTGCAATGGCCCTTAGTATCAGCTCATCTTTCTCGCGGCTGTGCGAAGCCGGGTCATGAACTCTTCCGATCCCGCGTCGTTCGAGCAGATCGTGCGCCAGGCCGAGTCGCTTGGTCCGCAGGATCGGCTCGCCTTCCTGCGTGAAACCTGCGCCCTCGACGATCGACTGTTTCGGCGTGCAATTGATCGTCTGCGCGCCAGCTCCCCCGATTGGTGGGATTTAGAAGTCGAAGGCGAGCCTATCGGCTCCGCATCCGAGCCGGACGACTACGTTGGTCAGTTGCTGGGTTCGTATCGGGTGGTCAAGACGCTCGGTATGGGTGGGATGGGCGAAGTCGTTCTCGCTGAGCGCGCCGACGATCAATTCCGCCAACGTGTCGCCATCAAGCTTGTGAAGCGCGGATTGGTTTCGAAGCACGTGCGTGGTCGGCTGAAGATCGAACGCCAGATTCTTGCATCGCTCAATCATCCCAACATTGCGAAGTTGCTGGATGGCGGCGTGACTGCGGATGGCACGCCTTACATCGTGATGGAGTACGTTGAAGGCGAGCCCATCGATTTGTATTGCGACCGCCATCGATTGAACGTCCGCCAGCGACTCCAGCTGATCCTGAAGGTGGCATCAGCCGTTCACGCTGCGCATCGAAATCTGATCGTCCACCGCGACCTGAAGCCATCCAACATCCTGGTGACAGCCGAGGGGGAGCCGAAGCTGCTCGACTTCGGCATAGCAAAGCTGCTGGACCAGCGCGATTCGTTGCACACCGTTGCGATGACGCAGTTGGACATGCGTCTGTTGACACCGGACCACGCGAGTCCTGAGCAGGTCATGGGACACGCAGTGACCACGTCGAGCGATATCTATGTTCTGGGAGTCCTGCTCTACGAGTTGTTGACCGGCTACCGACCGTTCGATTTGCAGGGCAAATCGATGACCAACATCGAACGCGTCATTTGCGAAGAACAACCTTTGGCGCCGAGCACGGCGCTTGCGCTTGCAAGCCAGAAGGATGACGGCGCCGAACGCGCCTCCCTCGCGGAGCGGCGCTCCATGACGGTTCCACGCTGGATAAAGGATGTGCGTGGCGACCTCGACAACATTGTGCTGATGGCGATGCGAAAGGAACCGGAGCGCCGTTACGCTTCCGTCGAACAGTTTGCGGCGGACATTGAGCGGCATCTCGCAGGTGCGCCTGTGCTCGCCCGTGGCGATGGCTGGCGTTACCGCGCCAGAAAATTTGTACGCCGACATGCGGCCGCAATGGCTTTGTCAGCCGCCCTGGTAGTTTCTCTGATGGGATTCGCCGTGACCTCGGCGGTGCAAGCGCGCCGTCTTGCGAACGAGCGAGATCAGGTAGCTGCTCAGCATGCTCGCGCAGAAGCCGAGCGTGATCGAGCCGAAAGCGTCTCAGCATTTCTCATGAGTGCCTT
>JBJMWN010000126.1:0-3327 GCA_045810085.1 Povalibacter sp. | reverse complement strand
GATGCTGTCATGGCGCAGCGCTCCGTAAGGGGCGCTGCGCTTTTTCTTTGTGTGATCAATTCAACCGACTGACCAGGCCATCGATCTGCCGTTCGATGTAGACGCGCTCGGCGTTGTTGGTCGTGAGCGCCAGCGCAGTTCGGTACGCATCGACCGCCATCGCCGTATTTCCAATTCGCTTCAGCAACTCAGCACGCGCTGCATGGAAGCAGTGATAGGTCTCGAGCGCGCCTGCCTTTGCAAGATCATCGAGTAGCCTGAGCCCAACCTGCGGCCCATGACTCATGCCAATGGCGACTGCACGATTCAACGCGACGATGGGCGTTCGGTTCACCTGGTACAGCTCACCATAGAGCGCAGCGATCTGTTCCCAATCAGTGTCGCGAGCCGTCAGTGCCTGCGCATGCAGGCTCACGATGGCCGCTTGCAATTGATACGGGCCCGGTGCTCGCAACATCAGCGCGCGTTCGATGAGTTCCAGACCCTCGTTGATCTGATCTCGATCCCACCGGGACCTGTCCTGCTCTTCGAGCGTGATCAGTACGCCGTCAACACCCACCCGCGCTTCGCGTCGTGAATCGTGGAGCAGGAGCAACGCAAGCAGGCCGATACTTTCAGGATCGCTCGGCCTGAGCTCATCGAGCATGCGCGCGAGGCGAATGGCTTCGGCACACAACTCTGCGCGGCTCAGCTGCTCGCCTGCGGTCGCGAGGTAGCCTTCGTTGAAGATCAGATAGATGACTGCTCTGACTGATGACAAACGCTCAGCTAACGCATCGGAACCAGGAATCTCATACGGAATGCGCGCGTCGTGAATCTTGCGTTGTGCCCGCACGAGGCGCTGAGCCAATGTTGATTCGCTCGTGAGAAATGCACGCGCGATCTCCTGCGTTGAGAGCCCGCCGACCGTGCGCAGGGTGAGTGCGACCTGAGCTTCCCTGTTCAGTGCGGGATGGCAGCAGGTGAAGATGAGGCGCAGGCGATCGGTGGGTTCAGCAGTCGAGGAGTTCATGTCTGCTCCATCAATGGCGCCGTTCTCAATCTCGAGCTGATAGCTGAGCTGATCGCTTGCGTTACGGCGTGTGCGCTCTCGCCTCACCAGATCGATCAGCTTGCGATGCGCGGTGGTAGTGATCCACGCCGCCGGAGACTCGGGCGCGCCCTCTTCCGTCCAGTGCGAAAGCGCGGAAACGAATGCATCCTGCATCGCTTCCTGCGCGAGTTCGAAAGAGCCACTGAGACGAATCAATGTCGCGATGATGCGTCCGTGCTCAGCGCGAAATACTCGAGCCAGAACCTGCTGGACTGGCTCGCAGGCGGACCCAGTTTGCTCGTGCGGCATCGGGACTTCAGCGCGGCGGCAGTCCCAGGATGGGTCGAATCTCCACGCATCGTTCCGCACCTTTGCAGCCGCTCGGGATCTTCTTGGCCCAGCCGATCGCCTCATCCAGATCTTTGCACTCGATGATGTAGTAACCGGCAAGCTGTTCCTTGGTTTCGGCGAAGGGTCCGTCAATGACCAGAGGCTTGCCATCTTGTTGCCTCACCGTCGTTGCGGTCGAGGCCGGATACAGCGGCTCAGCAGCTTCGAGAACACCTTTGCTGGTCGCCTCATCAATGAGTGCCCAGTGACGCTGCTTGAGGTCTTCCATGTCGACTTGCGGGCCATCGCCCCGCTCGCCGCTGTAGATCAGGAACATGTATCTCATGTGTTGTCTCTCCTTCAGCAGGAATTGATTGCATCAGCTCGCAATGCGTAACTCGCGGCCGGGGAACGGCGGAGCAGTGGTTGCCGCGACGCTGCGACGCTGCAAGTGCCGCTCGAGATACGCGAGCAGACGTGGCGAATCGACCAGCATGGCGCGGCTCTCCGGAAGCAGGTTCATATAGAAAAGCACCGGCACGAGGTATGCGTCCGCCAACGAGAAGCAGTCGCCTGCGAGGAAGCCATTCGCAACTGCGCGCTCCAACATGGAGATCTGAATACGCATCTCCGGGACCGCTGCATGGATCAACTCGAGGTCTGGCCGACCGTCAGGCGTCTTCGGGAAATAGTAGAGGGCAGCATATCGGCGAATGAGCAACGGATCGATATGCGTCATCACGATAGATATCCATTGCTCTACACGCGCAGCCGCGGCGACGTTTCCCGGTATGAGCGAAGGCCCTGAAAAATTCTGATCAATGTAGAGGCAGATGGCGCGCGATTCGCCCAAAAGCACATCTCCGTGACGCATCGCAGGGATCTTGCCAAGCGGGTGGATGCCAAGGACTTCGGGCCCGTGCGGCATGACCTGCGCCAGCTCATAGTCGATACCCTTCTCTTCGCAGGCGATTCGGGTCACCCACACGAAATTGCTTTGTGGTGCGCCGATGATCTGCAGCTTGGACATAAATGGTCTCCTCCAACCCGACCGAAATGGTCAGGACTGCCTACGACGGCCCAGGTCCTGCGAATCGACAGGTCATCGTTTCTTTTTTTTGGCTTATCAGAAGCCACAAGCTGCGTAGACTTGTTTCGGCGCAATCGGAACCCATCTGGAAGGGATACCGTTTCGCCGCATGAGGCCCTACATGACCGATTCCGTTCACGTCGTCTGCGGACACTGCGATTCCATCGTGCGCATTCCCCGGCAACGGCTCGGAGAATCACCGCGCTGTCCGAAGTGCCATGAGGCACTGTTCGATGGCCATCCGATCGAGCTCAAAACCGCGAGCTTCGACAAGCACATCGGTCGCAGTGAAATACCGATCGTCATCGATTTCTGGGCGCCCTGGTGCGGACCGTGCCGCATGATGGCGCCGCATTTCGAAGAAGCTGCACGACGCTTTGGTCCACGGGCCCGGTTCGCGAAAATCAATTCGGACGATGAGCCGACGCTCTCTTCGCGGTTCGGCATCCGCAGCATTCCGACCCTGATGGTCTTTCTCGGAGGCAAGGAGATCGCTCGTCAGTCCGGTGCCATGGATCTCAGCAATCTGGAACGATGGGTCCAGAGCACCATCGGCTGAGCGCATGATTGCTGTGATTTAACTTGAGGTGAACCCTCGCGCCCTCGAATCCGAACGACGCGATCCACCCGGGCGCTCAACCTCGAAGACGAGCTCTTCGCTTTGCTGATTGCAATGGTCAGTGGTTTTTTGCGATTGTCGCGTCGTCCATACCAAAACTAATTGTTTGGGGGTTTCATGCGCTTTGGTCACGCTCTGTTCCTGTGCTTTGCCTTATCGACATCTGCGTTCGCGATAGCAGACGGCACTCAAGCCACCGCCACGGAAGTTTCTACCGAGCGCCTTTCGCGCATCGATGGATTACTGAAGCAATAC
>JBJMWN010000125.1:0-7989 GCA_045810085.1 Povalibacter sp. | reverse complement strand
GTTATTCGGCCAGCTCAGGCGAGCAACTCATTCGCGGCGATCTGTGCGATGAGGCCATTCGCCTTGCACGCGTGCTCGTCGAATTGATGCCGCAGGAACTTGAGGCGGTCGGATTGCTTGCACTGATGCTGCTGATCGATGGACGTCGCGACGCTCGGCTTGCATCCGATGGAAGCCTGCTCACGCTGTCCGAGCAAAATCGCGATCTGTGGAATCACGCACGCATTGAAGAAGGACAAGCGCTCGTGCTCGAGTGCTTGAAGCGCAATCGTCCTGGTCCTTATCAGATCCAGGCAGCGATCAATGCGGTGCATAGCGATGCGCTCGACATTCACTCGACCGACTGGCGCCAGATCGTTGCGCTTTACGATCAATGGCTGTCTCTGGATCCGAGCCCGACGGTTGCGCTCAATCGTGCCGTCGCCGTTGCAGAACTCGAAGGAGCCGCGGCCGGATTGCGCCTGATCGATGCACTCGATTTGAAACAGTACTATCTGTTTCACGCAATCCGCGCCGATCTGCTGCGACGATTGGATCTCAGATCAGAAGCCGCTGCGGCCTACGATGCTGCGATCGAACTCGCGGAAAACACGAAAGAGCGAGAGTTCTTGCAGCGGCGCAGAGACGCTCTTGCGAAAAATCGTGAGCGACCCTGATTGCGTCAGCTGGCCGCGGCGCCTGATCACTCCTCGTTCCTCTCCGGCTCGCGATCCAGCGAATAGCCGCGCGCTATCAGTGTCGCGACCCAGCCATCGGGTTTGAGCACTTCGTCCATCGGCACGATCGCAAGGGTCGAGGCATTCTTGCGCAGGGCCGACTCGGCTGCATTCACCCAAGTGTCGCGAAGTTTGATGGGAATATTCTGCAATCCCTGCTTCTGCGCGGACTCGGTGCCGAGCACCGCGTTTGCACAGGCGTTGAACACGTCGCCATAAGGCAACTTCCGCAGCGCGTCGATATCGCCCACCGCCCAGGCGTTCGCTCGCAATTGCATGGTCTCAACGTCATTCTCGACGCGTTCGAGCGTTCGCTGAAAACAATCGACATCATCCAGAGGCGACCGCTTGAACTCCTTCAACGCTGCACGTGGTTTCTCGATCTCGATTTCAAGCGTCGGTGTCGTGATCGCGACGCCGCGCTGTTTCGCCAGCTTGCTGATGTTCTCGAACCATTGAACTCGCCTGACAAGCCCCGATTTTTCGACCGCGGCCTCATACAGCTTCTGCGCTGCGAAGATAGGACGCCACGATTCCACATCGTTGTCGTTGGGAAGATAGCGTTGCTTCATCCGCAACCATCGCTCGTATGTGTCAGGCGGTACGACTTCGCGCAATTGTTTCTTGTCGGGATTCTTGCGCACCGACATGAGCGAGGGAAGAAGGCTGATCTTAGTGAAGAAGCCCACATCCGTTTCCACGTTTACGCCCGTGAGCAACTGCTGCGAGGATGCGAGAACTCGCTCGACTTCATGCGAGCGCCAGGTCATGCGCTTCGGCAACGGCCCCAATGCGCCCATGATCCAGAGCACATGATCATCGTGAGTGATCTTCCACAATCGTGGACCCGGTTGCTCGCCCACGACCAGAACCTGCTCAGGTTCACTGGCTGCATTGGACGTCTCGTCTTGAGCGTGGGCCGCGATCGACACTAACAGTGCAATGACGGCTAAGAGTCGTGACATTGATGGCTCGTCCTGTTATCGAGGCCACCGTGGAACAAACCGGCGGCGATTGGAGTCGACCTGAAAGCAGGATGACACGTTCGACATGGACAGTCCGTACGCAATACTTGCGCACGCATCCGTGCGAGCCAAGAGAGAGGACGATGCCCCAACTCACTGACTTCCCGATCACGCGCAAATGGCCTCCGCGATTTCCTGATCGTATTCAGCTTTATTCACTCAACACGCCGAATGGCGTGAAAGCCTCGATCATGCTCGAAGAAACCGGGCTTGCGTATGAGCCTCACCTGGTGGATTTTCAAAAGAACGATCAGAAGTCTCCGGAATTCCGCTCCTTGAATCCCTACGGAAAGATTCCCGCCATCATCGATCCGAACGGCCCCGAGGGTCAGCCGCTGCCACTCTTCGAATCAGGCGCAATCCTCATCTACCTGGCGGACAAAAGCGGACGCTTCCTTGCGCAGACGGGCGCGGCTCGCTACGAAACCATTCAATGGGTCATGTTCCAGATCGGGGGCGTTGGTCCCATGTTCGGCCAGCTCGGTTTTTTCTATAAGTTCGCCGGCAAGGACTATGAGGACAAACGACCTCGCGATCGATACGTTGCGGAAACCAAGCGACTGCTTGAAGTGCTCGATCAGCGGCTCGAACAGCGGCAATGGATCATGGGCGATGAATACACCATCGCGGATATCGCCAATTTTTCGCTGGTACGCAATCTGGTGGGTTTCTACAACGCAGGCGAACTGGTGGGGTTCGATGAGTATGGGAATGTGAAGCGCGGCCTCGAGTCTTTCGTTGCTCGGCCGGCGGTGGCGAAGGCAGTGAATATTCCAAAGCGAGAATGACGCCGGCCATCCGCTGTTGATGATTCCACTGGCGGCATGGCTCCGGTATCGTGCGCAGATGAAAACGAACAAGCACTTCATCTCTGCCCTGCTCCTCATAGCCTTCGGTGGCCTGGTTCACGCTGCCGATGCTCCGACACCCGAGGTGCCCGAGTGGGCCCAACCCGGATCCGCTACGCGCCAACAAGTCGCGCCCCCTGCTGATTTCACCAGACCCACCACGAACTTCGCGACGCCGATTGGCATGTTCGAAGGTCAGTCGGATATCGGCAGCGCCGTTGTGCCCGGCAGTGCCAGTTACGATCCAGCGACGAAGCAGTACACCATCAACTCCGCGGGCTACAACATCTGGTACACGCGCGATGAGTTTCGCTATCTGTGGAAGAAGGTCTCGGGAGACATATCACTCGCGGCCGACATCGCTTATCCAGACGCGAATGGATATGGAGATCGTAAAGCCGTCCTGGTGATTCGGCAGGATCTGGACGACGATTCCAAAGAAGCTCTCGTTGCTCTGCACGGCGAAGGAATGATTCACCTCGCGCAGCGCCCCGAGAAACATGCGCGCATCAAGGATATGGAGTACCGCATCGGCGGTCGCGGACGTCCCGGCGGTAAGTCACCCGACAGTCTGGTCACGGTGATCGCGAAGCGAATTGGAATCGAGAAGCGTGGCGATGAATTTGCATTGTTCGTCAGTCTCGAAGGCGAGCCGATGCATCAGTTCGGCCCGCCTCTCAAAATGCAGTTCAAAGAGCCGTTCTACGTGGGTATCGGCTTCTGCTCACATCTACCTGCGACGGTCGATACCGCAGTGCTCTCGAACGTCGTGCTCGAGAATAAAGCAGGAAAGGTCAGGTAGAAGTCAGACGAAACGTTCGGCTCGACGTCTGACTCTCGCGAACGAATGCAGCCTGCGCCGGCCCACTCGTCATCCTGAGCTTCTGATCAGCTATGCAATCGGACTTCGCCGACCTTGTCGCGATAGTCCTTCTTCGGATCCTTGCCCATCAGAATTTTGACGCCGGCGAACAAGCTGTTCTCGTTCAGCCACACCTGACCGCGCTCGGGTTCGAATCGCAGCAGCTGTAATTTCGGATCGGTCTTGCCCCCTGGATACCAGGCCGCAACGAAACGATTCCACAACTTCTCGATCATCGCAGGATCGTTGTCCTTCACGAGCTCACCGTGCAGCGACGCGAACACGTCATGTCCTTTGGAGGCGTAGTGAATCATGGCGCGATGCTGCTGACCCATTGCACGAACCATGTCCGTGTCGACGGCAGTGAAAAACCAGATAGGGCCCTGCTCGTCGTCATCGGCGAATTGCGCCGTCATCGGTTGCGCATGACCTTCATCCACAGCATCCAATGCGAGCATCACAGTCATGTCCGAGCGCAGCGACTTCCAGAGCTTGGACTCGAGTTCGGCTTCGTTGCTCACCGGCGTTCTCCTGCACTGATCGAAATACTGACTCTCTGACCAACGAAGCACATACGACAGAGTTCCGATCGTGACGCGAGTACTGGAACGGCTGCCCGCGAATCTCCGATGATCGACAGCTTGGGTAGTCGAGATAGCGAAACTGATCGCGCGGGCAGATTCGGTGAGAGGGTTCTGAGTCAGCATCTCTCATCCAAATCCTGATGTCGCCGATCCACAACGCTCCTCGTCACAACGCAAGATCCTCGGCAGAATCGCGCCTCCATCAATTCAGGACAGACGAATGCTTAATCCTCGACTCAAGAGAATCGCCACGCTTTGCATCACGGCTCTGGTGCTTGCGAGTGCAACTGCAATGAGCGATCCGCCGGATCATGCGAAAGCCCACGGCTGGCGCAAGAAGCACGATGCTCGCTATGTGGGTTATACCGGTGGCGATTGGGACCGGGACTTCGGCGTGCTCGAAGGAAGCTGCCATCGCAAGGAGATCGGCACAGTCCTGGGCGCGGTTGCAGGCGGTGCGATTGGCTCGCAGATCGGCAACGGGGATGGACGCACCGTGGCGATCATCGTGGGCTCCGTGCTGGGCGGCATTATCGGACGCGAGATCGGCAAGGATCTGGATCAAGAAGACCGAGCGTGTGTGGGTCATGCACTCGAGCTGGCGAAGAATGGCCAACGTGTCCGCTGGACCAATGAGCAGACTCACGTGACTTACCTGCTCACACCGATCGCGACTGACGCGAAAGATCCAAAGAACTGCCGTCGTTTCGCCATTGAAACGCATGCAGGCGATAAGGGCGAAAAATCCAAAGGACGCGCTTGCCGCGATGACCGTGGAACCTGGAGCATGAGCTGACCGATATCATTGACACAGTCATCGGGAGTTTCGTCGCGGATCGATCACTGCACGTTGGCGACTCTCGATGGTGCGCTGAACATACTCACTGTCGAATCGGGAGCATTCGTCATGAAGCTTGGATTCATCGGACTGGGTCAGATGGGAACGGGCATGGCTTCCAACCTGCTCAAGGCGGGTCATCAGGTCACGCTGTTCAATCGCAGCATCGAGAAGGCACAGGCACTCGCCGCGCTGCATGGCATCGTCGCGAAGCAGATCAAGGAAGCCTGTAGCGGCGATGCTTTGTTCACCATGCTGGCCAACGATGAAGCAGTGAGCGAAGTGGTACTCGCGAATGACGGCGTCCTGGCAAACCTGCAACCCGGCGCGATTCATGTCTCGATGAGCACGATCAGCGTTTCACTTGCCGAGCGCCTGACCGAAGCACATCAGCGCGCGGGCCAGCACTTCGTTTCGGCACCCGTGTTCGGTCGTCCCGAGGCGGCTGCCGCAGCCAAACTTGCGATCGTCGTTGCAGGCAAACCCGAGGTCGTTGAGCGATTGCAGCCTGCTTTTGCCGCCATGGGTCAAGTGACATTGCCCGTTTCTGAAAACCCGCGCGATGCAAATCTGGTGAAGATTTGCGGCAATTTCATGATTGCCTCTTTGATCGAAACGCTGGGCGAAGCTTCAGCACTCGTTCGCAAAGCCGGCGTCGCGCCACAAACATTCATCGATGTCATGACGTCGACGCTGTTCAATGCGCCCGTGTACAAGACCTATGGAAACCTGATCGCCAAGGAACAGTACTCACCCGCAGGCTTTGCCGCTCCGCTGGGCTACAAGGATGTGGGGCTCGCCCTGCAAGCAGCCACTTCCTTGCAGGTTCCAATGCCGTTTGCGAGTGTGCTGCGCGATCGCTTCGTGCGACTTCTCGCCGAAGGTGGCGAGTCGTTGGACTGGTCTGCCATCGCAAGCCTCAGCGCATCGGATGCAGGCCTGAAAGCTCCAAGCTGAAATGGATCAGCCGCCGCGTCGGCGAACCATGCCGACCATGGCGCGCAGTTCCGCCGCGTTGATCGCTCCGAACACTCGCAGCGCGGCGAGATAGCCGAGCACCGCGAGCGCGGCACGCACGAAGACATTCACGTCAAAGTTCTTCAGCGCAATTGCGATCGCGGCCATTGTTGCGCCCGCGAGCACGGCCGCTCCGAGACGCTTCAACACCGCGCGATCGAGGATCCCTTTCGGCAGAAGATACAAGCCGGCACTCACCATCAGGATCTCGCTGAACACAGTGGCCACGCACACACCCAGACCACCATTGCCCGTCGTTTCCTGGAACCACTTGATCAAAGGCGGATCGCAAATGGCGCTGACGATGATGCAGGCGAACTGCACGACGGCCCACAGGCTCTGGCGGCCGATCGAGGCGAGGCAGGTCCCGATCGGCATGCTGAAGTACACCAGCAAAATATAGATCGCCAGGAGCCGCAAGTTGTCCTCGGCAGGACCGTACGACTGCTCGCTGAAAATCATGATGCCGATATCTGGAAACAGAGCGCAGCCGAGTGCTAGCGGCATGACAGCGATCGTGGTGACATGGAATGCGTCGGCTGCTGTTTTGCGGAATGCAGGTTCGTCGGAAATGCGCAGCCGGCACAACGTTGGATAGAGCGCCGCTACCAGCGCGGAGGCCGGATAAACAAGGATGCCGACGAGCTTGCGAGCCGCCGCGTGCCACCCCATGGAATCGGCAGAGCCGAACTTGGAGAGCATCGCAACGTCGACGACGGGTTGCAGCGCAATCACCACGAGAAAGGCAAGGAAGCCGCGACCGGCAAGGAAGAGTTCTTTGACTGTGGCTGTTCGCATCGAAAGATGCGGCACGTTCATGCGCGGCAGCATCTTCAAAACGAATATTGCACTGACAGCAGCGCAAGCAGCTTGTGCTGTCAGCAGTGCAACGAGTCCGCCACCCAGCAAAAGCGTCGGAACAGAGATCAGAGCCGTGAGCAACTGCCATCCAACATAGGATGCCGCTGCGAAATCCGTGCGTTCAAAGCCGCGAAATACATCCTGACAAGCGTTCGCTATCGTCAACAGTGTCGTCGCACACAGAGCGAGCGCGAGCACCTTGATGAAGTTCCAGTCGTAGCCCGCCAGCAAACATCCAAGCGGAAGAATGACGAATACCGCAGCCGCCGCGCCCAGTCGCCAGGTCAATCCGCTGCCGAGCAACTCTCCCGCGCGACTACGATCGATAGCCACTTTCCCTGTGAGCGCGCCGGTCTGGCCCCATTCGACAAACAACAACGCGAACGCAGCGAGCGTCGTTGCCAGATACATGCGACCGAAATCGGTTGGACCGAGCGAGCGAGCGGCGATGGCATTGACGATGACTGAAATCGGCGTGACGACAGCCTGAGCCACGACAAGGAACATGGCGTTGCGGATGACAGGCGGCCGCACCGGATGCTCGATGGGAGGCGATTCGGAGCCGACAGCCGCTTCGGAAGTTTGCATGCGTGTAGGGAGACCGCTCGAATGGGCTCAGCGATCGCTGAGGCTGGCTCTTGAAGGGGCCATGCAGCGCAAAAGCGTAGACGCGAGTTCCGCCGCATTGGGATTATGAGTCAACGTATGGTGCGTTCCCGGCACTTCGAAAACTTCGAGACCGGCTGGCACCAGGCCATGCCAGCCGAACTGGGACTGCTTTGCACCTTCAGGCGCTTCGACATCACGCGCCAATAGTAAGGTGACCTTACCTTCATACGGCTGCGGCTTATAGCCCGCTGCTGCGCCGAGGAACGCCTGCGTGAGCCACAGGTCTCGCAGTTCGTAGGGCACCGGCTGTCCCGTCCAGCGATAGTAACGGACCCGAATGGCGTGAGAGATCGACGCGTAGTCACGACGCACACGCGCCTGCACTTTGCCGACGATGAAGCGAATGCCATCGCGCAGTGTTCCTTGGACCCACTTCTCGACGCGGGGGTTAGTCCGCCGCATGTTCGGTCCATAAGAATCGAGCAACGCCAGCAGCGCCACTTCTTCGCCTGCAGCTCGCAGTCGGCTGGCCATCTCGAAGGCAATCCAACCGCCGCCGCAATATCCGCTCAAGTAATACGGGCCCCGCGGTTGCAACGTTCGCAGCTCTTTCAGGTACGCACTCGCCA
>JBJMWN010000124.1:0-9112 GCA_045810085.1 Povalibacter sp. | reverse complement strand
GATCGCGGGTAACGATTTGCGCTCCATGAACGCAGCCACTCGCGAGACGCTGACCAACCGCGATGTGATCGCAATCGATCAGGACGCGCTCGGTCTTTCTGGTTTTCCTCACAAAACAGAAGCCGGCCTGCAGATCTGGCTCAAGCCTCTGGTGAACAATGCCTGGGCGATTGCAGTACTGAACCGGGGAGAGGCGCCGCGCAAAGTTCATTTCGATTGGATTGCCGAAGACGTGCAGGACTCGCAGACGAATCTGAAGCCCGAATTCGACAAGTTCACTTACACGTTGACTAACGTGTTCACACATCATCAAAGCGGTACGACAGAAAAGCCGCTGGATCTCACTGTGCCTGCACGTGATGTCACGATGTTCAGGCTCGAGCGAAAGTAGTTCGTAGCGCCGGGCGGATCGCCGAATACCGCTCATGAAACTCGGTTTCACATTGCTCCTGCTGTGCAGCCTCTCAAGCGTTGCGCAGGCCCAATCGACGCTCTCGCTGCGCTATGAAGAACCGGCGAGCCGATGGACTGAAGCACTGCCGGTGGGCAATGGACGGCTCGGTGCAATGATCTTCGGTGGCGTGGACAACGAACATCTCCAGTTGAACGAGGCCACGCTCTGGTCCGGGGGACCTCGGGATTGGAACAACCCGAAGGCCAGGGATGTCTTGCCTCAGGTTCGTCAGGCCATTTTCGCGGGCGACTATGTGCGTGCCGATCAACTCGCGAAGGGCATGCAGGGTCCATACAACGAGTCCTATCAGCCGCTCGGTGATTTGCGATTGGTCTTTGAGAACAGCGACTCGGTTCAGGACTATCGGCGTTGGCTCGATCTCAATGAGGCGATCGCTACGGTTCGCTATCGTCAGGGCGATGCGACGTACACGCGCGAGGTGTTCAGCAGTTTTCCCGATCAAGTGATCGTCGTACGGCTCACGTGCGATCAGCCGGGTCACATCAGTTTCACCGCGAGTGCCGACAGCCCGCTTCGATATGCAGCGCAAAGCGAAGGTGCCGATACGCTTGTTCTCACCGGTAAGGCACCTTCACACGTCGATCCGAGTTATTTGCAAACGGCAGATCCTGTTCGCTACGACGACTCACCGGACGGCGAGGGCATGCGCTTTCAACTGCGAGTGCGTGTCATGGCGCAGGGAGGCCAGGTGTATGCGAGTGGTTCACAGATACAGGTCAGCAAGGCTGACGCAGTCACTTTGCTGCTTTCTGCTGCAACCAGCTTCAACGGGCCGGATAAATCTCCAGCACGTGCGGGACGTGATCCGAAGCTGCAGTCCTCACAAGTACTGCAGGCCGCATCGCAGCGCTCGATCCAGGAGCTGCGTGATCGCCATGTCAAAGATTATCGATCGCTGTTCGCACGTGTTCGTCTCGATCTCGGCGCTGTCTCGGGAACCGATAATCTGACGACGCCGCGACGCCTGCAGCGGTTTGCATCGGGTAAAGCTGATCCGGGACTCGCAACGCTGCTGTATCAGTACGGACGTTATCTGCTGATTGCGAGCTCGCGACCTGGAGGTCTTCCCGCGAACTTGCAGGGAATCTGGAACGACTCGGTGCGTCCGCCCTGGAGCTCGAACTGGACGCTGAACATCAACACGGAAATGAACTACTGGCCAGCGGAGGTCGCCAACCTCGCTGAACTGCATCAGCCCTTGTTCGATTTCATCGACACACTCGTTGCACATGGCCGTGAGACTGCTTCAGTGAATTATGGCGCTCGCGGCTGGGTCGCCCATCACAATGCGGATATCTGGGGACAAACGGCGCCTGTCGGCGACTTCGGCCAGGGCGATCCTGTGTGGGCGAACTGGGGAATGAGTGCGCCGTGGTTGAGCCAGCATTTGTGGGAGCACTACGCGTTCAGTGGCGATCGGGTCTTCTTGCGAGAGCGCGCATGGCCTGTGATGAAAGCTGCGGCGGAGTTCTGTCTGGATTGGTTGATTGAAGACGGTCACGGTCACTTAGTCACAGCACCTTCAGGTTCACCAGAGATCAAATTCCTGACCGCAGGTGGTGAACGCGCGGCACTGAGCATGGCCAGCACCATGGACATGGCGCTCATCTGGGATCTGTTCACCAACATCATCGACGCAGATCGTGTGCTTCATCTCGATCCGGTATTTACTCGTCGTGTGACCGAGGCACGTGCTCGGCTGTATCCGCCGCAGGTCGGTGCGAGAGGTCAATTGCAGGAATGGTTTCAAGACTTCACCGAAGAGGATGTGCATCACCGGCATGTCTCGCATCTGTTCGGTGTCTATCCGGGGCGCCAGATTACGCCCGAGACACCCGAGCTGTTTGCCGCCGCTCAGCGTGCGCTGGAGATTCGAGGCGATGAGGGCACGGGTTGGTCTCTGGGATGGAAAATCAATTTCTGGGCGCGCTTCCGCAATGGTGATCACGCGTTTGCGCTGATCAAAAATCTGTTGCGTCCCGTGGGCGGATCGCAAGTGAGCTATGGACCGGGTGGAGGCGTGTATCCCAACTTGTTCGATGCGCATCCACCGTTTCAGATCGATGGGAATTTCGCGTACACGGCAGGCGTTTCAGAGATGCTGTTGCAAAGCCATCGCGGTGCGTTGGATCTATTGCCAGCGCTACCTGCGGCATGGCCGAGCGGCAAGATCGAGGGCCTGCGCGCTCGAGGCGGGTTCGAGGTGGACATCGCATGGGAGCGCGGTGTGCTGAGTCGTGTCACGGTGCGCTCAAAGCAAGGTGGTTCGCTTCAGTTACGCAGTGGCGCTCGCGTGCAACGGGTTTCCACTCGCATCGGTGAGACAGCTACGTTCGATGCGCAGCTGCGGAGAATCCATTGATTGCCCGCTGAGCCCGTTCGCGTTCTCGATGCGCTTGGAATCAGACATGCACCGGGCTGGCAGACGGCGCAGAAACTGATTCGCGTCCGAGCAGCCCGAACATCGCGACGACGATGAAACACACTGCGGGTACCAGCATCGCAGCGCGAATCGATGACTGATCCGAAATGAAGCCCATCAACGCCGTCAGAACGGCGCCGCCGATGATGCTCATCACCAGAAAAGAGGAAGCAGGCTTGGTGAGCTCACCGAGCCCTCGGATGGCATTCGCAAAGATCGTGGGGAACATGATCGACATGAAGAAGCTGGTGCTCGCAAGCGCAAGCAGTCCGACGCGACCGCCCGCGATCACCGCAATCGAGGTCAATGCGACGTTGCAAACTGCATAGACGCCCATCAACTTCGTCGGGCTCACCTTACCCATCAGTGCGGTCCCGACGAATCGGCCCACCATGAACGCGACCAGCGACCAGGTGAGATAGGCGGCTGCAGTCTTTTCTCCCAGACCGGGCAGTTCGTGCTGCGCATAACGAATCATGAAACTCCACACGCCAACCTGCGCTCCTACATAGAAGAATTGAGCGACTACACCGAAGACGAAGTGTGAGTGTTTGAGGAGTTCACGAATCGCGGGTGCACGTGCGGTGCCCGGTTGCGGTTCATCGGGTCTGCGTGCCGCGCTCGGAAACTTCGTTACAGCGACGAGAAGCGCCCACAACAAGACCACCGCTGCAACGACCAGATAAGGTCCCTGGACCGCATGGGCTTCGTGGGTTTGAAAGGCCAGCAATTCAGCAGGCGACATCTGTGCGAATTGCTCGGCCGTCGGTTCGATTCCCGAAAGAATGAATTCCCGACCCAGCAGGACTGCAGTAATCGAGCCCAGCGGATTGAAGGCCTGTGCGAAGTTCAAGCGGCGTTCAGCGGTGGCAGGATCGCCCAGCACTGTGACCAGCGGATTGGCAGAGGTCTCGAGGAATGCGAGCCCCGAGGCGATGATAAAGAGAGCGCCCAGAAACAGGCTGTATTGACGTACTTCTGCGGCTGGATAGAAAAGCAGAGCCCCAGTTCCGAACAGGATCAATCCGGCAAACACTGCCGCTTTGTACCCGAAGCGGCGCATGACTAGCCCCGCGGGCAGCGCCAATAGAAAATATCCGAGGTAAAAAGCTGACTGCACCAGGCCAGACTGCAGATCTGACAACGCAAACGCCTTTTTAAAATGAGGGATCAGAACATCGTTCAGATTGTTCGCAACGCCCCATAGGAAAAAAAGACAAACGATCAGGACAACAGGCAGAAGCGAACGCTTTTCCCCTGATTCACGGTGCATGGCTGAGTGCTCTTTTTAAGATGCGAGTGGTCCGGGCGGGTGAGAATGCAAGACCAGATACGAGGCTGTTCAGAATCTTCAAGAGCGCTCGTATCTCCCCTGGTCTCTAAGATAACCCGACCCTGAGGCAGGAATGAAATCCGACAGGCGCGAAAGAATGCGCGTGGATGTTTCAACGTGAGCGGCGGGACAGCGACCCCGGTCTATTACTGGTCACAGAATCGACATCGAATGCAGGCTCGAGCGTCGGCTCCGCCGTCAGCGGAGCGCGAACTATTCGCTACTGCAAGGATGAGACTGGCAAGAGCGCTTCGACGACCAGTCTCGGCCGCGCGATCCCTGTCAGTTCCTGTGAGCAATCGAGGTTGGTGATATCCGAAGTCACCTGGATCGACATCTTCGGAAGCACTTGTCGTCGCAGCTGCTGAATCAGCGCACAGTCCGCCGCTTCAATCTCGAGCCGACGATCGCGACGAAACGAAATAGATTCCCAGGCAGCCGGGAAACGCTCGACGTCGTTGCTGGAGGGAAGCTTCGTCGCGTGCAGGCGTGCGATCAACTCGTCCTGACTCGAGTACTCGGTGACGCGATGAATGTTTTCTTGTGTGGCTTCGACCGGAGAGGCCAGGAACAACTGGAAGGTCGCTCGAGTTGCAAGGTCCCTGCAGCCATCGTTCCTCACCTCCAACTCCTCGCGCGCGCCAAGGCGCTTCAGGATCATGCTGATCTTGTACTCGAGTATCGAGCACGAGTAGGTGCGTCCTTCACTGCGATAGGTGAACGAGATTGTCTGTGGCATCCAAACGGCCTCAGACACGCCAGGACGTGCAACATCATCGGCATGCACGAGCGACGTTGCAGTCAAGATGAGAACGCCAACAAACGATGACAGTGATCTTGTCAGATTGCGCATTGCTCGCTCCCTCGAAAACAGTGCGGCGTGCCGCGGTATTGACGTTATAGAAGGCTCGATCGTTGCACTCACCAGTAGATCGGCGAATCGCGGCCGTATGCCGGTCAGGCTCCGGCAGGAGCCTGGATACGCTTCGTTGGCTTGGAAATTCGCGCACGCGATCAGTGTGAACCTAGCGGCCTGTAACAACTGGTTGTGTAGCTGTTACACCTCACTAGTTGATGCGCACGAACGCACATCGATTGGATGCAACGAGCTGACGAACAGTTGCAGTCGCGAGGAGAGATGTTGCGGACAGGAAGCCGCGTGATTAGTGACGCGGCATCGCACATCGCAGTGCAATCTTGCACTGCGATAGTGTTGCTCGGCGTTGCGTGCTTTGAGAGAAGAGTCGGTCAGGTCCAGCCGCGACGATACGCAGCAATGATGCGTGGCACTGCGAGACCAATCGCGATCAGCACGACTTCAACGGCCAACACAGACCAGAAATCTCTGTCCCACAACGGATTGGCACGCTGCCACTGCGTTTGCATGGTGGGCAAACCGCTCACGATCATCATGAACACTGAAATGGACATGTTCGTCGCGATGATGACCAGCCCGACCAAGGCCTCGGACTGAGTGATCAGAACGCCTGCAAGGACCCAGACGAAATTCGCGAACAGATAAATGCAGAACAGCACCGCGAAAGGGAGCACGCCATCCACGATGCTCGGCGCCCAAAGGACCAGCAGGACAGCCGCCGTGCTCAAGGCAAACCAGGGAAGGGCGAAACACAGGAGCAGACCCGATTGCTTCGCTCGCAAGTAACCGTGGGCTGAGATCGGCAAGCTCATGACGAAAAGCAGCGCTCGATCCTTGCGCTCCCGCACGACACCACTGAGCGCGAGAATCACGCCCAGCGAGATGATGGCTGTCATCCAGGCCAGCATTCCGAGATTGAACGCGAACTGACCATGAGCTGCGAGCCAGACACTCAACAGACCTGCAACAGTCACGACCTGCATGATCTGCCGGTTGATATACAGCTCTTTGCGTACCAGCTTGGTGACCACCGTGCTCATGGGGTTGTATCCCTTCGATGATGCAAGACATTAGCGACGAAGATCTCCTCGAGATTCATCCGTTGCACTTCGCGTACCGCTGCGTTGCGTTGGACGAACTGTCCCAGCCAGTGAGCACTGAAGGCGTTGGTGGTGATCGTTGCGAAATGTCCGTCGCGCACGATCTCAACACAGTTGTCGACATCTTCGAGCGCGTCCTGAGCGTCCACTTGCAGTTGCACGCGCTTCCAGCGATCCAGGAAATCGTCACGATAGCTGAAGGCCACCATCTGTCCGCGATCAATGAAAGCGATGCGGTCGGAGATTCTTTCTACGTCGACGGTGTTGTGCGAAGAAAAAAGAATCGAGCGCTCATCATCGCGCATGACTTCCATGAGTTCGCTGACGATCTCGTGTCGTGCCACGGGATCCAGACCAGAAGTCGGTTCGTCCAGGATCAGGAGGCGAGGTCGGCGCGCAAGGGCGAGCATGAGCACGGCTTTCATGTTCTCGCCATGTGAAAGGTGAGTGACGCGTTGCTCCAGATTCAGGCCGAAGCGCCTGACCAGCGCTTGAGCATAGGACTCGTCCCAACGAGGGTAGATCGAGGCCATGAAGCGCATGTGCCAGCTCAGGGTCGCGTGACCGAACAGTCGCATGTCATGCGATACGAAGCCGATCTCAGACTTCAACTTGACCTGATTGTCGGGCATGGTGCCGCCAAGCACCTGAACCTCTCCATGATCCGCAGCGAGTGCACCGATGAGAATTCGAATCGTGGTGCTCTTGCCCGCGCCGTTCGGCCCGACAAAACCGAGTATCTGACCCGGCTCGAGGTCCAGATCGATATCCCGGAGCTTGAAGAAGCGAAACGTTTTCGCGACGCCTCGCATCAGGATGGATTTCGTCATACTTGTTTTTCCAGATCCCGTTGTGCCTTCCGCAGACGTCGCGTGAGATCCTCGAATGACAATCCGAGAACGCGAGCCACACCTACCGCAGCCGTCAGGTGGATTTCGAGCTCGTCCTCATGGCGGCTGTCCGGCCGCACAGGCCTGCGGGCGACGAAGGAGCCTTTGCCATGATGCGTCTCGATCGCCCCTTCCGACTCGAGTTCCTCGTAAGCGCGCTTGATCGTGATGACGCTGATATTGAGTCCGGCTGCCAATGCTCGTATCGATGGCAGCTCCTGACCCGGTGCCCAGTCGCCCGCCGCGATCCGTTGACGAATCTGCTGCATGATCTGCGCATACATGGGCCGCGGATCGGTCTGCGAGATGTTGAGACCACTGTGCATATCGATATACACAGTGTACGGGCGCGGCTTTCAAAGCGCTACTCCCCTGACGGAGGGCACTGTGCACGGCTGAAGAAAGGACGTGAGACTGCTTCGTCTAGCGGGAGGACTTCTGTTCGCGCCGGTATGACAGCCATCGAAGCAGCATTCCCAAAATGGAGAACGCCATTCCAATCAGCAGCGCCGCGAGCATGAGCGGCTTGGATTTCGCGCTATCCCACGAAACGAAGCCCAGCAGGACAACGCTGATCGAAGAGATGAGGTAACCGATCGGTTTTAGCAAGTGCGTGTCAAAAGCGAGGAACTGACCGCGCAACGCTCAAGGATCGTGAGTCGTTCCTAACGAGGGTTGCTCCTCAGAAGTCGTTGTTCATCGCGATAAACGCGATCACCTGGCGCGCTTCAATTCGGCTTGAAATGCGCGCCGATCGGATCCTGTTCATGGATGCACGCGCGGTGCGCGCACCGCATTGTTTCGATCACGGTACGCGCGGAGCGGCGAAGAGAAAGCAACTTGCTGCGGAAACGATCCCTTACGGCTTCAACTGACCGCGGATCTCGCCGCCTTTGTTGGCAGCGCTGTGAATATTCACGTAGAGCTTGCCGGCCTTGTACGCAGCGTATTGCTCATCGGTCAAAGTTGAGCCTTCAGGGACCGTCCATGTTCCATCGCTCGCTTTCTCGAGAGTGACTATAGGCGGACCTTTCTCGCCTGGCGCGCCTATATGAATATGCCCCGCCATTCCTTCAACACCGGTGGTCTTCACGGTGCCGCTGACCTTCTTGTCGGCGGACACTTTGATCTCGGCCACACCGCTCGCTGCCGTTTCTACCGGCGGTGTTTCTTCTTTGCCGCTCAGCGAAACTTTGCTGTCAGCAGCGAGCGCTGCAGAGGAAACGATCCCAAGCAGAGAGACGAGGAGAGCGCCACGAACGATGGCTTTGGCGAATGACTGCAATGACATGAGTTGTTCCTTTGCCTGATGACGATTCAGGCGTCTTGAGACTAGCACTGAAGGTTCTCCGCGATGATCTGATTATCAGGCAGTTTCGCGTGCTGCGCTGGACTCGATGTCTGAGTTCAAGGAGCCGCTGCAGGGAATTTGCCGAACGCGAGAACGGCAGCTGGAGAGCGCTGGCCGGAGAGAAGGAATTCACGTCCAAGCAACACGGCCGTCATCGCCCCGTGGAGGTCGCCACAGCGTCAGAACGATGGGGAAACGGCACTATTCTCCGGATATCCCGATGTAGGGCTGTTGATGCTGTTGCCGGTATGTCGTTGTCACGAATTGCCCAGTCAACGGTTGGCGGCCCTGCCGGATGCGAACTCAATCTCGCCAAATCGGCCGCATGGCGGGATCCCAGTTCCGGCACACATAGATTGAGAACCCCATAGGGGCCACGGGGTTAAAGGGTTGGCAGACAGGCTGAGGGCTCGAAAGAGTGCAGGACAATTCCTGATCCAGTATGCGGGCTAGCGCGATCGCCTCCTTTATTCAATGACTTGAATTGGGTGCGGCGTGCGTGGACTATCTGGCTTTCGACGTATTTTTCCAGCATCGCTGAATCGGGGGGAAGAGTGAAAACGATCAAAGGGCCGGCGGTATTTCTGGCGCAGTTCGCGGGCGGCGGTCCGCATCTGCAGAATCTGAGTGACATGGCGAAGTGGGCCAAGGAATGCGGCTTCGT
>JBJMWN010000123.1:0-11563 GCA_045810085.1 Povalibacter sp. | reverse complement strand
GGCGCGGGCCTGGAGCAATACTACGAAATGCGCTCCGAGCGGCCCGCTCGTCCACCGATCTCAGGACTCGAAGCCGATGCCTGGACCGCTTATGCACGCTCTGAGATCGCCGATGCACTCGTTGTAGGTCAGGGAGACCTGGACACTGTGACTCTCGGTGTGGAAGGACTGCGTTGCTCCGCCTGCGCCTGGCTGATCGACAAAGTACTGAGCCAATTGGAAGGCGTTGTAAGCGCGACAACGAATGCAGCTACCGGTCGCGTTCACGTCGAATGGCAACGGTCCGTTCTCACGCTGGCCAACGTGATGCGCGCGATCGCGCGTGCAGGATACCGACCGTTCCCACCGGGTGATTCCCGTGTGCTCGATCAACAACAAAGCGAACGGCGTGTCGGGCTGCGACATCTTGCAGTGTCGGGTTTCGGGATGATGCAGGTCATGATGTTTGCGGTTGCCGTTTACAGCGCACAACTGCAAGGCGATGCGATCGAGCCCAGGCTGCTCGAATTCTTCCGCATGGTCAGCATGCTCGTTGCGGCACCTGTGATGTTCTATGCGGGACTACCGATTTTCTCAGGTGCGCTGCGCAGTGTTTCACGCCGTACCGTTGGAATGGACGTGCCTGTGGCGCTTGCACTGGTGCTGGCATTTGGCGCCAGTGTTTACAACGTCTTCGATGGGAACACGGGTGAGGTCTACTTCGACTCGGTGACCATGTTCATCTTCTTCGTGACACTGGGGCGCTACATCCAGATGAGCGTTCGCAATCGCACGATGAGCATCACCGATGCACTTGCGAGGCAAATGCCCTCGGTCGCTCATCGCATCCAGGAGAACTCGTGCGTCGATGTTGCGGTGGCTGCTCTCGCCCTCGACGATCTGGTCCTGGTGCGAAGAGGCGAAGTACTGCCAGCCGACGGCGAACTTCTGGAGGCTGTTGCACAGCTGGATGAATCGCTGCTCAGCGGTGAGTCCGCTGCGGTACGTCGTGGACGAGGAGAAACACTCAGCGGTGGCAGCCTGAATCTCGGCGATCCGATTCGCATCAAAGTCACTGCGATCGCGCAGGCTTCCGTGCTCGCGCATGTGGTGACGCTACTCGAGAAGGCGCAGGCACAACGACCCCGCATTTCGGCTGCGGCGGATAAGGCATCGACTCACTTTCTTTCCGCCGTGTTGATTGCAGCGACGCTCACGGCGGCGATCTGGGCTTGGCTCGATCCCAGCCGCGCATTCCCTGCAACACTGGCTGTGCTCGTGGTCGCATGTCCTTGCGCGTTCGCCATCGCGATGCCCGCAGCTGTCTCAGCGGCTATCGCCCACCTCGCTCGGCTTGGTGTGCTGGTGACGAATCCAAATGCGCTTGAGAAGCTCGCTGAGATCGATCACGCAATCTTCGACAAAACCGGAACGCTGACGCGTGGCAAGCTGCAGATGCAGCGATGCATCGTTGCGGAAGGTGTCGATGAACAGCAGTGTCGACAGATCGCAGCCTCACTCGAAGCCTCCTCAGAACATCCGATCGCAAGGGCACTTGCCGATTTAACTCCGATCGCTCCCGTGTCCAATGTGCGTACCGTCGTGGGCGCTGGCATTGAAGGCGAGCTCGCACAGTGCCGCTACCGAATCGGCACGCCAGAGTTCGCCGCCGAAATGCACAATGGCTTCGTCCGCACACTCGCAGACCCGCAGGCGGGCAGCACCGTCGTTGTTCTTGCCGACGAGCATCGCGTGCTCGCGCAGTTCGAGCTCCAGGATCAGCTGCGTGACGGTGCGCCTGGAACGATCAGTGCGTTGCGCGAATCGGGCATTGCTTCGGAGATCCTGAGCGGCGATCGACAGTCTGTCGTCGACATTTTGGGCGAGAGATGCGGCATCAGTCAGCGTCTTGCACGTCAGTCGCCAGAGCAGAAACTCGCGCGGCTGCAATCGTTGCAGCAGCAGGGGCGTCGTGTACTGATGCTGGGTGATGGAATCAACGATGCGCCCGTTCTCGCGGCTGCAGACGTGAGCATTGCCATGGGCCGCGGCACTGCGCTCGCGCACGCGAGTGCCGACATGATTCTGATGACCGAAGATCTTGCTGCCGTGCCTGCGGCGTTGCAGCTTTCACAGCGCATGCGGCGGATCGTTCGCCAGAATCTGTTCTGGTCGGCCGCGTACAACTTCGGTTCACTGCCACTCGCGGCGCTCGGATTCATTCCGCCCTGGCTCGCTGCGGTGGGCATGTCGGCAAGCTCAGTGCTCGTTGTGCTCAATGCCACGCGATTGTTACCGCGCCGCTCAAATGCAGCTCAGGTGCAGATTCGCGCAACAGACATTCCGTCGATCATCGCAACGTCACGCGCCGCCACTGCAGGTCTCGCCTCATGAGCATTCTGTTCGTCCTGGTACCGTTGAGCCTCGCGCTGGTAGCCCTCGGCATCTGGGGATTCTTCTGGGCGGTGGACAGCGGGCAATTCGACGATATGGAATCACCCGCATGGGAGATTCTGCACGAGGCTCACGATAGCGAGCCCCATAGTGACTGACGTTGCCGTGATCTCAACAGCGGCTGCAACGCTTGCAGGATTGGCGGGAAGTGGTCACTGCCTCGCGATGTGCGGTGGCATGGCGGGCGCGTTGGGGTTGCGTGCAACTCAGTCTGCTGTCGGCGCTCGTCGCATCTACAACGCCTCGCTCTATCACGTCGGCAGATTGAGTGGCTATTCACTCGCGGGTGCGATGGCTGGGCTGATTGGATCGAGCACTCAACTCTTCAGACATGAAGTTGGGTTGGTGGCTGCGCTACGAATTGCGAGTGGCATTCTGATGTTCCTGGTCGCAGCTCGCATTGCGTGCCGAGTGAATCTGCTGGGCGCTCTCGAACGCCTGGGGTCACGCTTCTGGATCTTGCTGAGGCCGCTCGCGATCAGACAGGCGTCGAATGCGAATCCTCAAAGCTCGCTGCTGCTTGGATTTCTCTGGGGCTGGCTCCCGTGTGGGCTGGTCTATTCCATGCTGCTGTTCGCGGCGATGAGCCAGAGCGCACTGCTGGGCGCCGCAATTCTATTTTCATATGGCGTTGGAACGCTGCCCTCGATGCTGGGCGCGAGTGTCTTCGCAGGTCAGCTGCAGCGTGCCGTGAACCGTCCGAGGTGGCGCCTGACTACCGCAGCGTTGCTCGTGGCGTTCGGTGTATGGACCGTGATTGCAGCGGTGCTGCCGTCCAATCATTTCGTGCAGGCGTTCTGCCTGGGATCGTGAGAAGGATTTCCCACGAGCTTAGTCGCTCTCCTGATTCACCAGCCGATGCACATGCTCGACGAGCTGCGCGCGCGTGAAGGGTTTAGCGAGCAGATCGACGCCCGCATCGAGTCGGGCACCGTGAAAGACGGCATTGCGCGCGTACCCAGTCGTGAATAGCACGCGCAGGTGCGGACGAAGCACTAACGCCTGCTCCGCGAGCTCACGTCCGCTCATGCCAGGCAAGCCCACATCACTGAACAGCAGTTGCACCTCTGGATGCTCGGCCAGGAACGCCAATGCAGCGGGACCATCCTTCGCTTCGTACACGGTGAAACCCACTTCGGACAGACATTCAACGCTGTACGCACGCACATCTTCTTCGTCATCGACGACGAGGATCCGAATGCGAGGATCACCGGGCGCCAACTGCGGAATCGGTTCGACGGCATCTGCGTGAGCCGCGCTGCTGAGTCGCGGCAGATAGATTCGTGCAGTGGTTCCCGCACCGACCTCGCTGTAGAGCCTGACGTGACCACCCGACTGTTTTACGAAACCGAACACCTGGCTCAAACCCAAGCCGGTACCCTGACCGATAGGTTTCGTCGTAAAGAACGGGTCGAAGGCACGTGCGATCACGTCCTCACTCATGCCACTGCCCGTATCGCTTACGCTGATCACGGCGTACTCACCCACTGCAGGCTCGGCGAAGCGACGAACGTACTCCGCATCCACTTCGAAATTCGAGGTCTCGATCGTGAGCTGCCCGCCATTGGGCATGGCGTCGCGCGCGTTCACGGCAAGATTCAACAATGCGTTCTCGAGCTGATTGGCATCGACCTCGACGGACCACACGCCTTGCGTGAGCACCGTGCGCATCTCAATCGATTCTGGCAGCGCACGACCAATCATGTCAGACATGCTCGCAACCAGAACATTCACATCGGTGGGCTTGGGGTTCAACGATTGTCGTCGAGCGAACGCCAGCAGCTGCTGTGTGAGTAATGCGGCACGTTCAGCACCTCGCGTTGCATGTTCTGCTGCGCGACGCAGCTTCGATTGCTCCGGCGCGTTTCTGACGATCGTGTCGAGATTCCCGATAATGACGGTGAGCAGATTGTTGAAGTCGTGCGCCACTCCGCCCGTCAGTTGTCCAATGGCTTCCATTTTCTGGGACTGATTGAGCTGCTCCTGCATCGCACGGCGCTCGGTCATGTCCCGAGTGATTTTGACGTAGCCCAGCAGCCGCCGATGAGAATCGTAGATGGGATCGATCAGCACACTCGCCCAGAAGCGCGTGCCGTCTTTGCGAACGCGCCAACCTTCGCTTTCGAATTTTCCTGAGCTTGCCACCGCGGCCAGCGAACGCGCGGGAAACCCTGCTGCGCGATCCTCAGCCACATAGAACTCAGAGAAGTGCCGGCCGATGATTTCTTCAGCCGTATAACCTTTGATGCGTTCTGCGCCTGTGTTCCAGCTGCTGACGTAGCCTTCGCGGTCGAGCATGTAGATGGCGCAATCAGTGACACCTTCCACCAGCTGAGCGAATTGCCGCTCACTGCGCAACAGCTCCTCCGTGCGCTCCTGCACTTTGCGTTCAAGCGTCTGATTCAATTCTTTCAGTTGACGATCGAAGGTGCGGAGTTCCTCTTCGACGCGCTTACGCGAGGTCACATCGAGCAACACTCCGGCCATACGCGATTTGCGACCCGCACCGTCAGTCTCGGCACGTCCCCTCGAGGTCATGAAGCGCACGGAACCGTCTTGCAGGATGAATCGGTAATCCGCATCCAGCTTGTCGGTCGTCCCATCGATACACCGCTGCGTAGCCTCCCGCAGCTCGGCGATGTCTTCGGGATGAACGACCTGCAGATAGTCGTCGATGGTCAGCGTGATCTCTTCGCTCTGCTGACCGAAGAGCGCGGCAAGACTCGAGTCGCCGACGATGAGCCCTTGGTCCATGTGCCACACCCACGTCGCGATCTCGCCAGCACTGAGCGCCGCCTGCAGACGATCGCGTGCATCTCGCAACTGTCGCGCCACACGAGCGCGCTCGATGGATTCCCAGCAGCGGCTTGCAACCAGCTGCACGAGCTCGATCTCTGCGGGTAACCACTGCCGAGGAGTTTTCTGATGAACGGCCATTGCCGCTACGAAACGGCCCGACTTCAGGAGCGGCACGCAGATAACAGAACGAATCTCCGTCATCCGATACGACTCTCGAACTTCGACAGTGCGAGGATCGCTGTGCGAATCTTCCACGACGTACGGTTCACCGGCCCGCATGAGCCGTAAACATTCCGCTCCGAACTGAGTGAAGGTGTAACGCCCGACGATGCTTTGCACTGCGTCGGTGTAGTTACCGGTCAGATTGAAAGTGTCTTCATCACTCTCGACATCCGCGTAGGCACAGCGATTGACGTGCAGATAACGGCCGAGTTGGGTTGCCGCCGCGAGCGTGATCTGACTGGCATCGATCAGCGGTCGGGTTGCATCGTCCAGGGCCACCAGGAAATCGAATCGATTCGCAGCGCCCGCCGACGATGTGCTTTCTTGAAATTCTTTCAACGGCACTTCGAACGCCCATTGTCTTTCTGAATGCAGAAGTGAAACACGGGCGAGGCTTCTTGCGCCATCGCAGCAAGCCATCGAATCGGCTTCAGCGCCGAGTCGCCAGATTATGCAACGCGAGTACCGGGACTCGAAGACGAGGGAGAACTCAAAGTGAAATAGAACGTCGTGCCTTCCTGAGGACGGCTTTCCACCCAGATGCGTCCGCCGTGACGCTCCACGATGCGCCGTGCAATCGAGAGCCCTACGCCTGTTCCTTCAAACTCATGCTGTGGATGCATTCGCTGAAACAGCTCGAACAGCCGCGTCGCGTAACGCGTGTCGAATCCGACGCCGTTGTCCGCCACGAACATGACTGTCTCGCCATGCCGAGGCATCGATCCCACTTCGATCGTCGCGGGGTGCCGCCCTCGCGTGAACTTGAACGCATTGCTGAGCAGATTCACGAACACCTGCTCGAGAGCGCCTGAATCGGCTTCGCACTCGGGAAGTCTGCCGATATGCAGGATCAGTTCGCGATCCTTCTGTGCGGCTTGCAGCGGAATCAATACGCGTCCGACCAGTGCGTCGCAATCGACCCGGCTCTTGCGCAAAGGGGCACGATTCGAGCGGCAGTAACGCAGCAGATCGTCGATGAGACGATCCATTCGGGCTGTACCGCCCACGATGTGATCGAGCAAGCGTCGCGCATCAGGTCTCAGCGTCGGACCATACTCGTCCTTCAGTAGCGATCCGAAACCACTGATGCGTCGTAACGGCGCACGCAAATCGTGCGACACCGCGGCACTGAAAGACTCTATTTCGCGATTCGCCAGCTCGAGCTCGTGCTGGAGTTCGCTTTGACGGCTGAGCAGCTCAGCATTCTCTCGACGCAGCCGTCGCATTTCCAGTGATCGATGCGCGAGGAGCGGCATGACCTCGGGGTCGAAAGATTTTGGGAGAACATCAACACCCAACTGTCTGGCCCGAATGCCGAAATCGCTGCCGGCATTCCCAGTTGTCGAGACACACACCAGCTCGGGATCGATGCGTCGGGCTGCACTGAGCAGATTGAGAACGTCTATCTGTGGCGCGTTCAGATCCGTGATCATCAGGTCGAACCGGCCCGGATGCAGCTGGGTCAGCGCGTCGCTCGCTGAGACACCGATTGCTTCGTAACCCTGTGATTCCAGCGTTCTGCAGAGCACCTGTGTCTGCTCGATGTGATCGCATAGGATGAGTACGCGAGCAGCCGCCGGTTCAGTCATGGCCTCTTTCGCAACGATGGTCGATTGCTCAGTCATAGCAACACGCAACAGCATCGGTCACCATCGGCGCACCCCAAGCACTCATCCTTCAGGCTTGTACAACGAGAGAGAACCGAGCGACCCGCATCGCGACCGATCTCCATACCGCCGACCTCGTTGTCTCTATGAACCCGTAGCGCGCGACTGAATGTCGTGTCTGTTTGCGAGAGGCTAGTCGTACGAAGAAGGAGTGACAAGGCTCGCAAACTACGTACTGAGAGTGTCTCAAGACGACTGGCTGGACGGGTTAACAGTCGCGCGGCCCATTTGCACATCATCCCCTGTGGCGATGGATTGCCGACTCGACGAAGTGCGTTTGCGTCTGGTCTGGCACGCATTCTCAATGTTGTCATGCGGTACCGCTCGTTTCAGGACGATAGCGGTCTGGAACCCATTGTCACTGCGGCACTTGTATTCAGATCGAATGCCGCCGCATTCACACATCAGCCCAGGAGATCGCATGGTCGCACTCACCATCAACGGCGAAAGCCATCAACTGGATGTGAGCGATGACACGCCGCTTCTGTGGGCCTTGCGCGATGTAGTTGGCTTGACCGGGACCAAGTTCGGATGTGGCGTCGCTCTTTGCGGAGCTTGCACCGTGCATGTCGATGGGCAACCCACGCGTTCGTGTGTGACACCAGTGGTCGCGGTCGCTGGGCGTCAGATCGTCACCATCGAAGCCATCGAGAAAGATCCTGTCGGGCAACGTGTGCAGGCGGCCTGGCGTGAGCTCGACGTCGTGCAATGCGGCTACTGCCAGTCAGGACAAATCATGGCCGCGACTGCTTTGCTGCGTTCGACGCCGCGGCCCAGCGATCAGGACATCGACACTGCCATGTCTGGGAACATCTGCCGCTGCGGCACCTATGGTCGCATTCGAACCGCGATTCATCGCGCTGCGGTGAAAGCATGAGCGCGCCTGTGATCATGCGTGCCCTGCAATCGGCCGCCACGCGTCGCCAATTCCTGCAGGGAACAGGCGGACTGATTCTTGGTTTCACGTTGCCGGCCTTTGGGGCAGATCAGCCTCGGAACGAAACACCGCCGGAAGCAGCCGTAGGCCATGCAACCCGGAATGTCACGAACGATTCCGCCGGGCTCGCCCCGAACGCTTTCATCCGTATCGATCGTAATGGCCAGGTCACACTGGTCATTCACAAGGTCGAGATGGGTCAAGGGACGTTCACGTCAATTCCCATGCTTCTTGCGGAAGAGCTCGCTGTCGATCTGGCGGACGTCAAACTCGAGCAAGCGCCAGCCGACAATTCGCTGTATGCGGATCCGTTACTCGGCGGGCAAGTCACCGGCGGATCCACCTCTATTCGTGGAGCCTGGAAGCCGATGCGCCAGGCAGGCGCCACAGCTCGCGTTCTGCTCGTGACTGCAGCTGCACAGCGCTGGCAAGTGGATCCGACCGCATGCACCGTCGCCAAGGGCGTAGTGACACATCGCGCGAGCGGCCGTTCTCTTCACTACGGCGAGCTGGTGGATGCGGCCTCGAAGTTGCCTGTACCCAAAGACGTAACACTCAAGCCGGCGTCGGCTTTCGAATTGATCGGCAAGCCGATCAAGCGCCTGGACTCACCCGACAAAGTGAATGGGCGCGCGCAGTTCGGTATCGATGCACGACTGCCTAACATGAAAGTTGCCGCGGTCGCGATCTCTCCCGTGACAGGCGGGCGCGTTAAAGCGATGAACACGACGCAAGCGACCGGCGTGAAAGGCGTTCGAGAAGTGCTCAAGCTCGACAACGCTGTCGCTGTTGTTGCGGATCATATGGGCGCGGCCCGGCAAGGGTTGACGCTGCTCGCACCGAGCTGGGAGGACGGTGCGAATGCGAGCATGACATCGCAAACGATGCTGGATGCGATGACGCAAGCGTCTTTGAAAACGGGTGTGGTTGCACGCAATGACGGCGATGCAAATCAAGCCTTGAGCAGCGCGGCGAACAAGATCGAAGCAATCTACCAGATGCCGTTCCTGGCTCACGCGACCATGGAGCCGATGAACTGCACTGTCGATTTGCGCGGCGATATGTGCGATCTGTGGGTCGGCACGCAAGTACCTGCATTGGCGCAAGGGGCTGCCGCAAAAATTACGGGCTTGCCGTTGGAGAAGGTACGAGTTCACAACCACTATCTGGGCGGGGGATTCGGGCGCCGCCTCGAAGTCGACTTCATCACGCTCGCTGTGGAGTTCGCGAAACAGACGAAAGGCCCGGTGAAGTTCATCTACAGCCGTGAGGAAGACATTCAGCACGATATGTATCGACCGTATTACTTCGATCGAATGGCCGCGGTTCTCGACAACGCTGGTGTGCCGACGGTGTGGTCGCATCGAATCACAGGTTCATCGATCATGGCGCGCTTTGCACCGGCCGCGATGGTGGATGGCATCGACAGCGACGCGATTGAAGGCGCGAAGGATCAGCCTTATGAGATTCCTAATGTGCGTGTCGAATACGTTCGTCACGAGCCACCCGTTGCCACTGCTTTCTGGCGCGGCGTCGGTGCCACTCACAACATTTTCGTCGTCGAGAGCTTTATCGATGAGCTGGCTGCTTCCGCCAAACAGGATCCTGTGCAGTATCGACGCTCTCTGCTACGCACCTCACCGAGACTGCTCGCGGTTTTGAGTCTTGCGGCAGAAAAAGCGGGCTGGTCGCAACCCGTCAAAGCACGGCAGGGAGAACGTGTCGGCCGCGGCATCTCGGTCCAATTCGCATTTGGCAGTTACATGAGTCAGGTTGCGGAGATCGTAGTCAGCGCGGAAGGCGAAGTACGCGTCAAGCGTGTGGTGTGTGCAGTCGATTGCGGGCAGATCGTCAATCCGGACACGGTCGTGGCACAGATCGAGAGCGGAGTGATCTTCGGATTGGGGGCGGCACTGTGGAATGAGATTACGTTTGATGGAGGACGGGTCCAGCAGTCGAACTTCAACGACTATCGCGTGATGCGCATGAACGAAGCGCCTGCCATCGAGGTTCACATGATTGCGAGCAGCGACTCGCCTGGGGGCATTGGCGAGCCCGGTACTGCTGCGATTGCCCCTGCCCTGACGAACGCGATCTACGCCGCGACCGGCAAACGTCTGCGGAAATTGCCGGTCGCTGCAGGCGAGCTCAAGGCCTGACTTGTGGTTGATCCGTGGCGCTCCGACGCCTGTGGCTCATGCGCGCGAGCATCAACAGCATCAACGTGGCGATCGTTGCTGACCCGATCGCGCCACCTCCGCCTTCACGCGACGAAGTGTTTCCTCCAGAACCCGGTGTTGCACTACTCACCCGCTGATCGCGCGATTGATCTTCCAGCGGAATTTGCGCCAGTGCTGCGCGATCGCTTCCGGCTGAGGCCAGCAGCTCACCTGTAGCACTGTCGTGCAGATCGATCTGCACGTCATAGAGTGAGGTGGGATAGCCCGTGTGCCAGGCGACGTCGAGTTCATACGTGTCATCAGCGCCTTGCGTATCAACCCAGAAATCCTCGGTCGAGTACTCATCGATCCAGTCGCCGCCGCGAGGACGCACCCACACATGCGCATAGGCAAGGCGTCGCTCGAAATCTGCGTCTGGATCGAACGCAACGCGGAACGCAGAGTAGTACCCATCACCATCGACATCGTCGAGGAGCTGCGTTGTGACATGCGCGATGCCGTAGCCGAGGATCGCTGGCGCAAGATCGAGGCCTGCTTCTTCCAGGGGCAGGTAACTCAATGCGCCGTTATCCGCAGGGCCGAGGGTGGCCACCACACCGCTTACGCCTGATTCATAGAGATCGATGAGCACATCGTATTCGGCAGTTGCATAGCCCTGATCCAATGCTGTGGTCACGAAGTAATCATCGTCATCTGACTGGCCGCTGATCAGGAAATCATCTGTCTCGTGATACAGAAACCATTCATCTTCGCCCGCGCGCCGCAAGTAAAGCTTTGCATACACATGCGCGTCGCCGGAGACGACATCAGCATCAAAACGAACCTTGAATTCAGAATGGTAGCCATCCTCGTCATGATCCTGAGTCAGCGAGCTCGACGCGCTGTATATGTAAAAATCGGAGAAGCGCGGTGCGTGCTGCACGGTCGCTGAGCGCAACGGCTTCTGCTGAGTTTGAGTCGCTTTGAAGGCTCGTCCGGTCTTCGCGGAGGCCGCGATCGCGCCTGCCCTGCCCTCATAACTCGAGGTTCGATCGGCTGCAGGCGTCTGCACGCTCTGCCTCGACAAGCCTTCACTCGCGCCCGCCTGCGCTGCAATCGCTAACCAAACCACCACTGCATAGATATAAACGCTGCGGTTCATGATGACTCAACCTCCCGTGTTGATCTCATCTCAGCGCAGGAGTGCTTAATCCCCGATGAATGCCTGCGTTCAGCAGCGAGTCAGCAATCGAGACTGCACGGAACTGCAAGGAACGATCGGACGTCGGTTCATCGCATCTCACAAATCAGAAGGAGTTCTGCGTGCCCGAAGGTCCGTCCATCGT
>JBJMWN010000122.1:0-6460 GCA_045810085.1 Povalibacter sp. | reverse complement strand
GATCCGCTGATAACAAAGAGCTCTTCTCCACCTGGGGTCTGTCGCTCTGGCAGGTCGGCGTCAGGCCCAAGACGTAATAAAGAGATCGTGATACCGCCGTAACGATGCAGAACGGCTTCGTCCACTTTCGTATCGATCTGCCGCCATGAAAGATCCTTGGGTCGGATGACGACGCGCTGATCATCCGCAGGATCCATATGACGTAGCTTTACAAAGATGACACAGCCCGTCTTGCTGAACGGCGCGTGATGCGATCGCGGAGGGTTGCGAACGTAACTACCCGCCGCATAGTCGCCGTACTCATCCGAGAAGATTCCTTCCAGAACAACAAACTCTTCACCACGCTCATGAACGTGGCGCGGGAATGCCGAGTCTCGGCGATAACGAACAATACTGGTCGCAAGCGCTACTTCATCACCGATGCGCTCGAGCATGATGCGTTCGATACCTGGCGATGGTGAAGGTATCCAGTCAAGCGTGCCCGCACGCACACAAGCTCGCTTCGAGCGATCCGCGTTGATGAGCATCAGAACCTCCCGACCATGGGACGCAGATCCAGCTCGTGTGTCCAACAGTCCGAGGTTTGATCGCAGATCGATCGATAGACTCCAGCGACGGATTCTGGATGCAGTGCAGTCTCTTCACTTCCGCCAAATCGTTGGATCGAAGGCGACCCATGAAGAAGTCCATCGATGATCACGTGCGCGACGTGAATTCCTCGCTTTTGGTATTCCCGCGCCAGAGATTGTGCCAACCCTCGCAGCGCAAACTTTGCGGAAGCGAATGCAGCGAAATTCTCCGAGCCGCGAACAGAAGCTGTGGCACCCGAGAATACGATCACACCGGTTTGCTTGCGCAACATTCCTGGTAGCACGGCGCGGGCGGCAGCAGCGGCAGCGCCAACGCAGACCCGCCACGTCAGCTCAAAGCTCTCTGCCGTCAGCTTGAGGAAGGGTGAGCTTTCGAGATGTGCGCTGTTGTGAATCAGGATATCGATTGGCTGGCGAGCCGCGATTTCCCGCAAGCAGCTCTCGACTTCTTCCGGTTGATCCAGCGCACATGCGAATTGGTCGACTGTGTGAGAGTCCGCGCGACGCAGTTTGATCACATAGTCTCCTTTGGAGACAAACTCCCTCACCAGCGCATCTCCAAGAACACCGCCCGCTCCAACGATTGCGATCGTGCGCATCAGAGCGCCCCTAATGACCGGGCAATCAACATGATCGTTGCAACCCACGCGACCAGGTAAGTCAACGTGCGTGCAACGGGTATCCCGAGCGTGTACACGAAGTAGTGAAGCACTCGCGCAAAGAAAAAGACTTCGCATGCAGCGGCGGTCATCCCGTTCTGTCGCTGAAGAAGCACTACAACAATCGTCGCGGGTGCGAAGACTGCTATGTTTTCGATGGCGTTGTAGTGAGCTCGCTTCGCTCGTTCAGCCCACGCTGCACTGGGATCTTGCGCAGGTGGATTGGCGAGCGTTCCAGTGACACCTCGACGCACAAGACGCTCAGCGACATACGGCAACGCGAGCAATGCAGTTGCAAGCAAGCTGAACGACATCCAATACAGTTCAACCGACATAGAGCACCTCGAATTTGGACCTCGAAGGCAATGTAGTGACTGTGAGCACGACGATCTGTATCAAATGTTACAGAGACGCTCGGATGTGTTGAAACCATACATACAGCGCCGGATGGTTGAACAGAGTCAAGCGACGAGACATTTCAAGGATATGGTGTGCCATTCTTGTGAGTGAAGAGTCCGTCGAGGCTTGAACTCTTCATGTCGACATCCGAGCACGTGATCAAGTCCGTCGGACTGCGCGAGCCAACCTCGAGGTAAACGGCGATTTCTGAAGACCGGTTCTGCAGATGGTGTCCGTTGCCCGAAGCTTTGGGGAAGCCTGCACAGTCGCCTTTCCGAAGAACGGTCTCGGCGTGGTCCTCGACAAGGATCAGTTCACCTTCGACAACGAAAACGAATTCGTCTTCCTCACTGTGCCAATGACGCTGACTGGACCAGCCACCTGGCGGTAGCGTCATGAGGTTGACCCCGAAGTCTTGCAGACCCACTGCATTGCCCAGACGCTTTCGCGTGCGTTCTGCGCACGGTCGATTGAAAGGATCTGGATAGCCGGTACCAACGCGCACTGCAATTGCATCGACGTCGATCTTCGGCACGGTGTTGTCCTCGATACGTTCACAACAGTTCAATTGTCACGGGACTCGCAGATGACCCAGTGGTGCGTCCGACGCTTGTATCAACGCATGAATGTGAATTGAGATTCTCCGGGCCCGAAGTTTTGCCATTTTCGCTCCGCGGCACCGAAGGCGCTCCCGCGCTACGATGCCTTTACTTATGAGAGTGCGTGGACTCACGGCGATGTTTCCGGTGCTGGTTTTCTTCAGCACCTGCGCGCCTGTATCGGTCGCGGCGGATTGTCTGCGATACGGTGCCGTCGAGCTGACCGGAAAACTTGTGCAGCAAACCTACGCTGGGCAGCCGGACTACGAGAGCGTCACTAAGGGTGACGAGGCGCTGGTCATCTGGATACTGCAGCTTCATCAAAGCGTGTGTATCGCACGCGCCGGCTCGGACTATCCAGGCTCGTACGGCACGCGGGAATTTCAGCTGGTGTTGGGAGCCGATCAATATGCGAGCGGGAATGAGTACGCGTCATATCGAGATCTGCTCGGTAAGAAGATCACCGTGACTGGCGAACTAGTACCCGGCGCCGCGAAGTACCAGAAGCGCTTCGTGATTGTGATCACAACGATAGGACGTTCGGACAATCGAAGCCGGGATTCAACCCCCACCTATTTGGAATAGAAACCTCGCCAGTGGTAGTCGATGTGTCTTGTTGGCGGGTGTAAAAAAAAGGATTGGATACGAGGCTCCACGCGCGATCGCGCAGAGCCTCGTTCCTTCAGCTCAGAAGGTCACGCGAACCGTGGCTGCAATTCGCCGATCGAACGTGAACCAACCGTTGCGATACAAACGCGAGTCGATGTAGTCGACGTTGTAAGCCGGCGTGCTGCCATCTGAAGCCTTCGTGTATTGATATGGCCCAACCAGCAGACGCTGCGTAGTGTTGCTGATGTTGTTCGCCTCAATTCCGACCTGCACGTTGCTATTGACGCGAAAGAACACCGAGGCGTCGAGCTGACCGAAGTCATCGTTCCACACTGCGCCTTTGCCATCGCCATCCTGCGTCGTCAGCAACCATTGCTCGCGCCAGTTGTAAGCGAGTCGCGCTTCGACAGGACCGCGCTGATACATGAGCATCGCGTTGAAGCTCTTCGGTGAAAGGCCTTCCAACGGAAGTCCTGGCGGCGTGGTGTTGCCAGCAGTCGGTCCCGGTGCACCCTTACTGTCGACGTAGGTGTAATTTCCCTGGAAACCCAGACCTTTCAGAATGCCCGGCAGGAAATCGTAGAACTGCGAATAACCAATTTCGTAGCCCTGGATCGTGCCACTGTCGCCGTTGATGGTGGTCTTCACTTCCCAGTCGTGGCCAAAGATATTCTGTCGTTCGGTGCCGCTGATGAAGTAGTCCTTCACGTCCTTATAAAAGAAGGTGCCGGTGAGAGATCCCTGCTTCGCGAAATACCATTCCAGTGACGTATCGAATTGCGAGGAGCGCATCGGTTTGAGCCACGGATTGCCACCGGTGCCCGTGTACGCGGTCACCACTTGCGAGGTGGGCGTGGGCGGATTGGTACTGTTGTCGTACGTGATCAGCACGTCGCCTCCCAACGATACGTTCGCTCGCAGCTGATCAAACGTCGGACGCGCGATGGCCTTCGACAAGGCAATGCGCCACTGCAAATCAGGAGTCAGCTTCAAGCGTACGTTGAGGCTCGGCAGAACATCGGAGTAACTGCCCTCCTGCGTGACCGGAACACTCTCACCCGTGCCAACCGCCGCGGTGGCTGGATCAAGCAATGGATACGAGGTCCAGTTGGGCTGCTGTGCAAAGCCTGAAGCTGCCGTGTCTGTTTTCACGTAGCGCAAGCCGAGGTTGCCATCGAGGGGCAGAGCGCCAAGATCTGCGCCGAAGCGCAGCAGCAGGTACGCGGCGTAGGTCTTCTCGCTTTGATCGTTGGCATCAGAAGGCTGAAATTTATCCGGTGACCATCCGGAGCCATTGATCTCGACCTGCTTGAGCAACTCTCCGTTCTTGCGCAGATCTCGTACCAGATCATCACCCGCAACCCAGATGCCGCCTGGCAGATTCGCATCGCCGCGGTAGAAATTATCAAAGGTGAACAAGCGTGAATGGTCAGTCAGATAACCATCAAGCGGCGCGAGTTGCCCCGGCCAGCCGCCGGCGGAGTTACCCATCCACCACTCAGTCAGCGGCTGCCAGTTGTAGCCGCCATCTTTGTTGTTCGCCTCGCGATCGGTCGCACGCACGCCGCCGCGCAGCGATTTGACCCATCCGGAATCGAACTGATAGGTCACATCGAAGCGACCCGCACGTTCGTCACCGTGGTTCTCCTGCGTGTCATCCATACCGGCGGCCCAGTAATAGTTGGAGGGGTTATTCAGATAGTCCCCGCCGCCGACCACGGACACGCTCGGCAGCGAACCGCTCAAATCGACATCGATCGCATCGGGCCACACTTCGGTATTGACGGTGTAGTCATGATTATCGGCCGTGGCCTTGACGTACTGCGCGTCCACTGAAAAGGCCAGGTTGTCCGTTGCGTCGAAGCGGAAGTTCGCACTCACATCAGTCGTGCGTTGATGCATCTCGGCCATGCGAGTCGTCGCGCCAGTCGGAATGTGTGCATTGCCCGGCTGCAGGATTCGCACGGTATCGGCCAGCAGCGGATCGGATACCCATGACAAGTCGTTGGTGGTTGTGACGAGACGACCAGATACGAAATTGCCGTTCTCATCGAAGTTGCCGGTCGTGCCCGGAGCGATGCCGGTTTCATAACCGCCTGCCTGGAACCACGCGGAGTGCTCAGTCCAGTTCATGGTGTAGTCGGAATGCAGTGCCTGAACCGTGAGCAAGGTGCGATCTGAAGGACGCCACTGGAATGACACGGCGCCGCCGATGCGCTCGCGATCGAAATCAAGCTCACTCCACCGCGCACCCGCTGGCATGTACACACACGAGAAGGAGCCACCCGCCATCGAGGGGCAATTAGTATTCGCACCATTCACAGTGCCGACTTCGGAGGCGGCACGACGGAACGGTCGACCGAACTGAATACTGTCCGTGCGCGTCGCCAGCTCCGAATACGCGGCATTGACGAGCAAGCCCATCTCGCCCACGCCGGTGTCCCAGCGAGTGCTGAACAGCGCTGAGGCCTGCGGCTTGGTCTCCTCGACGAAGTCCCCGTAGTTCGCACTCGCCGTGGCACCAAACACCGTACCGGGAGAATCGAACGGTTTACGGGTGCGCAGATCGACGATGCCAGCAATGCCGCCTTCCACCATGTCGGCGGAAGGGTTCTTATAAACGTCGACACCGGCCATCAATTCGGAAGGCACGTCCTCGAAACTAAGTCCGCGCGTATTGCGGGCGCTGAATACGTCGCGACCGTTGAGCTCGCTGCGTACCTGCGTCATACCGCGAACGACGACACCGCTGCCCTCGGCCGAAAAACGGTTCGTGTCGTTGGGCGCGAACAGATGATCGATCGCCACGCCGGGAATGCGCTGCAAAGTTTCGGTCACCGTGCGATCTGGCAAAGCGGTGATGTCCACCGCCGAGACGGAGTCCACGATCTGCTCCGCGTTACGCTTGATCTCTTGCGCCGACTCAATGCTCTGGCGCATGCCCGTAACGATCACTTCCTCGACCTTCTGCTCCTGTGCCTGTGCGGTCACTGCGAAAAAGCCGGCGCCAGCGGCCACCGAGATTCTCGAACCCCTCAGCACAGCTCGCACGGTCGCAACCAGCGCAGGCCTGAGCCGCATCTCTCTCAGCTTCTTAGAGTCCATGTTTACCCCCCAACGTGTCTTATGGTTCATGCGTGTCCCCTGCCTTCATCACCGGCAGTCCACGCAGCCGCTGAGGAGACAAGGCCACATCTCAGAGCCACAGCCGGCAGCCGTTATGACGACCGTCTGTTTTCTGATATGTATGAGTTTTGGAACCTAGCGCCGGGCGACATCGGACGTAAGTTCAATCTTGTACAATCCGGTCGGGCCCTGTTACACAGATGTACGTCGTTGACTTTTCAAACGTTTCACACGCATGCGAATGTCGGTTCAGTTCTGCCCTGCGCTGCGCTTTCTATGAATTTGAAGATTCGGACTGAACACCGCCTATGAGTTCGCGCGATGCTGAGCAGCAGGAGCTGCAGCGAGTCCTCGAGCTTCTGGGTAGGGAGACGCGCCCCGGTCGGCTACTCGCCTACGTGGGAGCGAAATACTTCCAGGGACAGGAAGGGCAACTCACCGAGTTCACGATCGCGACGGAGGTGTTCGGACGTTCGCC
>JBJMWN010000121.1:0-12673 GCA_045810085.1 Povalibacter sp. | reverse complement strand
GAAGTTGATTCTGTCGTAAGTGATAGCTCCGCCTTGCCACACAGCACCGTCGCTGGCGGGGGATCTTCCATTGCGTGGCATGGCGTTGCTCCCCACGGAAAACTCACACACGATCCGTCCCGATTGACCCAACACAGAATCGTGTTCGATGGCCTTGGTATGAGTGGTTTCATCTGAGTCGCGCGTGACGCTGGGCAGTAGCGAGTCGACGTCCGCATCTCCTTCCATGGCAGCGGTCTCTTGCGCTGCTTCACGATCCTCGTCCACGGTGCTTGGCGCCGGCTTGGATCCAGCCGAAATCCAGTCTTGTATTCTCGGACGCGCGGGTTTCGGCGACTCAGGCTTGTTCTCCTGTCCTGATTCGCGAACGGCTGACGGGCTGATGGTTGTTCCCACATCAGCGGTCTCGGCCGACCGATCTCTTGCGAGCCAAAGCAACGTGCCCGCAACTACCATGCATGAGAGCCCGAACACCACGGCCGACTTGTTCACAGCGATCTCCTGCTGGCTTCAAGAATAAATGTCGAACGGCATTACACATCCGTGCGTACCGTTGTCAAAGCAACAGTAGGCGGCTACTACAGGCGGCACGCTTCTTGAACCTCAGATCATATAGAGCCGCGTTACTGCTGAAAGCTGCCAATGAACAGCGAGCGGGAGTGTAGAAACTTCCGAACTTCCAGTTGCAGATTTTTCATCGCGTAACGCGGCCAGAGTGCAGAGATCATTTGGGAATCGACTATGCGTCATGCTTGTTACGTAATCCTGCTTTCGTTTGCAGTGCTCGCTGGTTGCGACAAGGTCCCGATCGTCAAGAATCCAGGTGAACTGTCTACCAGTAATCAAAAGAACATCGCACCGGTCGTAACTGCGGGGGACGATGTCACGCTCCAATGGCCGGAGGACTCAGTGAAACTGTCCGCAGCGGCGACCGATGATGGATTGCCTGCGCAATCCCTCACGTATATGTGGCAGTCCGTGATGGGCGAGGTTCAATTCGATAACGCTGCTGCCAAAGAGACCATAGCCCGCTTCCCTGAGCCGGGTGCCTATCGGGTACGGCTCGTAGTGAACGACGGTGCATTAGGCGGCGAAGACTTCGTACTCATCAATGTGCTCCCGGCACGACAGTCATCCAACACTGCGCCCATCGTTGATGCGGGTGTCGATCAAGCGACCGAATTGCCTTTTGCGGCGGCGCTGGAAGGATCCGCCTCCGATGACGGACTGCCTGGAGCATCACTGAACATCAACTGGTCGCTCGTGAGCGGACCCGACAGTGTGACCTTCTCGAACGCAACCGCGGCGCAGACGCGCGTGAACTTCACTGCGCCAGGCTCTTATGAGTTGCAGATGCGCGCAAGTGATGGCGAATTGACCAGCACGGACTCGATCGTCATCACGGTCAGTCCGGCTGTGTATCCCGCGCCCGATCTGAGTGACGCTGATCCCGATCGTGGCTGGTTGCGCGTATCGCCTGCCGATGTGGGAATGCAGGCCTCAGGACTAACTGTGGCTCAGGCGTATGCGGAGCAGGCGGGTGGAACGGGTCTGATCGCACGTCGCGGCCGGCTCGTTCATTCGTGGGGAAATATCGATCGTCGATACGATCTGAAATCCACGACGAAGTCGATCGGAGCAATTGCACTGGCGATGGCATTGGACGATGCGCGAGCTGAAGTCGGCGACAAAGCTGTCACTCACTTATCGACGTTTGGTACACCTCCGAACTCAAACAATCCTGCTCAGTTGCAGAGCGTCACGTTGCTACAACTCGCGACTCATACCGCCGGTTTTGAAAAAACGGGCGGCTACGGTCAGCTGATTTCTGCGCCCGGAAGCGTGTGGCGCTACTCGGATGGCGGCCTCAACTGGCTGGCTGACACGCTGACCACGATCTATGCGCAGGATCTGCAGCAAGTGTTCATCCATCGCGTCTGGCCGGTCCTCGGAATCAACGAGCGTGACGATATTCAATGGCGTGCATCCAGCTCAGGAATGCGACCCGCGCCGCGTGCTGACGGTCTCGAGCACCGGGAATTTGCCGCCGGCATGATTGGCAACGTCAACGCACTTGCACGTGTCGGCTTGCTGTATCTGCGCAAAGGCGAATGGTCCGATCAACGACGGGTGTTCTCGGCTTCGTTCAGCGATCTTGTGAGTACGCCTCCTGCGGAGATTGCAGCCGCGAGCGTTGCCGAACCCGCTGACTTCCCCGATGCGAATCATCGCTATGGCGTGTTGTGGTGGACGAACGCAACGGGCGCGTTGCCGAATGTGCCGCGCGATGCGTATTGGGCATGGGGTCTGGGCGACAGTCTTATCGTCGTGATTCCAAGTCTGGATCTCGTGATCGCGCGCACGGGAGATATCCAGCCTGCGAGCCCTGGTCGACGAATCTTCGGCGATGACAACTGGAATGCCGACTATGCGGTACTCGCGCCGTTCCTCGATCCCATCGTGAGTGCTGTGATCCAGTAGAGCATGTCGACTGCGATTGGAGGCTAGATCGATGTCAGCTCGAGCCTGCCATCGGCGGTGACGTTCGCACGTAGACGGGTGAAATCTACGCGCGTCGGATGCTCTGTTTGCATGAGTCCATCGTGCAACGCTGTGATCACCAGCACCTGTGCGCCGGCCGCTTCCCCCGCACGAATGCCAGCAGCGGCATCTTCGAATACGAGGCAGTTCTTCGCATCGAAGCCTAACTGGCTAGCTGCAGCGAGATAACACGAAGGATCGGGTTTGCCGTTCGTGATGTCTTCTGCGGTCACGATCACGGCCGGAGCTTTCAATCCCGCTGCTTCCAGTCGGCGTAAAGCGAGTGCGCGGGGAGCGGAGGTCACAATGGCCCATCGTGAGACCGGCAGAGACTCGAGGAACGATTGAACGCCTGCGATCGGATGTACGCCTTTGACGTCCTCGATCTCGGCCAGCGTGATCTCCACAGCTTCTCGTTCCGCATCGATGCCTGGAATATTCAAGTGCCTGATTGAATCCACGGCTCGTCGGCCATGAATGTGAGGCAGAAAGGTGGCTGCATCGATACCGAATTTCGCCGCCCATCGAGTCCAGACTCGCTCAGCGACTTCGATCGAGCTGAGCAGTGTTCCATCCACGTCGAACAGAAATGCATCGAAGCTACGGCCTGCAAACAGTCGTTCGTTCAAGTGATCTTCTCGGGTGATCGACGTTTCATCGCTAACGGCGCGCGCTCAGTCTTGTCAGACCTTGGAGAGCGGCAAAGCTGTCGTCTCTTTGATCACGGATAAAGCGATCGAGGAATTCACGACCTGCACGGCGGGGAATCTCGAAAGGTGATCCAGATAAAAGGCTTCGTACGTGCGGATGTCTCTGGTCACGATGCGCAACAGGAAGTCGGTCTCGCCGAGCATCGTGTAGCACTCCATGATCTCTGGATGTTTCCGGACGACCTGTTCGAATTTCGAGATGGCTTCGCGACCCTGAGTGGACAATCGCACATGGGCGAACACAGTCACGCTGAGTCCTACGGCTTCGCGATCCAGCAATGCCACCCGCTGACGAATGACGCCGTCCTGCTCCAGCCGCGAAATGCGACGCCAGGCGGTCGTTGCGGTGAGTCCTACTTTCTCCGCGACCTCCGCGGCTGACAGATTCCCTTGTTGCTGGAGCGCCTCCAGGATCTTCAGGTCCATTCGATCGAGATTCTGCGCCATGGCTGCACTGCCTGTTTCACTTATCGCCGTAAATTGGAATGAGTCTTTCAGATCAGTCCCGCCCATTGCAAGTTTGCAATAAGTCTGGCGCGGCTGGGGGAGTAGGCTGGCGGCATTCGCGCCAGTCACGAACAACTCCTCGCGTGCAGCCGTTCATTGCGATGAACACTGAGCGGTCGAGGCGAGAACCACAACGAACAGGGGTTCGTTCCTGGCGAAGTTAGAAGACACTGCGCCCTTGGCCTGCCCGAAGGAGTTACTTCATGCCTTCTGCGTCGCGCCTGCATATTCCGCATCCTCCCGCTCGTCCCGGCGAGCCTGCTGACTTCAGCTATCTGAAGTTGTCACCCGCCGGTGCGGTGCCGCGACCCGATATCAACGCCGCTACGGACAAGATTGCGAGTCTTGCAACGTCTCTGGTCCGCGTTCTCGCAGAAGATCATCGTGCGGTGGGTCCCTGGGACCCGCATCTCGAACCGGCTGAGTTGCAGTTCGGCTTACGACACATGATGACTACGCGTGCGTTCGACGATCGAATGCAACGCGCGCAGCGTCAGGGAAAAATTTCTTTCTACATTCGATCGACAGGTGAGGAAGCTGTCTCGGTCGCACAAGCTATGGCTTTACGCCCCGGCGATATGCTGTTCCCTTCCTATCGACAGCAGGGACTGCAGATTGCGCGCGGCCGCAATCTGAGCGATCTCATGTGCCAGTGCCTGTCGAACTCGCGCGACATGTGCAAAGGCCGGCAGATGCCGATCATGTATCACTGGGGCAGCGGCAACGTCTTCTCCGTGTCCGGCAATCTGACGACACAAGTGCCGCAAGCGGTCGGCTGGGCGATGGCAGCGGCAATCAAAGGCGAGGATCACATCGCGGCTACTTGGACAGGCGAGGGCGCGACGGCCGAGGCCGACTTTCACCATGCGATGACATTTGCGACCGTGTATCGCGCGCCGGTGATCATCAATGTGGTGAACAACCAGTGGGCTATCTCCACGTTCCAGGGATTCGCAGGCGGTGAGCAGCAGACGTTTGCGGCGCGCGGACCCGGCTATGGCATGCCTGGCATTCGCGTCGATGGCAACGATTTCCTCGCCATTTATGCAGTGACTCAATGGGCTGCTGAACGTGCACGCAAAGGGTCGGGCGCCACGCTGATCGAGCTCGTCACCTATCGCGCGGGACCGCATTCGACGAGCGATGATCCTTCGCGATACCGACCCAAAGAGGAATGGAAGGCCTTTCCGTTGGGCGATCCGATCGAGCGACTCAAGCAACACATGATCGCCATCGAGGTGTGGTCGGAAGAACAGCACCGCGCACTCGAGCAGGAACTCGAAGCACTCGTTTCTCAACAATGGAAGGAGTCAGTCTCCTACGGAAGCCTGAGCGACGCTCCGAGCGATCCGGATTCGTTGTTCGATGATGTGTTCAAAGAACTGCCCGAGCATCTGCGTCGTCAGCGCGATGAATTGCGTAAATTGCGAGAGGGCCAGTAACCATGCCGCAGATGAACATGGTTCAAGCGCTCAACTCAGCGATGGATGTCATGCTGGGTCGAGATCAATCGGTCGTCGTGATGGGACAGGACGTCGGTTACTTTGGCGGCGTGTTTCGCGTGACCGACGGATTGCAACGCAAGTACGGTGAGCATCGTGTGCTCGACATGCCGATTGCAGAGGGCGGAATCATCGCGAGTGCTATCGGCATGGCGGTGAACGGGTTGCGTCCTGTCTCTGAAATTCAATTCGCTGACTATATATATCCCGCATTCGATCAGGTCGCGAGCGAACTCGCGCGATTGCGTTATCGAACCGTGGGCGACTTCTCTGCGCCGGTGACAGTGCGGGTGCCTGCAGGCGGTGGCATTCGCGGCGGACAGACTCACTCGCAAAGTCCGGAAGCGTTGTTCGCCCATATCTGCGGTATCAAGGTTGTGATGCCATCCAATCCGTACGATGCAAAGGGTTTGTTGATTGCTTCGATCGAGGACGATGATCCCGTGATCTTCTTCGAGCCGAAACGCCTGTACAACGGACCCTTCGATGGCGATCCCAACAAGCCCGCCATTCCGTGGAGCGCACATGCGAAGGGCGAAGTGCCCGACGGCCACTACACTGTGCCGATTGGCCGTGCCGAAATCGTGAGATCAGGATCAGAAGTCACGATCGTGACGTACGGAACGCTCGTGCATGTCGCCGAAGCGGCGGCGAAGGCGAGCGGTGTGGATGCGGAGATCATCGACATTCGCTCGATCGTGCCCTTGGATGTGGACACGATTACGAGCTCAGTGAAGAGAACGGGTCGGTGCGTAATCGCGCATGAAGCCACACGTTTCGCAGGATTCGGCGCGGAGTTGGCCGCAACCATTCAAGAGGAGTGCTTCTGGCATCTCGAAGCACCGATAGAACGTGTGGCTGGATGGGATACGCCTTACCCGCATGCTTTCGAGTGGGAATATTTTCCGGGTCAGGCGCGTATCCAAGCGGCACTGAAGAAAGTGCGGGCGGTCGCATGAGCCGTTTCACCTTCAAGATGCCTGATCTCGGCGAGGGCACTGTCGAAGCTGAAGTTGTCGCCGTGCATGTCAAGGCGGGTGATGTCGTCAAAGAAGAGCAGATCATCTTCGATGTGATGACGGAGAAGGCCACCGTCGAAGTGCCATCGCCTGTCAGCGGTCGCGTTCTCTCGATCGCTGGCAAAGCAGGCGACAGCATTCCCGTCGGCGCAGATCTCATCGTGTTCGAGACCGACGCTGAGCAGTCACAAGCAGCAGCCATCGAAGCGCCTGCGAAATCCGTGGAACAGGTTCGCAAGCCAGAAGCAGTCCAGGATGAATCCGCCAGGCCGAGCGGAAGAGTGATGGCATCGCCCGCAACGCGTCGTCGCGCTCGTGAAGCAGGGGTCGAGTTGGCGCAAGTGCCGGGCACGGGACCGGGTGGTCGAATCCTGCGTCAGGACTTCGATACTTTTGTCGAGCAGCGGAATTCAGGATCTGTGCAAACAGCACGCGCTTCCAACATCGAGCGTGCCGACATCGAAGAGATTCCGGTCATTGGCATTCGCAGAGTCATCGCTCAGCGAATGACCCAGACGGTCCAGACCATTCCTCACTTCACTTACGTTGAAGAAATCGATGTCACCGAACTGGAGACGTTGCGCCTGCATTTGAATTCGAAGCTGGCGAACGGTGCGCCTTCGTACACATATCTACCGTTCTTTGCGTTGGCCCTCGCGCGCGTGCTGCCGGATTACCCACAATGCAATGTGCGGTATGACTCAGAGCGCAACGTTCTGCTCAGGCATCGGGCGTTGCATCTGGGCATCGCCACCCAAACGAATGATGGCTTGAAAGTGCCTGTCGTTCGCAACGTCGAGCGACGCTCCTTGAGCGGAATCGCTTCCGAGATTCGACGGGTCAGCGAAGCGGCTCGAACCAACAAGGCCACTCGCGAAGAACTCTCCGGTTCCACCCTGACGCTGACCAGCCTGGGAAAGCTGGGAGGCATTGCTTCCACACCGATCATCAATGCACCTGAAGTCGCCATCATCGGCGTGAACAAGGCTGTCGAACGTCCCGTCGTCATTCGTGGTGTCGTGGCTGTACGCAGAATGATGAATGTATCGGGATCCTTCGATCATCGATTCGTTGATGGTCATGACGCTGCGTCGCTGATCCAGGCACTCAAAGAATGCCTCGAGCATCCGGCGACGATTTTCATGTCCAACGGATAGCGTAATTCGAAGCAGGGAAGTCCGCACGCATCTGCACCGTACGGAGCGAGGCATTCGCGCCGCAAGGTATTTCAAGGACCGCGCACAAGTACATCCCTGTAGCTGCTGCGACGACCGCCATCCATGGCGGATCGACGCTCCTTGAAATACCTTCCGACGCAAATGCCTCTTGACGCTATTCCCAGTCCGTAGCACCGGCAAAGAAGCTGCAAAGCGCTTTGCGTCGGAAGTTCGATTTGGGGTCGTCAAAAACAGGGATGTTTTTGTCGAAGCCCCCATGGACGGGTTCACGGCGTCCCCTAATCGGACTTGCGGCGCAAGGCGCTGCCGCGACGTATTTGGATGAGCTCACGTCTAAGTACAACCGGCCCGAGTCCGTTGTCCCGTATCTCACATTCACCCGCACTCATCAGTTATATTTCGCAGCGCAATCTGCGCTAACAACAACGACGCGGGTTTCCTTCACTCGATTTGATCCGGAGCGCTTCATGACTGTGCTGTCCTGGCGTCAGGCATTTACTGCTGTCGCATTCGCTGCCTTCACCGTGACGTCTGTAACCAGCCTCGCGCAAACCCGTTCGTTGCCGAGCGACACGCCTGAAAAATTCACGGCACGAACAGAAGCCTTCGACTACGAAAAGCGCGAAGTCATGATTCCAATGCGCGATGGCGTGAAGTTGGAGACTTTCATCCTCGTGCCGAAAGGTGCGAAGCAAGCGCCCATGCTGTTGACGCGCACTCCCTATCACGCATCGGCTCGTGTGCTGCGCTTCAACAGTCCGCATCTCGCGGCGGCAGTCCCGCAGATGAATGACACGGCTGTGGAAGCGGGTTACATCATCGTTTACCAGGACGTGCGAGGTAAGTACGGGTCCGAAGGTGACTATGTAATGACGCGTCCGTTGCGTGGGCCGCTCAATTCCACTGCGGTCGATCATGCAACCGATGCCTACGACACCATCGATTGGTTGGTGAAGAACGTTCCGGAATCGAACGGACGTGTCGGAACGATCGGCGGTTCATACGAGGGGTACACCACGGTGATGTCTGTGGTGAATCCGCATCCCGCATTGCGTGTTGCTGTTCCGTTCGCACCGATGGTGGATGGCTGGATGGGCGATGACTGGTTTCACAACGGAGCGTTTCGCCAGGACGGCACGCTTCAATACATCTATGACCAGGAAGCCACTCGCGGTGGCGATGTCGAGTGGTGGTCGGGCACGCGTGACACTTACGAAGAATTTTTGCGAACCGGTTCTGCGGCTGACATGGCGGCTTCGCGTGGCCTTGATCAACTCGGATTCTGGAAATCCATCCTCGAGCATCCGGCCTACGATGAATATTGGCAGCAACAGGCTGTCGATAAACTGCTGGCCAAAGAACAGATCAAAGTGCCAATGCTGATCGTCTCAGGACTTTTCGATCAGGAAGACATCTATGGTGGCCCGGCGTTGTTCAAGGCGCTGGCGGCGAATGATTCGGGGAAACACATTCATTTCGTGATGGGCCCTTGGAATCATGGACAGGGTCGTCGCGAAGGCCGCGGCATCGGTGCAATCCAATTCGAAGGTGACACGGCGGGCTGGTTTCGTCGCAACGTGATGCAGCCGTTCATGGATCACTATCTGAAGGACACTGCGGAGCCGCAGACGCCGCGCGTGCTCATGTATGAGACAGGTGCAAACGAGTGGCACCGCTATGACTCATGGCCAAGGTCTTGCGAATCCGGATGTCAGCAAAGTTCACGCAATCTCTATCTGCTGAGTGCGGGTGCTTTGGGCTTCGACAAAGCGGTAAACGGATCGGCCAAGTACGACGAATACGTTTCCGATCCTGCGAAGCCCGTGCCTTACAGAGAGCGGCCGACACTCTCATCTTCTGCACCTGATGCGACCTGGGGTGAATGGCTCGTCGATGATCAACGCTTCGCCGCGTCACGGACCGACGTTCTCGTCTATGAGACACAGCCGTTGAAAGAATCCGTGCGCGTCGCAGGACAGCCGGTAGCGAAATTGTTCGCCTCCATCACTGGCACCGATTCGGATTGGGTGGTGAAGATCATCGACGTGTGGCCGTCCGAGGTCGCTGATCATCAGACGATGAGCGGCTATCAGCAGATGCTTTCAGCAGACATTCTGCGGGGTCGATATCGCGTGGACTTCGCGAAGCCTCAGCCGATCGAGCGCAACAAGGTTTTGGAATACACCTTGCGGCTGCCTCAAGTGAGTCACACGTTTCTGCCCGGTCATCGGATCATGGTGCAGATTCAGTCCAGCTGGTTTCCTTTATACGACCGCAATCCGCAGACGTATGTCGCGAATATTCTGAAGGCGCAACGTGACGATTACGTGAAGTCTACCCAGCGGGTGTGGCACTCGAGTGACGCAGCGAGTCACATCGAACTGCCAGTGATCGCAAACGATAAGTGACCCGCTGAAAGTCATCGCACAGCCCGGGAACTTTCGGGATTACTCGCGATTTGTAGTTATCGCATTACGCTCAGCGAGGATTCTCCCATGGCTTCACGTTCTCGATCGTCCAGCACGAAATCTACCAAGGAAGCAGCGAAGCGCGGTGAAGTGGCGCGTGCTGTGAATCAGACAAGCGATGTCTCTGCGGATTCGGACGCCTCGGAGAACACGACTGCGGCTTCCGAGCCGATGCCTGAAGTGCGTCTGCTTGGAGCGTTGCATCCGCTTGCAGGTCGCGAAGAACGCATTGCGATCAACGCCTACTGGCGTGCGGCACAGCGTGAATTCGCGCCAGGATATGAGCTCGACGATTGGCTGGCTGCGGAGCGGGAAATCGACTCCACGGGGTCAGATCAATCTGAGCGTCGCTGATCGCCGCGCCAGTGGCAGCCGATCCAATCTCTAGTGCGGAGTGCGCGAGCACTCCGTTCGCGCCGGGCGCATACGTTGACTCCAGCGGCGTCGCGCATTTTTGCGTCTGGGTTCCAGATGCGCAGCGTGTCGACGTAGTCATTCAAGATGCTGTCGAGAAGACGCTCGCGATGACTCGTGCCTCGAGTGGGTATTTTGTGCTCGATACGCGCGAGGTCGGCGTTGGCGGGCTCTATCGATACCGAATCGATGGCAAGGGTCCGTGGCCCGATCCGTGTTCACGATATCAGCCAGAAGGTCCGCATGGTCCTTCACAGTTGGTTGCGCCTCATCGATATGAGTGGCGCGATACGAATTGGAAGGGACTGAAGCTTCACGGACAAGTGATTTACGAACTGCATGTCGGGACCTTCACTGCAGAGGGGACGTTCGATGCAGCCATCGAGCGGCTCACTTGGCTGAAAGAAATCGGGATCACGCTGATCGAGATTCTTCCAGTCGCGGAGTTTCCTGGCCGTTGGGGCTGGGGCTACGATGGTGTGCAGCTGTACGCACCGTTTCATCATTATGGAGACCACGAAGCATTCAAGCGCTTCGTCGATGCGGCGCACGCAATCGGACTCGGCGTCATTCTTGACGTGGTTTACAACCATCTCGGCCCCGACGGAAATTATCTGCGCTGTTTCAGTGATCACTATTTCAGCTCACGGCATGAGACTGAGTGGGGGGAAGCACTGAACTTCGATGGCGAGAATTGCGAAGGCGCACGCGATCTCATCGTTGACAACGCCTGTTATTGGATCCGCGAGTTTCACCTCGATGGTTTCCGCCTGGATGCAACACAGGCGATTCAGGACGACAGTACGCATCATGTGCTCGAGGAGATGGTGCAGAAGGCGCGTGCGGAAGCAGGATCGCGTGACATCGTCTTTATCGCCGAGGATGAGCCGCAGCGCTCCGAGCACTTACTCCCGGCGCGCAAAGGAGGATGGGGTATCGATGCCATGTGGAACGATGACTTTCATCATTCCGCAGCGGTCGCGCTGACGGGCAGTCGCGATGCTTACTTTCACGATTACACCGGCCGGGCTCAGGAGTTGGTTTCTGCGATCAAGCGCGGCTTTCTCTATCAGGGCCAGCACTACCACTGGCAAAAGAAGCCTCGGGGTTCGCCACTGCGAGGAGTTCCAGCGCAGGCGTGTGTTCATTTCCTGCAGAACCACGATCAGGTCGGCAACACCTATGCGAGTCAGCGGATTCATCAGCTCTCGCATCCCGGACGTCATCGTGCATTGACGGCACTATTCCTGCTGGGACCGCAGACACCGATGCTGTTCATGGGCCAGGAATTCCATTCGAGCAGTCCATTCCACTATTTCATCGATCACAACGCCGAGCTGTCGAAACTGGTGTGGACAGGTCGACGTGAGTTCCTCGCCCAGTTTCGCGGATATCAGAGTCAATCAGCGAAGGAGAAGATTCCGGATCCCGCCGCCGAGAGCACGTTCCGAGTATCGAAGCTCGACTGGAGCGAGGTCGAGCGCAATCCTCACATTCTCGAGTTGCATCGGGATCTGTTGCGGCTGCGCCGTGAAGATCCTGTAATCGCAGCTCAGGACGTATCGCGCATCGATGGCGCCACGCTCTCGGAGCACGCGTTCATCCTGCATTGGTTCGACGAAGCGCAGGGTGATCGGATCCTGCTCGTCAACTTGCAGCAGGATCTGCCACTCGATCCAGCGCCGGAGCCGTTGCTTGCACCGCCTCTGGATCAGCAATGGGAATTGCTCTGGTCGAGTGAGGAGCCGAAATACGGCGGGGTTGGGACTTATCTTCCCGTCGATGAGCAGCAGCGTTGGCGCATTCCCGGTAACAGCGCAATGTTCATGCGCAGCATTGCTCGCTGATTCCAACAAAACGCTGAGCTTACGTGCAGAAGTCAAACGACATCGGATTGCGATGCAACGGTGATGTTGACATCGCCCAGTTGCTCGAACGCGAGTGGCTGGTCACGAACGGTCTTGGAGGCTACTCATCCAGCTCGCTGGTCGGTGCGAACTCCCGCAAGTATCACGGATTGTTCGTCCCGAATCTGAGCACGCCCAAAGGTCGTCACGTTCTGATCTCGCGTTGCGATGAGCTCATCGTTGCGGGGCAGCGTCGATTCGAAATCGGCAATGTCGAATTCGCCAACGGCAAACTGCTCGGCGAAGGGCATCGATATCTCCGGCAGTTCACGTTCGATCGCAGCATTGCGTGCTGGACCTACGAGATCGAAGACATCGTGCTGCAGAGATCGATCGTGATGGTGCATCAGCAGAATACTGTCTGCGTCCGATATCGCCTTTTGAGTGGTCCTCCGGTGGATGTGCGCATCCGGCCCTTCGTTTCGTT
>JBJMWN010000120.1:0-9056 GCA_045810085.1 Povalibacter sp. | reverse complement strand
TGGAAACATGAGCACTGGTGAGACTGCTTTATGTCGTCTCGTTACAGGGGATCCAGCGGGTAAGCGCGAGCGATGCGCATGGATGCCGAACAAAAGAAGAATCGCACCATCGGGCGTGATGAGCGCGACTGAACGTTTGGCTGACCTTCAGCTCGATCAACTTTTCTTCAACACCACATGCAGCGCATTTTCTGTGCCCACGTGTTCGGTGCAGCGAAAGCCTGCTGCTTCGAGATCGATGCCTGCGAAGAGGGCTTCGCCGCGACCGAGAAGCGTGGGCGAAATGGCGAGATGCATTTCGTCGATGAGCCCGGCCTGCAGATACTGACGGACGGTCGACACTCCACCACCGATTCGGATGTCCTTGCCACCTGCAGCTTGCTTCGCACGTTCCAGCGCCTCGCGAATGCCGCCGGTCACGAAGTGAAATGTCGTGCCGCCCTCCATCTCGATCGATTCGCGCGCGTGATGAGTCAGTACGAACACTGGCACGTGATACGGAGGATTCGGACCCCACCAGCCCTTCCAGCTATCGTCCGGCCATTCGCCGCGCACTGGACCGAACATGTTGCGGCCCATGATCCATGCGCCCATATTTTCGAAGCTGCGCTTTGCGAAACTGTCATCGACGTCGGCCAGACCTCCCGTTCCTCCAAACAATTGTTTGAAGGTTTCGGTGTGTACCAACCATTGGTGTAATCGTTCACCGCCGACACCGAGCGGTGTCTGCAGGCTCTGATCAGGGCCGGCCCCAAATCCGTCGAGCGAAACTGTGAATGCCTGGACTTTGAGTTTGGACATCGATGCTCCGGGTTACGATTTGGGTGCCTTAGTTACGACGAACCGAACTGCGTCGAGCCGACATCGAGGATCGTAACTTTTTTCCCGCCAGGAACGGCTGACTGCTCTGCGAACTTGTAAGGTCGTGATGCCTCAGCATCCTGTGTCCCGAAACGAGCCATGATCCGCAATCCACGTCCAGTCGTTCACGCGCTAGTGGAATCCCTACGCGCCGATCCTTTCTATATCGCCATCGCAGCCGGCGCTCTCGATGATGCACATCGGGACCGCGTGCTCGAGCAGTATTTCGATTACTCGATGAGCGAAGGTGCCCGATCGGGTCGTTGTGTGATCGGATCTCCCGAGACGCCCGCGGCAGCGGTTTGGCTTCTGCCTGCCGACGCAGCAGCGACTCAGGTGGCGTCTGCGGCGAAGAAGGATTTTCTTCGTGAGCTGCTGCCCACGCAAGGCTTCGAGAATTACGAACGGATCATCGCTTTCATGACGCCACGCGCCCAGGCAGTGACGAAGCGCGATGCCTGGTATCTCTCCATCGTTGGTGTTTCTCCCAGGGCACAAGGCAAGGGAATCGGTGCGAGTCTGTTACAGACGACGCTCGCCGAAGCTGATGAGCTGGGTGCTCCATGTTTTCTCGAAACATACACCGCGCACAATCTGCGCTTTTACGAACGCCTGGAATTTGTGAGCGTCGCCTCCCACGTCGAACCTGTCACTGCTTGCGAGTATTTCATCATGCAGCGGTCAATCAAGCAGACTGCTACTGCTACTTAGCTCTTAACGCTGCAGCTTTTTTGCTTCATCTGCAATCAGAGCGGAAGCTCTTCGGCAATGAACCAATCCTTAGGTGAAGTGCCTGCGTTGCATGTGGCTTTGCCTCTGCGAATGCCAGGTATGCGGCGCGCGTTGGCGCGCCGCAGCCTGAGTCAATTCTTCTGTTTCTCAGTAGCACTGGCCTCGCGAAGCTTCTGAGCACACTCCTCACAACACACCTCCACAACCTTGCCGCCGATCGTCACCTCGATCGCGTTCTCATCCAGCGGGTAATCGCACGCCGCACAGGTCTTCTCAATCATGGTCTTTGCTCCTGCTCACCCGTAGATCGGGCAGGCGCATCAGAGCACTGCGGCGAGAGTGCGCGCTTTCAAAAAATTTAGTGATCTGAAGCTGCGCAGATCAGAAGTGCAGTCAGAGAGCCGATTGCCTGAATGCAGACGGTGAACGTCCATAGACCTGTCTGAAGGCCGCTGTGAAATGGCTATGGCTGGAGAAGCCGAGGCTCAACGCGAGATCCGTCAGCTCTGCGCACTGAGGCAGGAGATCCAATGCGCGAGCAAGCCGCAGCCGCAAGTGATAGCGATACAGTGGCAAGCCCTCAACCTGCTGAAATGCTTGGGTCAGATAAACCGCGGATCCGCCGATCTCTTTTGCGATCTCCTGCAGCGACCACCGTCGTGACAGATCGCTCGCCAACAACACTTTCACGCGATCTACCAGGCGTCGCCTTGCATAGCTGGATGTGATCTTTCGAGACGTGCGCGGCCCCAGGCTCCTGCAGACCAGCGTGAGTGACAGGCTTTCCGCCTCCAACGGCTCGATCGTTTTTCTCTCCAGCGTGTGGCGAAGCAACGCCACCAACACCTGCGCTCGGGGATCGATTCGCATGTGTTGCTGCTGAAAGCCCAAAGGCTCTGCATCGTTCAGTAACTCAGTCGGTGCGAGCTCATCCAATGTTGCTTCCGACAACATCAGATCGAGACTCGCATCGCCACCGATGATTGGATGACTGACTTGGTAACCTTCACCTGCGTTGAAGAAGAGCACGTGATTGGCATCAGCAACCGCCTGGTCTTGCCCTACGTGTCTCTGATAAACGCCGCGGTAAGGAAAGACAAGGTGCGTCTGCGTGACCGTTTCCTCAGGACTGCGATGGCTGCACATACCGCGGCAACATACGTTACGAACTTTGACTGTGTCTGTGTCCAGCAGCAGCGTGGTTTCGTACTCGGGCGAGGGCGTGGATGAGGTCATCGTGCGCGTAGGGTAACGCATCTCAAAACGCCTCCTGGGGAACCCTGGTCACGGGCTCACGTTTCTTGACAGAAGCGTGAAGGAGAGACACATGTCCAAGCTCGTGAAAATTCCCAAGCGAGTCGCCGGAATGAAAATTCCAAAAGCTATTCGCAAGGGTCCCATTATCGACTTCATCAACACGCCGGCTGGTCAGTTGGTTCTCGCGCAGACGCTGATTGCAATCGGTGGCTGGTATGCGGCGAAAGAGGGAACCGATCCCGATACACGTACAGGCGAGGCTCTGCGTCATCCCATCGATGCCGTGCGTTCTCTCAACACTGATGAAATGCGCGAGCGTCTGGCTCGAGCCTTCGCAGAAGCGGCGCGAACTTTCAGATCTGTAATGGAAGAAGCTTCGGACACTGATGGTCCTGTCGAAGCCGAAGCGCAGCCGACTGAGGAAGCACAGGGAAAAAAATCCCGCGTGCGGTCAGACGCCCGACCGCACTGATCGAGCACCATGAGGGGCGTCCCGGCCGATTTCGCACTGCACTGCGTAACTGGTTGATGAGGCAGGCGCAGCGAAAATTGGAGCGGGAGTGGCGCTCATTCGAACACGATCCCGTGTGGCGGCTCTGGCCTCGAACCCGGCGCAGTGAAGGCAGACAGATCTTCCGCAGTTTTCTTCAGGTGAACTTTTACAGGACACCTCGCGGCGTTCGGTAGTGTGGCGCGATCGCGTTGGTCTTCTCCCCGCCATTCGTCAGCGCGTCGATTTTGCCGATACTCAAGCATCTCCGCCCCAATCACTGACAGACGAGCTAGTTGTCGCCGAGTAAACTGCCCGCAGTAAGTAGGCAGTAAGACGACGCTGCGGGTGGGAGGAGATTCATGAGCGCAAATATGCGGCCTCGATGGCCGAAGTCCGATGCGCGGGTTGCAGAATCAATCGCCAGGGAGACGAATACTCCGCTGGAGGTCGTCAAGACCATTTACGAAGAAGAGTTCGACGCTATCGCAGCAAACGCCAAGATCACTCAGTTCGTGGGCGTGATCGCAAGCCGTCGAGTCAAGTTGCGGCTGCAAAAGCACTGATCTGTGTCGATGTGGGCTGACATTCGTCAGCCCACTTTTCATTTCTTCTCCCGCATTTCGTGCCGCACCTGATCATCTCAGAGTGCAGTACGTTCATTCGTGGCCGCGGTCCAACGGTCCGAACATAGGTGGCGCAAATCGATGGTGAGTCGCTGACTCGTACGCCGTCCCGATCTTGATCAATTTAGGTTCATCGCCTTGGCCAGCGAAGAAGGTGATCGAAACCGGCATCGGATGACGCAGCTTCGTCTGCTGCACCGCCGGTGGCAACACAGACACATAGTCTGTCTTGTCGCTGTTCAACGCGTAGGCAGGTTCGTAGATCACATCTGTTACACCGGCTGGAATAGCAACACGCGGAATCTGGAAGAACGGTGTGATGCCATCGAGACTCGTCGTGCCTACATTGGGTCCCTGAATCTTGGGCGTGGGCACAGTGTTCTCGGGATGCACGAATGCGTCGATCTTGTTTTCGTACATGAACTTCAGCAAAGCGATGCGTCCGACATAGCTTCGTGCGAGCCGATCCGCTTTGCCATCGGCTGTGTGCTTGTCGAACTTCAACCAGTTCTCCGCACCCGCACGCGAACCATCTTCGCGAAACTTCGCGTTAGCGGTCCAGGCCGCCCAGTCTTTGATACGACTATCGCCGCGCTCATCCAGATACCGATTCATATCGAGAATGAAATTGCTGCAGTTGCCGGCCTCACAGGGAATAGTGGCGAACGTGCCGAAGTTCAGAATGTTGATCTTGTCTGTAAGCGGGGCCTTGCGCTCACTCAGCTTCAGTAAGTAGTCGAACGAAGTGACGTCATAGCCAGGTACTGCGAACAGCAGCTCGCCTTGTTCATTCTTGCGTGCAAACACCTCTGGCATGAACCGCGGAAGAACCTGCGCAAGTGCGTCGGAGAACGTATAGCTCACATTTGGTACGGTCGGATCATCTGGATATCCCGCCACTGAAGTTTCGATCAACTCCGCACCGAGCTTGTCGCGCAGCACGGATTTGATCTCCGTATCGATCTGATCCGAGATCGCCTCATGGTTCTTCGTCTTCTTGACCATGTGCTCGCGCAGAATGGCAATGCGCATTCCCTTCAGAGGCTGCGGGTTTGCTTTTAGCGCGTCGTCGTTGACAACGAAGCTTGCATACGGCTGATCCGGGATGAGCGCGCGTGGCAATGCGGTGAAAGGATCATGCGGATCGTAGTAACCGTTCTTCGGATCTTTGAGCGCGTCGAGCACTTGCGCAGCCTCGGCCAGCGTCTTCGCATGAATACCAGCGCGATCGTTGAACCACTGATTACCGATGCCGCCGCTATCCGGAATGATTCCCTTCGTCGTGAGGATCAGTGCGATGCCGTTGCGAGAAGCCGGGCCCTGGCATGACGCGCCAGATTGTTCGCAGATACCTACGGTAGCTAGGTTCGCGCTGACCGAAACGCCTGAGCCGCCGCTCGAGCCGCGCGTAACGCGTTCTGTGTCGTAGGGATTGCAGGCTTGTCCAGACCATGCGCCGAGTGTCTGTCCGCCATCCACCCAGTTCGTCTTTTCTTTCGATTCACCGCCGGGGTTGCCCGGACCGCCATTGAATTCATGCGCGACGGATTTCGCGTAGATGATCGCGCCTTTGGCGCGCAGTTGAGAGACGAGCGTCGCGTCGAACGGTGGTACATCCATCGCGAAGTTCACATCGTTGTTGGATGTCGTGCGCATGTCTTTCGTGTCGTACGGATCTTTGAACGCCGCGACGACGCAATACATCGGCAGTGCTTGGAGATCGGGATTGGATCCGTACTTTGCATCGAGCTCTGCTGCTCGCTCGAGTGCATCGGGCTGCTTGCGGAACGCCTCACACCCCGCTGGTGCATTCGCGGGCAAAGGACCTGTCGAAGGATGCGCATCGAACTTGCCTTTGCAGGTGACCGAGCGCTCTCCCCGAATGTTGAGTGTCTCCAGTGCATTGAGCTGGCCCGCATCTGGAATTCCGACGCGCATGCCCATCTGCGCGACTACAGACGGGTCTGAAACAGTCTTTTCCATTCGCCCGTAGTCGAGCGGCAATCCCTTGTACTGATCGAGATCAGGGAAGACTGTCGAGGCTTTGACTGTTTTCGTCGGAAACACGAGCGATCGACCTGCTCGCACATACCCCTTCGCAGTGGAGATCGACTTGCCCTCCGGTGTAATGAGCGCGGTGCAGACGCCGTTGTAAGCCTTGGCGCGATCGATGTAAGCCTGCACGACTTGCTTGCAGGTTGTGTCACCCGACTTGATCGCGTTCTGAATGCTCGAGATGCTCGCCTCCTCGACCAAGAACTTGCCAGCACCGTGACTCTGGGAGCTGTAGAGAGCGGCAGCGAGCGTGCCTGCGATGAATAGGGCCAAGACGCGTTTGCGCTCGCGAAGATCTTCGATGCGTGATGCTGTAGTTGAGTAAGCGAACACTTCTTGTTTCACGGCGGGTTCCCCTGTGTTGGGTGAATGAAAGAGCTCCAGCAACACAGCGCGATGTAGCGCACACCTGTTAAAGGAGGTGGGCGCTACATCGCATGCACTTACTGATGATCTCCTTCACCTTTCAGCGCGGAAAACGCTGGTGGCGGTTTGCGATGATGCGTTGCCGCTTCGTAGGCAGAAGCCACCTTCAGCATGACCGGTTCATCGCCAGGACCGGCCCAGTATTGAATGCTGAGCGGCAGCGGATTCGCGAGCTTCGAAAGCGTCGTTCCCGGTTTTTCGACGTAGCTCTTCTTGTCATCACTCAACACATACGTCGGGTCGTAGACCACATCGCTGAAGCCAGCAGGCACGATGATCTCAGGCACGCCCAGCAAATCGGTAATCGCGAAACCATTGGGGCGACGGCCAGCGGCATCAGGTTCCTGTGCGCCGCCGATCTTGCCCATCGGTATCGTCATGTTCGGATGGACGAACACATCGATATGATTTTCTCGCATCACCTTCAGGATCGCGTAGCGAAACAGTGTGTGCATCTTGACCCGATCGATGCCTTTGGTGGCGCGCGTATCCTGCAGATTAACTGCCGCAATGTTCTGCGCGCCGACCAGCTGCGCTTCGCTGCGCCACTTGGAGTTGTTCGCGTAGGCGGCAACGTCGGTGATCCGCTTGTCGCCGCGCGCGGTCAAATATCTGGCGATCATGAAGTCATTGCGGCCGCCGTCGTCCAGACCACTCAGAATGCGTCGCAGGTTCAGCTTCGGCGACAGCGGGGCCTTATGCAGTGAGAGCTTGACGAGGTAGTCGCGCGAAGTGACGTCGTAGCCCGGCACTTCGAACTCGAGCTTGCCGTCGCTCGTTTTCTGGAAGAAATACTCCGGCGCACTGATCGGCAGGACTTCAGCGAAGGCATCCGCGAAGGTGTACTTCATGTTGGGCACACCCGGATCATCCGCGTATAGCGGGTCGGCGGATTCGACGAGTTCGGCGCCGAGACGATCACGCAGTATGGTCTTGAACTCCTTGTCGATGTGATCGCTGGTCGCTGCGTCGTTGGGCGTGTGCTTGACCATGTATTCGCGCACGATGGCGACGCGCAATCCCTTCAGTGGTTTGTCGTTGGGACTCGCAACGATGGAACTCGCATAGGTGTCCGTGGCAGACAGCGCGCGAGGCAGAGCAGTCAAAATATCGCGGGTATCGAAGTACCCTTCCTTCGGATCCTTCATCGCATCGATGACGCGTGCCGCGTCGCCGATCGTGCGGCACAACACACCGGGCCGATGGTTGATGAAGTCCGCGGTTGCACTGCCGAATTCCGAGAGCATGCCCTTGGTCGTGACGAAACTCGCTACTCCATTGGCGTTCGCGGGTATGCGGCACGAGCCACCGGTGGTTTCGCAGATTGAGCAGGTGGCCATGTTCGCCGACACGGACGCACCGGCGCCGCCGCTGCTGCCGCCGGGCGAGCGTTCGGTGTCATACGGATTGCAAGCGGCGCCGCCCCAGCTACTGCGAACATTGTTGCCACCGACAAACGAGGTCTTTGGTTTGGCGGGTTCGTCGTTTCGAAAGCTGGGTTCGGACGCAACCGTAATGCCGGAGATGATCGCGCCCTTCGCGCGCAACTGGCTGACGATCGTCATATCCCACGGCGCGAAATCCTGCGCGTAGTTGACGTCGTTGCCGCCGGTGGAGCGCATGTCGTTCACGTCATACCAATTCTTGACCGTGATGACGGTGCAGTACATCGGCAGCTTTTCCAGATCTGGATTGCTGCCGTACTGTGCATCCAGCTTCGCAGCGAGTTCCAACGCATCCGGCTGCTGGCGAAATTGTTCGCACACGGCAGGCGCACCGGCAGGCAGTGGCGTTCCGGGCGGTGCATCGAACTTTCCTTTGCACGTGACCGAACGCTCGCCGCGAATGTTCAGCGTTTCGAATGCGTTGAGTTTGCGGGCGTTCGGGACGCCGGCGACCATGCCGTACTGTTGCTTGACGCTGGGATCAGATGCAGTCGCGTCCATCCGACCGAAGTCCAGCGGCTGGCCCGCGTACTGATCGAGGTTCGGAAGGAAACTCGAAGCCGCGGTGGTTTTGGTCGGGAAGCGAAGCGGTGCACCGGCGCGAACGGTTCCGGTTGCAGCAGGAATCGATGCGCCGTTACTCGTGACGAGATTGGTGCAAACGCCGTTGTACGCCCTCACCCGGTCCATGTATGACTGCACGAGACCTTTGCAGCTGATCTGACCGCTCTTGATCGCGTCGTGGATTCCTCCGATTGTCGCTTCTTCGAGCTGAAACTTGTCGGCAGCCGAGGCAGCGCGAGGTGTAACGACCCCGACTCCGGTGACGACGAGCGCCGCAAACATCAAACCTCTCGTACCGGCGGTAATGATCCGTGAACTGTATGTTTTGCGCATGATGCTGATCCGCACTGTGGCCAAGGTGACTAGACCACGACGCGCAACTCACGGCTCACCCCACCTTCGCCGAACGGAACTGACGCGCGAAGTGTTTGGCTGCAGCTTCGCGCCTGGTCTCGGCCGTGATTTCTGGTTGTATTCCTGCGTGTACGCGGTCACCGCCCGGTGCGCTTCCGATGCGATGACACTCACTGGCAGAATCCGCGGCACAACAATTTCTTTCTAACGGCGAATGAATTCTCCAGCGTTGATGCGCCGAGCCTA
>JBJMWN010000119.1:0-4047 GCA_045810085.1 Povalibacter sp. | reverse complement strand
AGACAGTCAGCTTGCTGCTCTCTCAGTATCGTCGCGCGCCCAGTCTCGCCAACATCTCCGACAACTCTTCGGGGCTGATGTAGAAGTACTCGCACACCCTGCCCCACAGCATCGGCGTCGGCACATTGTGATCGCCGCGCTCCTTCTGTGTTTCGTTCAGCACATACAGGACGATTCGCTCCTTGCGAGTAAGACCGTCGCGCACGTCTGGGATGTTGTCGTATTTCATGCGTTGGAGCAGTCGAACATTAAACCGTCAGGCTGAAGCCCGCCCCACAAAAGACGAGACACTTTTCCTCCCTGTGGGTTCGACTTTAGTCGAACAGCAAAACCGTCAGGCTAAAGCCTGACCCACAAAGACAAGAACCACAAAGACCAGAACCTCCTTCTCCCTGTGGGTTCGACTTGAGTCGAACATTGAATCGTCAGGCTGAAGCCTGACCCACAAAAGACGAGACACTTTTCTTCCCTGTGGGTTCGACTTCAGTCGAACTCTCCTCTGCCGGTGCTAGATCATCGAATCTGCATCGGCCAGAAATTTATCCCGATAGAACTCTACGAAGGTTCGCGCTGCCGGCGCAACGTGTTTTCCAGGAGGGTAAACCGCGTACACACCGCCCTTCGGGAGCGACCACTGTGTCAGCACGCGTTGCAAACGTCCGGCTCTGAGTGATTCGACGCTGCCCAGACTGTCGAGTGTCGACAAACCCGCGCCGCTTTCGATCAGCAGCCGCAACGTTGAACCCGTGTCGGCACGCAGCCTGGCTTGAACACGAGCCGTCCGACGCTCGCCATTCGGGCCAACGAATTTCCACGTCAGGGGTGTGGGCAAGCGGGTAAGCGCAACCCAGGCGTGCGACTCGAGATCTTCCGGCGAAGCAGGCACACCGGCGCGCGCCAGATACTGCGGCGATGCGACGACGTACTGTTCGAACTCACCGAGCTTCAATGCACGCATCGAGGAATCGCGGAGCCAGCCGACACGCAATGCGAGATCGATGCCCTCCTTCACCAGATTGATCACTCGATCGCTGCTGACCAATTCGATGCTCAGCTCGGGATGCATCTCTGCAAACGCGGCGGCCGCTCTGGCCAGCGACTGACTCGCCAGATCGACAGTTGATGTGATTCGTAAACTGCCTTTCAGCTGTGCCTGAGTCGCACCGAGCTGCTCGGCCGCCGACTCCACTTTCTTGAGAAAAGGAATGCATTCGCCATACAGCGTTCGACCGGCGTCAGTGAGCATCACGCGACGAGTCGTGCGGGTGAACAGATTGGCGCCGAGCTGCTTTTCCAGGCGCGACACGTCGAGGCTGATACGAGCCTTTGTCGTATCCAGTCGCTCCGCCGCAGACGTGAAACCGCCGCTGTCAGCAACAGCGGCAAAGGATCGCAATGAATTCAGATCCAGTCGTCGCAGTGCTTTCATGGATTGTCTCAATGATCGAAACAGTGGATTGTCATTGGCGCGATTTATCTGGTCAATGTTCAGTGTGACGATGGGCGCAAGTCATCAACCCTCGGAGTCACTCATGAACATCGCACTCGTCGGCGCCAGCGGCTTTCTTGGCAAGGCCATCCTCGAAGAAGCACTCTCACGAAATCATCGGGTAACAGCGCTCGTCCGCGATCCATCGAAGCTGAACGCTTCCAAAACTCTCGAGGTGAAGGCGGTCGATGCGCTGGATACCGAGGCACTCGCGCGCGTGTTTTCGAACCATGACGCTGTCATCAGCGCCTTCAGTGGCCATGCGCAAGCCGATGTGCTCGAGTACTACCTTCGTGGCATCCGTTCAATCATTCGCGCGACCAAGCTCGCAGGCATCCCACGGTTGCTCGTTGTCGGCGGTGCCGGCAGTCTCGAAGTTGCACCGGGCGTGCAGCTGATCGACACGCCTAATTTTCCAGCTGCGTACCGCGCAACGGCTGAAGGTGCTCGCCAGGCACTCAACATCCTGGGCGATGAAGCGACTTTGAACTGGACCCTGCTGAGCCCTTCCGCACTGATCGAACCTGGCCTGCGCACCGGCAACTTCCGCCTCGGTGGCGATCAACTTCTAGTCGATGCCAACGGCGCAAGTCGTATTACGACCGGCGACTATGCAGCAGCGATGATCGATGAGCTGGAATCACCGAAGCACACGCAACATCGATTCACGGTCGGCTACTGAGATGAGCACAATGCACATTCCTTCCATCGAACATCGATATGTCACAGTCGATGGCATTCGAATTTTCTACCGCGAGACCGGACCGAAAGACGGGCTCCCTTTGTTGCTGTTGCACGGCTTTCCGTCGGCATCTCATCAGTACCGTCGCTTAATGGATGCGCTGGGCTCGCACTATCGGCTTATTGCACCGGACTATCCCGGATTTGGTCACAGCGACTCACCTGCTTCATCGAACGCAGGCGGCACCTTCGTCTATTCATTCGATCGACTGGCCCACTTCATCGAACGCTTCTGCGAACAGCTGGGCTTGCGAAGATTCGTGCTGTACGCATTCGATTTCGGCGGACCCGTCGGCTTTCGCATCGCGAGTCGTCATCCGGAATGGATCGCGGGACTGATCGTGCAGAACGCGAATGCCTATGCGGAAGGCTTGAGTCCGCTTGCGCGAGACTTCATCGCGCTGCGCCGCGATCAGCCGGAAGCTGAGAAACAGGTGCTCGGCATCATGACCCTTGCGTTCACGCGCGAGCAATACGTCGGAGGCACGGAGCGTGCTGAACTCGTCTCGCCCGATGGCTGGACCTTGGATCAGCATTTTCTCGATCTTCCGGGCCGCAAGCAGATACAACTCGATCTCGCGTTCGACTATCACACCAACATTGCGCTCTATCCGCAGTGGCAACGCTGGATGAAATCTCATCAGCCGCCTACGCTGATAGTCTGGGGGGCGAACGATCCATTCTTCACGGCTGATGGAGCGCGAGCCTTTCTGCGCGATCTGCCGCAAGCACGAGTTCACCTGCTCAACTCAGGGCATTTCGCACTCGAGGAGAAGCTGGGCGTAATCGCACCACACATCTCAGATTTCATTTCGACTCTCTCTGCGACTTGAAAGACCTGCGGAAGAACGCCGCAGCACGCGACAAATTGGTGCAATCCGCGCTTGATGCGGATTACAGAATCGCGACCGAGCCGAGAACTTCAGAAGATGAGAGGCGAAGCGGTGATGCCAAGATATCGGAGGCTCTTTCGCACGCGGGTGCAACCATTCGAATGATTCCAGACGTCTGAAATCGGCTGATGACAATCCAGCCAACTTCAAGACGGAGGAAATATGTTGAGCCTATCCACCAGCGATATGTGTCGTTCGCACAAGTCCAGCTTCAGAGCTGTGCTTGCAACGACGGCTTGGGTCAGTGCCGCCTTCATTCTCAGCGCATGTTCGAGCAACAGCACACGGGACGACTCGCATAACAAAGCGAACTCCGAGCAATTGAGAGCGCGAGCAGAAGCGCTGCTCCATCGCTATGCGTCCAACGATCCCGAGGGCGTCGTTGCATTGATCGATTCCAACGACTTCACAATGTATGGAAGTGACATCAGTGAAGTCGTGCATTCAACAGACGAACTTCGAGCACTCATGCGCAACGACTTCTTGCTGTGGGGCACCGCGAGCTTCGGTGAGTTGAAAGATTTCGATTCCCGAGAAGATGGCAACCTGGCGACGACTTTCTTCACCGCATCGTTCAAGCCTGGTTCATTCACATCACTGCCGGTGCGCTTCTCGATGACCTGGAGGAAGCACGACGGCCAGTGGCTCCTTACACAAAGCTCGAACACTGTTCCGACGGTGGGTCAGTCCGCGGCCGAGCTCTTGAAAGGACAAGGCAGGTGAACATAGATCTGCTTGCGCCGTCTCCGATGCTGGAAGAACAGGCGAGGACGGTTGATCTCGGCGGCGACCTTTAGCGCTGACTGCGGACCGAAGTCTTGCCCTGAACTCACGAACGTGTGAGTTCGCAGACGGCAGCTCAGTACCAGCTCATCGCCTATCAGCCTTGATGGTCACTTGAAACGGACCTTCACGGCACACGGA
>JBJMWN010000118.1:0-3487 GCA_045810085.1 Povalibacter sp. | reverse complement strand
GTGGCATCAATTCTCCGGGGCTGCAAATGGATCGTTGTAATACTGGGCGCCGATGTCGAGCCATTCGGAGAGCAAGCGTAACTCACCTGGTGACATAAAGTCTTTATGGTTCACCGTCCCCACGGTGCGACCTTCGAGCGTGTTGAAGAAGCGAGCCGAGGCGAGCGCGCCTTGTCCACTCATCGAGGGCGAGACTGTTCGGAAGGCCACGCAAGTTTCGACCATTGTCACCGGATCGACTTGCGTCTGAATGCACTCGGGCTCGAGCTGGCCCATCGCGTTCAGGATCTGTCCCGTCTTGTTGAAGAACAATTGACGGTACGACTTGAACTGCATTGCGTCTTCATCCGAAGGTCCATCGGTGAGATCGAGATTGCCGCCAGGAACCTGTGCTGCATTGGCGGCACTGACTGGGTTGTGGCACGAGTTGCACTGATGGTCGATCGCAACGCCGTTGCCATCGAGATCCGTAACGCCATCCATGTTCGCATCGACCGGGCGGGGAATGCCCCACAGCGGATGGATGTGCTTCTCATAGTTGATGGTGATGCGGCAGAGGCTGTTCCAATTCGTCGTGCATGACGTCGTGGTGGGCGGCAGCGTCTTGAGTGGCGGGTTAGCGCACTTGTGCTTCTGAGCCGGATCGTTCGGATCTGAAAGAATGTTGGTAGCCGTGCTGTAGCACATGTCGAATGAGCCAGGCGTCGTGCCGAGAACAAACGTTGGCTGCCAGTAGTCATCGAATGCGATATCCACACTCGGCTGACAGGCCTTGGTCGGGCCGCACATCGCGTGACCGCGTGCCTGTGCCATTGTCTCGCCCATGTCGAGCGCGCCCAGCGCTGGATTCGTGCCTGGGAAAGCCGCGCCGGTGCTGGTCGCACCTGCGTTGACGGTATCAGTGAGCCCCTTGCGGCCATGAGCGAACGCGGGAGTGGCGCCGGCATTGTGGCAGCCATTGCATTGCAGGGTTTCGCCCGGCATGACCTGCAGCCAGTTCGAATGACGCTGACCGAGCGTCCCAGCAACGCGCCTGCCGTTTGCATCGAGAACGCTGATCGCGAATGCGACGTTCGCCGGGACCTTCACACGGACCGAACCATCGGGCTCGATCGGCGCATAGCCGAGAATGTCACGCATCCCGAAAGTTCGGCCGGCAACACCAAACGCACTGTTCGGTACATCACGCGTATCGCGATCGGGTTGTGAGACCACCTTTTCGATTCGCAAGAATCGGGCGGTGCGCGCGGGATAGCTAGCGCTGGATGGATTTGCCGTCGCGGCAATGCCGCCGGGTGCGGTATCGACACCGTCAACGTCATAGACGCTGCGAATATCGAGGATGCCGACGCTCTCACTGAGCAGGTCTGCCGGATAGTCCACCGCAGGAGCACGGTTCAGGATCACTGGCGGAAGTGCACGCAACGAGCCTGCGACGACTTCAGTGAAAATGAAGCCTTCCTGCGGCGCGACGATGGGTTTCTGCGTGTTGTCGCGAACGTCATAGATGTAAACGCCGAACAGCGGCGGTGCTTCGACCGGAGGCGTCGTCGTGTTGTTCAGACGATCCGAGGTGCAAGGAACGATGCGGTCGGTTTCGATGAGCCGACACTGCGACCAGCTCACCAGCAATCGATTCGTACCATCGAACAACGGCGATGCAGAGCGATAACGACCGCCCGGTGAGGGGCCGGGAATCGTACGAACATCGGTCGGCAATGCGCGTGCCTGCGCCGGGCCGGGCAAGCCGGCGTTTGCGGCAGTTGAACCTTTTGTATTGTCGACGTAACCCGCGGTGTCGATCAGAACCAGATCGCCGCCTTCGTCGGTACCGGTGAACGGACGCACGAGCGAAAGCGTCCGGCCGTCCTGCATCGCGCGCGGATGCAGGAACTGAATGATGGACGGAGTGTTGGTCGTCGGATCGACCGTGCCGGTATCGTGACTGTGTGCGCCATAGAGCAGCTGCCGATCGCTGCCGTCAGGATTGATCGTGTACAGATCCATCTGGCTGCCGTTGAGCGCCTGTTCCCAATGCGTGTAGACGATGCGTCCATCGTTCAGTACCGAAGGATTCAGGTCATGGCTCTGGTTGAACGTGATCTGATTGATGTTCGTGCCATCGGCATCCATCACATGCAGCACGAAGGCAGCTTGCCGCGTTCCTGCTTCAACCTGTGCGGCGAACTGCGGTTTGTTTTCATCGAGCAGAATGGCGCGCGACTGACGCTGACGCGTCGATGTGAACACGATGCGACCGTCCGGCAGGTAGTGCGGCATGATGTCGTGCCCTTCTTCGGCCGTCGTGTCGGAAGTGATGATGCGACGGAGAACCTTCGCCTTCGCGTCGTACTCCCAGATATTCCAGGTTGGCTGATCTTCCTCGTCGGCTTTGTCGATGAACTTGGCTCGCATCGAGAAGATCACCTTCGTTCCATCGAAATTCATATCGACATCGCGGATGTCACCGAGGCCTTCGGTCTCCGCCGCAGTGAGATTGATCTCCGGTGCTGAGGCCGAGGCGCGATCGCGCATGTACAGATCGGCGCCGATATCGAAACGCACTGGAATGCGTGCGTCTTCGGGCTTGATGGTTTTATCCATGGGATCCGGTACTGGACGCTTCACGTAGAACACCGGGAAATCCAGCGTGACTGGATCGGCAGACTGGCCACTGCCAATCGTCACATCCGTGCCGCCACTACCGCTGCTGCACGCAGTCAGCACCGCCGCGACGATCGTCGCAAGCAGCGCAGGAATGCTGCGTCGAAACAGTTGAGCAGCACTCGTTGCAGTCTTCGCCTCATGGCTCATTGGGTGTACCCCGTACGTCATCTAATCATCCCGGCCAGATTGTTGAATCGCGTGTTGATGACGAAGTCCTCGTGAGCACTGATCTGTGTGCAACTGACCGCCATCATTGACGCGACATATTCCCGCGATCCGTTAACCGATTCACGAAAGGCGTGCCTCGCCCCGCAGTTTGGAAAGCTTTTCGACGCAGGCACACCCTGAGCACATGGTTTGCGTGACATTGCTCACATTCGACCAACACAGAGCGCAGGTTGAATGCGCCCCAAGTTGCGAGTCGGAGGATTCATCGTGGGCGCCGAGCCTACACGCGCGCGCGATGCGTCCCTCACTGTCTCTGCGGCGCGACGTCTTGCGAATGAGACAGTTACGTCGCGTGTAGGCCGCTGGCTATAGTCCGCGCGCATGTCGGGGGACAGCCGACGCAACGGATGAAAGTGATGGGGTTTTTGAGTGCTTGCTGATGCAAGGCGCTCACACCGCACACCAGTCAATTCGAATATTCAGGACCTGGCACGAATATGAAGACAACTCAGCGTGTGAATGGCAGCGGCGCAGCGGCTCATCAGCCACGCTCATTGCTCACGAAAGCAGTAGCGCTCGCGCTCGCTGTTACAACGTTTGCCTCGGTCGTTCAGCCGGCGATGGCAGGACAGCGCGAGCAGGCGAAGCGCAT
>JBJMWN010000117.1:0-13754 GCA_045810085.1 Povalibacter sp. | reverse complement strand
TGCGTGCATCGGAGCGTACAGATGCAAATCGCCAGGGCGATCGACGCGGCTTCTATGGATTGATGCCTGCATCGATCAGCCATGAAGGCTATTCAGCCAAGCCGATGCATTCGTACTGGGACAATTTCTGGGCGCTCACCGGATACGAGGCTGCTGTGCGCATTGCGCGCGTCCTGGATGACAAAACCAAGATGCGCGAGTTCATTGCAGCTCGAGATCAATTCCGTTCCGATGTGTATCGCTCGCTGCAAGTTGCCATGCAGACGCACAAGATCGACTACCTCCCGGGTGCGGCTGAACTGGGCGACTTTGACGCGACCTCGACATCGATAGCACTGTCCCCCGGAGGCGAACAACAGATGCTGCCGCCCGATGCGCTGCAGGCCACCTTCGAGCGTTACTGGCGCGAGTTCGACCGCAGGCGCACGGATCAGAGTTGGGATGCGTACACCCCTTATGAGCTGCGGAATCTGGGCACGTTCGTGCGTCTCGGTTGGCGTGCTCGAGCACAGGAGTTACTACAGTTCTTCATGGACGATCGGCGTCCGCCCGAGTGGAATCAGTGGGCGGAGGTGGTGGGCCGTGAACCACGCAAGACACGATTCGTGGGCGATATGCCGCACGGTTGGGTCGCGTCCGACTACGCGCGTTCACTGCTGGACATGTTTGCTTACGAGCGTCCCATGGACGAGACGCTCGTGTTGATGGCGGGCATTCCGGCGAACTGGATAGACAAGGATGGCTTCGCGGTTACGGAACTGCGCACGCCTTACGGACCGCTTTCCTATTCTTTCGACATTCGCGATGACGTTGCAGTGCTCGAAATTCAGAGCATGCCGCGATTGCCGGCAGGTGGTGTTGCAGTCAGTTGGCCCAAGCGGCCAGCAGGCAAGGGCAACATCCAGTCAGGTTCGGGACGCTGGGTCGGCGATGAATTGCGCATCGGCAAGCTGCCGTTCCGGATGGAGTTCACGCACTGATTCAATCGATCTACTGCAAAGCCACCGCACCATTGGAAGCAATGATCTCCGAATAAAGCCGGGCGCTCGCTTTGAGGGTTCGCTTCTGCGTTTCGTAGTTCACGTGAATCAGACCAAATCGTTTTGCGTAGCCGAGCGCCCACTCGAAATTGTCGAGCAGCGACCATGCGAAATATCCCCTGACGTCGGCGCCTTGCACGATCGCGTCGTACACCGCTTTCACGTGCTTGCGCAGATAGTCGGTTCGCAATGGATCTTCGAGCGTGACGCCTTCGACTTGAGGTGGATCGTAGAACGCGGCACCGTTCTCGGTGACATAGAGAACGGGATTTCCATAGTTGTTCTTGATCCAAAGCAGTGTGTCGGTGAGTCCTTGTGGGAACACCTCCCAGCCTGTCTCCGTGTAGGTCGCATGTTTTTGGCGAACCGGGGACGCTTGCAGCGGCCACGCATTCGGATCGTGGCGAGTGACACTTCGCGTGTAGTAGTTCACGCCGACGTAGTCGAGCGACTGTCGAATCAGATCCATATCTTTCGATGGCCACTGCGGCCAGGTATCACCAAACGTTTCCTTCAATTCATTGGGATAACGGCCAAGAACCGCAGGTTCGATGTACTGACGATTCATATAGGCCTCGGCCCGACGAGTCGCTGCGATGTCAGCTTCGGATTGCGATGCCGGATACTTGGGTTCGATGTTCACGACCAGGCCGATCTGATGTTTGCCCGTGGCCCGATACACCTGCACACCAGCACCGTGCGCCATCATCAGGTGATGCGAAGCTATCGGCGCTTCGAAAGCGTTGTGATGGCCGGGCGCCATCGTGCCGTGGAGATACCCGCCATCGGTCACGACCCACGGTTCGTTCAATGTCGTCCACAGCTTCACTCGATCATCGAGCTTGCGGAAGACCACCTCCGCGTACTGCGCAAACCATTGCGGGCTGTCCGGATTCAACCAGCCACCACGATCATCGAGTGCGGCCGGCATGTCCCAATGGAACAAAGTCACCATCGGTTGAATACCTTTCGCGAGCAACAAATCGACCAGACGATCGTAGAAGGCGAGACCAGCCGCATTCACGCGACCGGTGCCTTCCGGCAAGACGCGCGCCCACGCGATACTGAAACGATACGCATTGAGACCCATCTGCTGCATCAGTTCGACATCCTGGTCGAAGCGTCGATAGTGATCGCACGCCACATCGCCGTTATCGTTGTTCGCGACTCGACCCGGTGTGCGACTGAAGCGTTGCCAGATGTTCGGCCCGGCACCATCCGCCAGCGTCGAGCCTTCGATCTGATAGGCAGACGTCGCGCAGCCCCACAGAAAATTTTCAGGAAATCGGCGAGCAGGCACGTTGATCATGTGACACTCAGAAAGAAGATGTGGCGGCAGTCTAGTACGACCGGACGATTGAAGGCTTGGTCACGAGCTTGCGTGATCACGACATCGGGGGCAATGCATGGCGGACGTCGCGCTTAACGCAGTTCGTAAGGTTTACAACAACGGCCATCTTGCTGTCGCGGACGCTAGTTTCACGGTTCGCGATGGTGAGTTGCTGGTCCTGGTCGGTCCATCTGGTTGCGGCAAAAGCACTCTGTTGAGAATGATCGCCGGGCTCGAAGAGGTGACATCGGGTTCAATTGCGATCGGCGGGCGCGACGTGACACACATGGAACCTCGCGATCGCGACATCGCCATGGTCTTCCAGAGTTACGCGCTCTATCCGCACATGACGGTGGCGGAGAACCTTGGATTCGGCCTGAAGCTGAGAGGTCACAGTGCCAGTGACATCGATCGACGCGTGCAGGAAGCAGCTACGACTCTCGAGCTCAAACCCATGCTCGAGCGTCTGCCGAAACAGCTTTCGGGTGGTCAGCGCCAACGTGTTGCGCTCGGTCGCGCGCTCGTACGTCAGCCGCAGGTATTTCTCCTCGATGAGCCACTGTCGAATCTCGATGCGCGCCTGCGCACCACTACGCGAACTGAAATCGCGCGGCTGCATCGCTCGCTCGCGACGACGATGGTCTACGTCACTCACGATCAGATCGAAGCCATGACGCTGGGACAACGTATCGCGGTCATGAATGCTGGCGTCGTTCAACAGATTGATGAGCCGATGCGCATCTATGAGCGGCCCGCGAATCTCTTCGTCGCGGGTTTTCTGGGAAGTCCCGCAATGAATCTGCTTAGAGGACGAATCGAGCGTAGCGGGTCGGACGCCGTTTTGGTCAACGGTGATGGACGACTGACACTCGGCAAACTTCCTGATGCTTTGCTGGGCGATCGCGTGGTCGGTGTACGTCCGGAGCAAATCCATCTCGCCGATGCTTCAACTGCAACTTCACTGAAGCTGGATGCGAACGTTGAAGTCGTCGAGGCGCTCGGTAGTGAAGCCTTCGTTCACGCACGTGCGCAAGGCTGGACACTTGCCGCACGGCTCCCTCCGCAAGATCTGCCTGCTGTCGGGAGCACAGTGAAGCTCGGTCTGGAACTGCAGAAGCTGCACTTCTTCGATGCTGTGAGCGGCGATCGAATCGAGGTCTAGGCCTTGTGCTCGCGTCTTACTTCGTGAGAAACACGCCAGAGCAGGCAACCTTTAAGACTCTCTGAGAATTGGAAGGCAGGCGACACATCATGTTCTCTCCCTGCGGCGTCATCACGATCACCACCGATTTCGGTCATCAGGGGCCGTTCGTCGCCACGATGAAGGGGCGGATCCTGACGCAATTGCCGCAGGCCCGAATTATCGACGTCACTCACGAAGTGCCTGTCTATTGGCCTGCTGAAGCAGGCTTCTGGCTGTCGCGCTCCTACCAGTATTTCCCGGTTGGCACCGTTCACGTCGGTGTCGTGGATCCGGGGGTGGGCACCAAGCGCGACATCATCGGTGTCGAAGCAGACGGCCAGATGTTCCTCGCTCCGGACAACGGTCTGCTCGCTCCAGTGATTGGCCGTGCCGCTTCGGCTTTGATTTACCGCCTCGAACTCGAGGCAGTCAGTCAGAAGCTTGGGCTTTCCCCACCGAGCGCCACCTTCCATGGTCGCGACATTTTTGCGCCGATTGCGGCTGCACTGGCAGGAGGTCAGGTGAAACCCTCAGAGTTGGGCCCGCAGATCCACGATGTCGTGCCTGCGTGGGTCGATGAACCCACGGTGGCCGCTGACCACGTCACCGGCGTGGTGATCACGATCGATCACTTCGGCAACCTCATCACCAATATCGACAGCAGCCTCATCCAGAGCTTCAGCCAGCCCGTGGTGCGTACGGCTGGCCATAGCTTCCCCTTGCGGCGGACGTATGGCGATGTGAGTCCGGGGCAGTACCTCGCGCTGGTCAACTCATTCGGTGTAGTCGAACTTGCTAGAGCCGAGCAAAGTGCGGCGGAGGGCTTGGGATTAGGCCGCGGCGCACCCGTGGTCATCAGCAAGACTTAAGACAAAATCTGCAAAAGCTCGGGCAGGATCGCAGCCCGACCACTCCCGAATGGCGATTGAAATCCTGGGTTTGCGAACCATTTCAGGTGAGCCGGGATGAGGACCATTGAAAACGGCCGCGCATCGTATATAGTCCGCAGGCCCCCGACCCGGGGCTGTTCAGATCTACTTGATTCGTAAGCAATTTTTCAGGAATCATCATGGTGGAGAGAGACGACGAGCACTTCGATATCGATGATGACTTCGTCGCCGAGAGCGACGAGGAGCAGAACTTCGACCGATTCATCGACAAGGTGGATCGTCGCGCGCGCCCCAGCGCCTCGAAGGACGCCAAAAAAGGCAAAGCCGCCTGGAGCAAGTTGGAAGACGTGTTGGCCGAACGCCGGCTCAAAAAAGAACTGACAGATTTCGACGAAGAATAGGGTTTCAACGAAGGTCAAGGCTCCTCTGCGACACGGCTGGCCGCAGTTCGCGGAAGGAGTCATGAGCAGCGCTGCATCGCTCGATGGGCGCTGCGCTCATCCTGCCGGGCCACCGTTGGGATGACAGAAGGGCGAGAGGTCCGCCCGCGCTTTTAAAAATGGGGTTTCCAATGACGACGGCAGATTCCGCCGCGGGTCCTGCGCCCGGGGCTTCGCCCAGCCAATCACCTTGGGTGGTTCTCAAGTTCGGCGGCACCAGCGTGTCCTCGGCGGTCAATTGGAAAAACGTTGCGGGCGTGTGCCGCGACCGATTGGCTGAAGGTTTGCGACCGGTGGTCGTTCATTCCGCGTTGTCTGGCATTACAGATCGCCTGGAGCAACTTCTTGCTCAAGCGCTGAGCGGCGAATGGCAACCCGTGATGGATCAGATCGAGCAGCGTCATCGCGATCTGGCGCGCGACTTAGGCATCGTTCCTTCGCCTGATCTCGAAGAACAGTTCAAGCGTCTGCGACAGATCGCGGCGGGAATCTCCTTGGTTGGCGAAGTGAGCGAACGTCTGCATGCGCGCGTCATGGCGCAAGGCGAGTTGATGGCGACGCGCCTGGGTGCCGCATTTCTGACGGCACAAGGACTCGATGTGCAATGGGTCGATGTGCGAACGGTTCTGAAAGCCGAAGTGCGTCGTAACGCGAACGTGCGATCAACCTATCTCTCGGCCACGTGCGCTTTCGAACCCGATTTGGAACTGCAACGCCGCTGGTCTGCTCCGGGATCGGTCTGGATCACGCAAGGTTTTATCGCGAGCGACGATAAGGGCGACACAGTGCTTCTCGGTCGCGGTGGCTCTGATACGTCCGGCAGCTATCTCGCAGCAAAGCTGCAGGCACGTAGACTCGAAATCTGGACTGACGTGCCCGGCATGTTCAGCGCGAATCCGCGTTCGGTTCCAACAGCCCGCCTGCTGCGTGCACTCGAATACGATGAAGCGCAGGAGATCGCGAGTAGCGGTGCAAAAGTTCTCCACCCTCGCTGCATCATGCCCGTGAAGCAGTACGCGATTCCGTTGTACGTGTACGCGACGCAGACGCCCAAGCTCGAAGGCACCGTCATCACAGCGCATGGCGGAAACGTCGCCGCGCAAGTCAAAGCCGTCACGATCAAGAAGAACATCACGCTCGTCTCGATGGACACGGTTGGCATGTGGCATTCGGTGGGCTTTCTCGCCGACGCGTTCCAGGTCTTCAAGGACCATGGAATCTCGGTGGATCTCGTGTCCACATCAGAAACCAGCGTGACGGTGTCGCTCGATCCCGCTGCCAACACGCTCACCAAAGCTGCTCTCGATGCGCTGACACTCGACCTCGGCAAGATCTGTCGGGTACAGGTGATCGGTCCGTGCGCAGCTGTGAGTCTGGTCGGGCGCAACATTCGCGCGATCCTGCATCGGTTGGGCGATGCGCTCGAGTTGTTCGAAGAGCAGAAGATCTATCTCGTCACACAGGCAGCGAACGATCTCAACATCACCTTCGTCATCGATGAAGAGCAGGGCGATCGACTGGTGTCGCGTCTGCACGAGATCGCGATACGCAAGATGACCGCAGATCGCGTGCTGGGCCCCACGTGGGAAGAGCTGTACGGCGGACCCAACAAAGCGTCCGACACTTCGACTCAGTGGTGGCACGTGCGCCGCGATGCGCTGCTGGAGCTTGCGCGCAAGCACGCGGCAGCTTTCGTGTACGACCGCGCAACGTTGACGGCTAAAGCACAGGCACTGAAAGCATTGCCAGGCATCGATGGCGTTTTCTACGCGCTCAAAGCCAATTGGCACCCGCAGATCCTGCAGCTGTTCAACGAGCAGGGCTTGGGTTTCGAATGTGTATCGCGCAACGAAGTCGAGCACGTGCTCAAGACTTTGCCCGCCATCGATCGCAAGCGAATCCTGTTTACGCCCAACTTCGCGCCGAAGGACGAGTACGCCTGGGCTGTTGAACAGGGAATCTGGGTCACGCTCGACAACCTTCATCCGCTGAAGGCATGGCCCGAACTCTTCAAAGGCCGCGATGTGTTCGTGAGAATCGACACGGGCTACGGTCGTGGTCATCACGAGAAAGTGCGTACCGCTGGCGTGCACTCGAAGTTCGGTGTGCCGTTGTTCGAGATGGACGAATTGGTGCGGCTGACCCAATCCACAGGTTGTCGCGTCGTCGGCCTCCACGCGCACACAGGCAGCGGTGTCTTCAGCGTCGAGAACTGGCAATCAGTGGGCGAAACCCTCACCGCGTTGACACAGCGCTTTCCTCACGTACATACGATCGATCTGGGTGGCGGGCTCGGCGTACCCGAGCGGCTGGGCCAACAGGGCGTAGTGTTGCCGGAGTTCGGCGCATCGCTTGCCGCACTCAAGGCTGCACATCCCTCTCTGACCATGTGGATCGAACCGGGTCGATATCTGGTGGCCGAAGCCGGCGTGCTGTTGGCGCAGGTCACGCAGCTGAAAGGGAAGGGTGAGGTTCAATACGTCGGTGTTGCAACCGGCATGAATTCGCTGATTCGCCCGGCGCTGTACGGTGCGCACCATGAGATCCTGAACCTCACGCGCCTTGCTGATCTTGCGACGGAGGTCGTCAACGTGGTCGGTCCAATCTGCGAGTCAGGCGATCAGCTGGGTCTTGATCGGCTGCTGCCGCCGACGCAGGAAGGTGATGTGCTGCTGATCGCAACGGCAGGCGCTTACGGCCGTGCGATGAGCTCTACATACAATCTGCGGGAGCCGGCGCAGGAATTTCTGATCTAGTGTTCCAGCTCGGAAAGGGTTGCAGATGACGAGCCGTGTTATCTGCAGCCTACCTACCTAAAAGAATATTCATCCGGCGGGTCTCGTTTCAGCCGTGGGTCGCGGTGAACTGGATCGCCGTCTGTGCCCCACGCAGTTGCGGCGCTATAGTTCCGCTCATGCAACGCATACTGGTGATTGAAGACGACGCCGTCACCGCGAAGGAAATCGGCGCGGAGTTGCAGCGCTATGGCCTGCAGGTCGAATGTTGCGACGACGGCGTGAGCGGCTTCGAACGCGCCCGTAGCGGTCACTACGACGCGATCACGCTTGATCGCATGCTGCCCGGTCTCGATGGACTCACTATCGTCACGCGTTTGCGTGAAGCAGGAATCAGCACTCCCGTCTTGATGATCAGCGCATTGTCCGATGCCGACGAGCGCGTTCGTGGACTTCGCGCAGGTGGCGATGATTATCTGACCAAGCCATTCAATCCTGACGAAATGGCAGCTCGCGTCGAAGCGCTGTTGAGGCGACAGTCTTCGTCAACCCGGCCCTTGCGTCTGCAGATCGGCGATCTCGACATCGACATCATCGAACGCGAAGTGCGGCGTGCAGGCGTGTTGCTGGACCTGATGCCCACCGAATTCAGATTGCTCGAATATCTCGCGAGACACTACGGGCAGGCCGTCACACGCACGATGATCTTCGAGGCAGTGTGGGGCTATCACTTCGATCCAGGAACAAATGTCATCGAAGTTCATATCGGGCGATTGCGCCGGAAGCTGGACCTGCCCGGGCTGAAACCTCTGATACACACGGTTCGTGGCACAGGGTACGTGCTTGAGCCTCGCTGATCTCTCGCGTGTAAGTACCGTTCGTTTATTGCCGATGTATGGCGGCTTGTTCGCCCTGTGGAGCATCGTGCTCGTTGCCATCGTGCAATGGGAGACACGCGACTACCTGCTGGGCGTCGTGGATGAAGTCGTGATTCAGCGGGCCCACTATTTGCGTTCCGTCGATCGCGCGCATTTGCCGGAAGTGATGGCAGCGACGGCTCGTCTCGATCTACAGAACGTGATGCTCTATGGACTCTTTGATCGGGCGGGCAAATATGTCTCCGGCAACATTCGAAGCATGCCCGCCGGCATCGCACTTGATGGTGTCGTGCGCCCACTCTCAGGATTGATGCGCAGTGGTGCTGATACACCGATGCATGCACGAGGCATTGCTCTCACGGTTCCCACGGGGGAAGTCATGGTTCTCGCCAGAACAACGAGTGTCATCGATCAGGTCGGCACGATCATCCGTCGCTCGCTGTTATGGGGTTTGTCACTGACGATCATTCCGGGGGTGATCGGTGGATTGTGGCTCGCGCGAGGTCCTTTGAAACGCGTGCGAGCCATCGAAGCGGCGGTGCAACCGGTGATGCAAGGCAATCTGCGTCAGCGTCTGCCGATCTCGCGCCGTGGGGATGAGCTTGATCTGCTGGCGGGCATCGTGAACACCATGCTTGATGAGCTCGAGCGATTGATGAGTGAAGTAAAGGGCGTGTCCGATAACCTCGCGCACGATCTTCGAACACCGCTCACGCGAGTGCGTGCTCAGCTGCACGGTTTGCAACGCCAACTCGATTCATCGGATCCGCTCGTCTCACCCTTGCAGGAGGCGGTCGAGGATGTGGATGGGTTATTGACGCGCTTTCGCGCCCTGCTGAGAATTTCCGAACTCGAGAGCATCAATCGTCGAGCTGGCTTCGACGATGTGGATCTCGCGCACACGATTGAGAGTATCCGCGAGATCTACGAACCCCTCGCAGAGGACAAGCAGATTGCTTTTCGTGTAACGACGGAGGGTACAGTGCCGCACGTACGTGCAGACGGCGCGTTGCTCTTTGAAGCCATTTCGAATCTCGTGGACAACGCGATCAAGTTCACGCCCGCCGGAGGCACGGTGCAAGTCGCAATCAGTGCTTCCGCAGACGGGCCCCGCATTGATGTGCTCGATACCGGTCCCGGAATTCCGCGAGAAGAACGCGATGCGGTGCTCAGACGATTCTTCAGAGGCAGCACGAGTCAAGGTAAGCCGGGCAGCGGACTGGGACTCTCGCTGGTCGCGGCCATCGTAAAGCTCCATGGCTTTCGCATGGAGATCGCAGATCGCGAACAAGGTGCGCAGATCTCACTGCTGTGCTTGAACGCGCACTGAGGTGAGCTCAACAAACTTCATCTGCCCGACGATGAAGTGAACGGCGGTCCCGATGATCCGCTGTCGCCATAGCTTCTTCCGGCGGCGGGTCGCTACTCGTTGATCAGGTTTTCGCGACGTGGCGTCGAGCCAGCTCCGTCACCGCATCAGTCAAGGAAAGATTGCGGCTCTTGAGCAAGAGTGCGAGATGGAACAGTAAATCAGCGGCCTCGCCAATCAGGCGATCATCCGGCTGTGTCACTGCTGCGAGCGCGACTTCCACACCTTCCTCACCGACCTTCTGTGCCATGCGAGTAGGACCTTGTGCCCAGATCCGTGCCGTATAACTACCTTCGGGTTTCTCTGCGATCCGTTGTGCAATGACGGACTCGAGTCGCGCGAGAAATGCCAGGTTGTCCGCATCGGTTTCCACATCGCCGAAGCAACTCTCGCTGCCCGTATGACATGTGGGGCCGGCAGGCCGTGCCGTGACCAGTAATGAGTCGTTGTCACAATCGACTGCAACGTCGACGAGATGAAGGTAGTTGCCCGAGGTTTCGCCCTTGGTCCAGAGTCGATGCTTGCTGCGGCTGAAGAACGTCACTCGTTTGTGTTCGAGGGTGTGGCGCAAAGCATCGGCATTCATGTACCCGACCATCAGCACCTTGCCGCTGTGAGCATCCTGTACGACTGCTGGCAGCAAGCCGTCACCTTTATCCCAATCCAACGCTGAGAATTGTGCGGGCGTCATGAAACGAGCTCTGTCTGTTCGCGGCTTTCCGCGGGCCGGATCTCGATGGACTGTCGACGCAGATACGTCTTCAGATCGGGAATAGCAATGTTGCCGCTATGGAAGACACTCGCAGCCAGCGCACCATCTACGCGCGCCTCACGAAAGACGCTCGAGAAATGATCGGGCGTTCCAGCGCCCCCGGATGCGATGAGCGGAACATTGCAGATGTCGCGAACGGCGCTGAGTTGTGCGATGTCATAACCGTTGCGCACGCCATCACTCGCCATGCAATTCAGTACGATCTCGCCTGCACCGCGTTCCTGGACTTCACGAACCCAATCGAGTGTCTTGCGCGCGGTCTGACGCGTTCGCGTGGGATCGCCGGTGAACTGATAGATGTAGTAGTCGCCATCGACCGTCTGGCTGTCGATGCCGATGACCACGCATTGAGCACCGAACCTCGAGTTCAAACGCGAGATGAGTTCCGGATCCTGGATCGCAGGCGAATTCACGGAGATTTTTTCGGCGCCTTCACCGAGCACTTGCTCGGCATCTTCGACGCTGCGAATACCGCCAGCAACACAGAACGGAATATCGAGAATGCGCGCCACTCGGCGAACCCAACTGCGATCCACCGAGCGACCATCAGGACTTGCAGTGATGTCGTAGAACACGAGTTCGTCCGCGCCGCCATCGCGATAGCGTGCAGCAAGTTCGAGGATGTCGCCCACGACCACATGGTCGCGGAAGCGCACACCTTTGACGACCTGACCGTCTCTTACGTCAAGGCAGGGGATGATGCGTTTGGCAAGAATGGCCGTAACTCCTCAGGAGTGATTCGATTCTCGAGCATGGCTTTGCCGCTGATGACGGCGGCGACGCCAGACTCTCGCAGCGCATGCAGATCATTGGCATTGCTGACGCCGCCCGATGCCTGCCACTGAATCTCTGGGAAGCGCCTGACTGCTTCAGCGTACAACTCACAATTAGGTCCGGTGAGCGCGCCGTCACGCGAAACGTCCGTGCAGAGCACATGCGTGGCGCCGACCTTCAGATATCGCTCCACCGCTTTCCACAGGACGAGCTGACTGGTCTTCTGCCATCCATGTGTGGTGAGCATCGGTTCGCCGGCGTCATTGATACGAACATCGAAGGCAAGGACCACCTTCTTCGGATCGATCTGTGTCATCCAGCTCATGACCTCATCCGGAGCGGTGATGGCAGTGCTGCCGATGACTGCACGTTCCACTCCGCTATCGAGAAAGTCTTTCACGCGATCCAGAGTTCGCAGACCGCCACCGACTTGCAGACGAGCCAGGCGTTCGGCCGCGAGTTTGATAATGATTTCGCGGTTTGGCTGCTCACCGTCGCGTGCGCCATCCAGGTCGACGATGTGAACGCGGCGTGCTCCGAGCGAGCGATAGCGCTCGAGTATCGAGGCCGGGTCGTTCGAATACACGGTTTCCGCATCGAAGTCGCCCTTCAACAGGCGAACGCAGCGGCCTTCTTTCAAATCGATGGCAGGGATCAGTTCCATGTAGAGATCAGAGATTGATGAAGTTACGCAGCAGTTGCGCGCCGACCCGAGCGGAACGCTCAGGGTGAAATTGCGCGCCGTACACGTTGCGCTGCTGCACGACAGCCGAGAACGGTTGTCCGTAAGTGGTGGTGGCCAGCGTCGCGGAACTCACAGGCGCCGCATAGCTGTGCACGAAATAGACGTAGTCCCCTTCGGCGATGTCTTCAAGCAGAGGCGAGCGGCGAGAGAACTCCAACTGGTTCCAGCCCATGTGCGGCACTGGCAGTTCGGCGCGATTCGGCAATCGTTCGACTCGCCCTGGCAACACGCCTAAGCACGGAACGTTACCTTCTTCCGAAGACTCGAACAGCAACTGCATGCCGACACAGATACCCAGTAACGGCTGCTTCAGATTGCGAATGGTCTCGACCAGCCCAGCATTGCGCAGTCGTCCCATGCAATCGGCTGCGGCACCGACACCAGGAAGAATCACGTGACTGGCTTCCAGCAGACGCTGTGGATCGGTCGTCAGCTCTGCAGGCACGCCGAGGCGCTCAACCGCGAGTTGCAGAGACGCGATGTTGGCGCCGCCGCTGTCGATAATGGCGAGTTGAGGCTTCACAGCATGCCCTTGGTGCTGGGAAGTTCGCTATCCACGACGCGGAAAGCTTGTCGCAGTGCTCGGCCGACGCCTTTGAAGCAAGCTTCGATCATGTGATGAGTATTCTCGCCTTGAACCTTGATATTGATCGCTGCACCCAGCGTCTCCGCGAGCGAGCGGAAGAAGTGCGGGACAAGTTCAGTGGGAAGTTGACCAACCGAGTCGCGCCCGAACGTGCCTTCGAAAACAAAGTACGGGCGACCCGACAGATCGATCGCGACTTGCACCAGTGCCTCGTCCATCGGCAATAGAAATCCGTAGCGATGGATTCCCCGCTTATCGCCCAGTGCCTGACGCAGCGCCTGACCAAGCGCCAATGCTGAGTCTTCGACGGTGTGATGCTCGTCAATGTGCAGATCACCCTTGCAGGTGAGCTCCAACGAGAACCCGCCGTGCTTGGCGATCTGTTCGAGCATGTGATCGAAGAATCCCAGGCCTGTCGACACGTGAATCGGTGCTTCGCGATTGAGATCAACTGCGACTGAGATATCCGTCTCTTTCGTCTTGCGGCTGATCTCGGCGCGTCGAGCCACTTGAGTCAGTCGGTTCGCGATTTGTGGCCACGATTCAAAGGCAGGTCCAACGCGAATTCCCGTAATGCCGAGATTTGTGGCGAGCTGCAGATCAGTCTCACGATCACCGATGACAAAGCTCGCGTTGCGATCGAGCGGATGTTCCTGCAGAAAGTCTTTGAGCAAACCTGTTTTCGGTTTACGACACTCACAGCCGTCGCTCGCGAAGTGCGGACAAATGAATTCGGCATCGAAGGCGACACCTTGAGACCGCAGCAGCGTGCTGAGAAATTCGTGCGGTTCACGGAAGGACGCTTCGGGGAAGCTGTCTGTGCCTCGCCCGTCCTGGTTACTCACCATCACGAGCGAATAGCCCGCATCTCGCGAGCGAATGAGCGCTGGAATCACACCGGGAAGCAAGCGAAGCTTCTGCAAGCTGTCTATCTGCTGATCGGGTGGCTCTTCGATCAGAGTGCCGTCGCGATCGATGAACAGAACCTTGTTGCCAGCGCTCATGCCGCATC
>JBJMWN010000116.1:0-3512 GCA_045810085.1 Povalibacter sp. | reverse complement strand
AGGACCACGCGGCGGTTGATTTCGCTGTGCGACATGTGAGGTCTCTCCGATGTGCGGGCCCATACTCTCGCTCGTATGGTCGGAAATGCCAATCGCCGAGATGACTTCGCTACCTTATGCGCTCCGACACGTTGATCGAATTCCATTCCCAGGTTTTGCCCTCATCCGTTGAGAAGGCCTGACTCCAGATCGGTCGCTGCGGATTGCGCGCATCCCACCGGAAGACCACGATGATGTTCTGCCCTTTGTACGTGTCGCGCGCAAAGAAGTGACCCACCTTGTTTACGAATGACCCCACGACGGGCGGGTCCAGCGCACCGGTATTGCTGTCGGCCCAGTAGATGCTCCAGAGTTTTGTGTTGGCATTGAACAATCGCAGCGCCACGCCTTCGTATGGCTTGCCGCTCACCAACTCGGTGTACTTGTCGATGTTGCCCATGCCGCCAAGGATCTGATGCATCTCCACCCTCGACTCGAACGCCGTCCATTCGTCCGAGTGCGTAAGGCGGGACTTCAGTTTGCGATTTCGCAATTTCCAGTCGCCGACGAGGAAGTCGAAGTCGTGTTCTGAGGACGTAACCGAAGCCTGAATAGCCAGGGCCCCGGCGCTGTCGAAGTGCAACTGTGGAATGGGGATGGAAGTGTCCGGAATCAGCTCACGAACCGGGCCGGCAGCAGGATCCGCAAGAACCGGCATCGTTGCCAGGATCAGAAACCCGAAAACCCACGAGCAACCCTTCATGACCATTCCCGCTCTCCGTTTCATCGCCAATTCGAATGGTACGAGCACTGCAGGTAGTTTGGTCCGAAAAGGCAGTGCGCCGACGGCATGGATGCCGTCGGCGCCAACAATTTCGATGGCAAGTCTTCGCGGTGGCCCGTGTTGGGGCCGCGACCAGCGTCACTATTGAAATTCGTGCCAACGGCCCGCCGTGCACAAGGTGCCGGTCAACTTCACATCGAAGGTGCCGTTCAACGAGCGTCCGTGGAAAAACATGATGCCGGTCGCGCCTTCATACCTGCCTGTCCCACTTTTGACTTCGATGATGCTGCTGAGCACACCGCCCTCGGGATTGCCGGGCCGCGGATACGTGACGCCTGTCTCGCGAAGGACCAACTCGCCCAGTTCAGTCGTTATAGTGAAAACGCCACTGTAAGAGCGTATGCCGGGAGACGTGGGCGGTGTTGCAGCACCACCTTCCACGCTGAAGAACGTCGTCCCCTCGAGGCCATGATTGCCGTCGATGGTTCCCCTGGTACAGAAGTTCAGTGGGCTCATGCAGTTCTCGCTCGAGACTATTTCCTGCACGTCCGCATGGACGTCCTTGCAACGACTCGCCTCCTCGTCTGCGCTCGCGGACGCGGCGCACAACAACAAACCAAACATGCTGGTGATCGCAGTGGACAAACGGATAGCCATGGCAAGGATCCTCCAAAGTGTGGAACCGGCGGAGACTCGTGTGGTCACGAGTAGGTAGGCCGACTCTAGAAGGACACGCACAAGTATGCGGTACCACTTTTTCCTCCCCGCTTAGGACCACTTTCGACTCATGTATCTGCAACTCGATCGCAAAGGTGCTACCTACGAACAGCTCGCACGGGCAATCCAGGCGGCGATCCGCAACGGACGCATGACTGCAGGCGACAAGCTGCCACCCTCGCGCGAGCTCGCATCGCAGTTGAGGGTGTCCCGCAACACCATTGTCAGCGCCTACGAACTGCTCTCGTCCCAACAGTGGGTCCGGTCTCGCCATGGTTCGGGCACCTTCGTGCTGCGAGGTCCGGGGCAGACAGCCCGCGCGCGGAAGCGAGACAACACTCCGCCGTCGTCCCGATATTCCGCACGTCTGCGCAATACGCCTCACCGCGGTCCCGGAGCCCGCATGCCCCAGGTCCGCTACGACCTTCAATACGGTGATCCCCGGGTCAACACCGCTGTCCCGAAAATGTGGCGCTCGCACCTGCTCGGCGCGGTACGCGAATCGACACTGGGCTATCCGATGGTGCAGGGCTTGCCGGAATTGCGCGAGGAAATCTGCCGCTACCTTGCACGCCGCCGCGGGTTCGTCTGTTCACCGAAGAATGTGCTTATTGTTAGTGGCACCCAGCAGGCACTGGCGCTCGCGCTGCGCGTGCTGGTTGACGAAGGCGATCCGGTCGTCATCGAAGACCCTTGCTACAAACTCGTGTCGGATGCGATCCATACTCACGGCGCGCGCGTCTTCCCCACGCCCGTCGATGGAGAAGGCCTGGTGTGCGGGGCGCTGCCTGCGAACCGGCCATCGATGATCTGGGTCAGTCCCTCGCATCAATTTCCGTCGGGAGCGATCATGTCGCAGCCACGGCGAGAAGAATTGCTTCGCTACGCGGCGAAGCACTCGAGCTGGATCATAGAAGATGACTACGATGGCGAGTTTCGATACGACACGACACAGATTCCAGCGTTGCGATCGCTCGATACGGACGAGAGAGTGTTCTACGTCGGCAGCTTCTCGAAGACATTCTTTCCGGGGATACGCCTCGGCTATCTTGTGTGCCCCACGGGTCTGCTCGAAGATTTTCGTCGTGCAAAGTGTTTCGAGGATCTCGGATGCGGAAGCATCGAGCAGCACGCGCTGGCGACATTCATGCATTCCGGAGCGTTCGAACGCCACCTGCGCAAGGTCATGCTGGAGTTGCGCAAGCGTCGCGCTGCACTGATCGGATCACTGCGACGCCACTGGCCCGAAGCGCAGGTCAATGACTCGCGCTCGGGGATGCACATGGTCGCGTGGCTGCCGCAATTGACGTATCGGCAACTCGATGCACTGCTTCTTGCAACCCGACGGCGTAGCCTCGGCGTGCGCCCCATTCATGCGTATTACGCGAATAAACCAACGACGCCGGGGTTGCTCCTGGGCGTCGCCAGTCTGTCGGCTGCACAGCTGCGCGTATGTGGCCGACTCCTCGGGGAGGCTTTCATGGAGGTTCGGTCGCACTAACAAGGCATGCGAGGAACTTTGTGACTGCGCTTGCTATTCGATCTTGCGAATCGGCACCGTGCCGGCGCGCCGCAAAGCTTCCAGCGACTCACGTTCGACGGCTACTCGATCGCGTATCGCGGCGAGCAGGCGTTTGAAGCGCGGCTCATCGTGCAGCGGCACCAGCAGCGGCTCGATTTCCAACGTGAACCACCAATTGTCCAGCCCCGGACCCTGGCCAGCCGCATCTTCCAGCGCCTGCAATGCGCCCTGGTGGTCGCCAAGTAACATCATCGTCTGCGCACGAAATTTCAGATACCAGAAAGCGCCGCGCTGCAGATCGCGTACTGCGTGCGTCGCTTCGGCCATCGAGGCCAGCGCCAACCGGCGCGCCCGTTGTGTATCACCTTGCTGCTGCAACATGTCCGCCAGCGCCACGACGCTAACCATCGTCGCGAGTCGTGTAGGCAGATGCGGTTCGCCTTGCTCATCCCAGGTGACGCCTGCCAACCGCTCGAACAGCTCGATGCCACGGCGATACTCTCCCGTTTT
>JBJMWN010000115.1:0-3393 GCA_045810085.1 Povalibacter sp. | reverse complement strand
CGAGCGCGTGAAGATCGAGGCCGTTTCGAGTCGAAACGTAGTCTGCGAATTCGTGGGTCGCACAAACGCAGATATCGATCTCGTTCAAGGCATCAACGCGTCCGCGACGATGTTTGGCCGAGAAAACAACGTAGCTGTCATGCAGTCCTCCGCCACGTGCGAGCTGCACGCCGGTCAGGCCTATGTGGTTACAGTGTGGGGCAACAACGGGTACGGCAAAGTGCGACCATCTTCAATTCAGGTGCGTCTCTAGTGCACGGCGCGCCCAGCAATCCGCTGGTTCCGACTCGCACAGGCGAGGCACCTGTACTCGCGGCACAGCGGCGGCGTTAGATTTCAATCATGAGACCAAGACGGAACAAGATCTTCACCGTCGTGGGATACGGGCTAGCTGCTTTAGCAATGCTTTCGGCTATAGCTCACGTTGTGCAGAAGGCCTCGTCGGGTGGGTGGAATGAGTCATATCACTCAGCCAAGTTGGTCCAATGGACATACGGTGGGGCCTTCATTGTTATCGGGTGTGCTGCACTTGTAGGTGTGGTTGCACTGTTCCTTTTTCTTCAGCGAGTGTGGCGAAGGCGATCAGGTGCATGAAAGGCATGGCTTGTCCACGCAGTCCGCCTAACAACACCATCAACACGGACGTCAAACACGCACGCACTTTGGTGCGCAAGTGTTCGCCCGCCGGTTCCGGTGAGCGTTGGGCCAAATTGAAATGAGGCCTCAGGAGTTCGAGTGGGTTGCCACATGTGTCGCATGCAAGACGCGTGGGATGCGGCCGTTAAACGGTGCATCCACTTTGCGTAATGAACTACCATTTGGCCACAGCTGCCGGATCGTGGCTTCAACATTCAAAGGGTTTCGAAATGTCTGTCCGTCGTTTTGCGCCATTTATAGCGGCGCTTGTCATCGCGGCGTGCGGGGGCGGCAGTCACGGAGGTGGAAACCGACCGCAACCGCAGCAACCCCAGGCCCAAACCATTTCATTTGCTCAAAGCGGCGACATCTACAAGTTCCTGGGTGACGCAGCCTTTCTGAACGCTGCAGCTGGGGGTAATGGTACCGGTGCGGTGAGTTATACGAGCAACACACCCAGCGTCGCCTCAGTCGACGTCGACACTGGAAGTGTCACCATCGTTGGACTCGGCTCCGCAGTGATCACGGCCGCGAAGGCGGCAGACGTAACTCACCTCGCCGCCATCGCGAGCTATACGTTGCGAGTCGCCCCACGCACGGTCGATCTGACAGCATGGGTTGGGCCGTCCGATGCGGAACTGACATTTGGGTCGCAGGCTGCAGAACTGAACTTCGGGCGATCCTCGGACTTGAACTGCGATCCTGAGCATCTCGCACTTTGCGCAGAAGGCACGCAAGCGAAACTCACTGACCTCACGTTTACGGAGCCGCTCGCCAACATTCATCGGCCTGCGATGTACTGGTTGGAGCACGGAGCGCACCGCACGCGCACCATCGTAGCTCCAGAGAACAAGTTTGCTCGGGTGATCGGAAAAAGCGTAGTCGCTTTCAAGGAGCGCCTGTGGGTGATGGCCAGTGAGACGTTCACGCCCCAGGAACTCTGGTCTTCGCTCGACGGGCGCAACTGGCGGGTGGAGACGACGGACCTGCCGGCTCGCGCCGAATCGCGCTTACTCGTATTCCAAGATGCGCTTTGGCTGATCGCGGGCAGAAGCACCAGCCCCTACGTCATTTCGAATGAGGTATGGAAATCGCTCGATGGCAAGGTTTGGACATCGGTACCGCAAGCTCAGCCCTATCCGCCGAGAGGATTTTTCGCGGCCACTGCCTACAACGGTCGGCTGTGGCTGAGTGGTGGAGGTGAAGCCGGCTATGACTATAACGACGTGTGGTATTCCCTCGATGGCTCAACATGGCAACAAGCCACAGCGGCGGCCCCGTTCGCCAAGCGCGAGCAGCATGAGCTGATTGCGTTCGCCGGACGACTCTGGGTCATCGGCGGATACAGCAGCGGAGTGATGTATGAGGACGTCTGGTCCTCCCAGGACGGGGCGACTTGGACCGAGGAGACATCGACCGGTGAGTTCGGTCCACGGTTCGCGCACACAGTCGTGGCCGATTCGCAAAGGATGTGGCTGATCGCTGGCAGCGATGCATATCAAAGTGCTCAAAACGATGTGCGCTCGACGCTTGACGGCAAGACGTGGACTGAAAGGACCCGGCGCGCAGAATTTCTGCCGAGAAACAACGCTGGTGCGGCTGTCTGGAACGAGCAGCTGTGGATGATCGGCCCGGGCGACAATGATGTTTGGTCATCCGCGACGGGGGAGAAATGGTCGAAGAACTCGCTCGCGGCCGTGATACCACGCAAATATCCGGCTGCCGCAGTTGGGTACAAGAATCGTTTATGGGTACTGACTGAAGAGCGACGGTTGTGGTCCTCTGAAGACGGCTTCGACTGGACCGAAGAGGTGTCTGAGCTCCCCGGGTTCAGCACGGTGTTCGGCGCCTCGGGCGCGCAGCTGCTCGTATTTTCAAACCGCTTGATTCTGATCGGTGGGCTGCAGTATTCGGCGCCGAAATATCTCAGGGAAATTTGGCAGAGCGAAGACGGACGCAACTGGTCCAAGCTAGTCGACGCCGTGCCGTTCACACCCGACGCCATCTCGCAAGCGATCGAGTTCGACGGGAAGCTGTGGGTTGTTGGCGGCACGAGCGCTGATCCGTATGCCTCGGAAGTCTGGTCATCCGCAGACGCAGTGAACTGGACACGTGTCACTGACAAGCCTGCGTTCGCACCACGAGCAGCTGTGCGCTTGGTCGTGTACAACGGAAAACTCTGTGCAGTCGGTGGGATCTCCCCCTCGATGGATCACAGCGATGTATGGGAATCGCGAGATGGAATCACTTGGAATCAGGTGAGCGCCAGCGGCTTGCCCGCTCGCCCGTTCGGGCCGGCTCTGTCATTGAATGACAAAATGTGCCTCTACGGGAGTTACACGCCGTTCGCGATGCATGACGTCTGGTGCTCGACGGACGGTCTGGTCTGGGAGAAAAAATGGGATGACGTACCCTCCGGGTTCCTCGCGTCCCTGAATGGGTCTGCCTATTTCTTCGGTACCAGTGCAGCGCAGAACTCCTCGACCGACCTGGTCTGGAGATCGGCCGACGGCATCTCTTGGCGGCAGGGATATCGCAACGTCTTCCGCTTCGATTAGCGCGCGTCTGCCCGCGCCCGATCGGCGGATGCGTAGACACAATCGAGTGCGAGGAAGGCGTGACTAGCGGGCGGTGTCCTCGCGCAACTGCGCGCCCGACTCGCAAAGTGTGATGCACTTTATTCGCGGCTTACCCACGAAGTTGGACTGGAAGGAAACAGAAAGTATGCGTTGTCATTCATCCGGGGCTTCGGATGCC
>JBJMWN010000114.1:0-8614 GCA_045810085.1 Povalibacter sp. | reverse complement strand
GCGAGGTCCCTCTCAACGGGCGAACTGTTGTCTGATGTGATCGAAAACGTCGAGGCGGACATCGCATGGGCTGACGACAATCGCACGTTGCTTTACGTCGAGAAGGATCCCGTCACCTTGCTGGGACGCCGAGTGAAGCGTCACGTGCTCGGCACGGACTCGAGCCTGGACACGCTCGTCTATGAAGAAGCTGATGAGAGCTTCAGCTTGTCAGTCGAGCGCAGTAAGTCCGAGCGTTACCTGTTCATCGGCTCGGAGAGCACGACAACCTCCGAATGGCGCTATGCCCGCACCGATGATCCAGCCCTCGAATTCTCGGTATTCGCGACCCGTGTTGAGGAACACGAATATCAGATCGAACATCTCGATCATCAATTTCTGATTCGAACCAACTGGCAGGCATTGAATTTTCGAATTGCTTCCGTTCCGCTGATTGCGGAAAGCGATCGCACCAAGGGCACTCACGGCAATGTGCAACGCTGGCGCGATATCGTGCCGCACGACCCCGCAGTGTTCATTCATGACTTCGAAGTCTTCCGCGATTTCATGGCTGTCAGCGAGCGCTCGGAAGGTCTGAGAAAAATCCGTGTGCAACGATGGGATCAGTCGCCGCAGCATCTGATCGCAGATGATCCGGCGTACACGATGCATCTGGGCTCGAATCCGGAGCTGGAAACCAGTCGCCTACGCTACGTCTACACCTCGCTCACGACGCCTGCGTCCACGTTGGAGTTCGATGTCACATCTGGCGAGCGCACGCTGCTGAAGCGTGAACCCGTTCTGGGAGATTTCGACCCAGCCCGTTACACCAGCGAATTCGTTTGGGTGCCGGCGCGGGATGGCGAGCGCATTCCCGTTTCCATCGTTTATCGCAAAGACTGCAAGCTCGATGGCTCAGCGCCACTCTTTCAATACGCCTACGGCGCTTACGGTCTTTGCATCGATCCCTCGTTCAGCTCAGCGCGCTTGTCCTTGCTCGATCGTGGCTTCGTCTATGTGCTGGCCCATGTACGCGGTGGGCAGGAACTGGGTCGCCGCTGGTACGACAGCGGTCGCTTGCTCAAAAAATGGAACACCTTCTTCGACTTCATCGATGTGACCAGGTATCTCATCGAGCATCGCTACACCCGTGCTGGTCGTGTGTATGCGTCTGGCGGCAGCGCTGGTGGTCTGTTGATCGGCGCGGTGATGAACACAGCGCCTGAGTATTACGGTGGCGCCGTGGCCAATGTGCCCTTCGTTGATATCGTGACGACCATGCTGGACGAATCCATTCCGCTCACGACACTCGAATACGAGGAGTGGGGCGATCCGAATGAACTCGACGCGTATCGCTACATGCTTTCTTATTCGCCTTACGACAACGTGCGTGCACAGTCCTATCCACCCTTTTTGGTCACTACCGGTCTGTGGGACAGCCAGGTCCAGTATTACGAGCCCGCTAAATGGGTGGCTCGATTGCGCGACCTGAAGACCGATCCTCATCCGGTGTTGTTGCACACCAATATGGAAGCGGGCCATGGCGGACAGTCCGGTCGCTTCGAACATTTGCGCGAAGTCGCGCGCGAATATGCCTTTGTGATTTCTCTGGCGGAAAAGGGTGACGCGCTCTGGGACTCAGAGCAGGCGCAGCTCGCAAGCAGCGCGCTCTGACCGTACGCTTGGATGAAACCTTCACTCGGAAACTAACAATGAATTCTGGCTACGTATTGCTCGCAGATGACAATGCAACGGACGCAGAACTCACCACGCGAGCGCTTAATCTCGGCGGCGTGAGTCGCAACATCGTCTGGGTGCAGGATGGCGAGGCTGCGCTCAATTACCTGATGCGCAAAGGCGCATACGCTGATCGCCCGCCGGGCAATCCGCGGTTGATGCTGCTCGATCTGCACATGCCGAAGATCGACGGTCTCGATGTGCTCGCGCGCATCAAGGCGGATCCTCAGTTGCGTTCGATTCCCATCGTGATCATGTCCTCCTCGGATCAGGAGTCCGACATGATCCGCAGCTACGAAAAGCATGCGAACAGCTACATCGTGAAACCGGTGGACTTCACGCAATTTACCGAGCAGGTGTCGACGCTCGGCCTCTATTGGATGAAAGTGAACCGCACGCTCGACTGAGCCCACGCTCTGCTGCATTGAACGAACCGGGCGCAGTCGCAGTCGTACCTGCATGATCACTTTCACTCGCAGAGACGTTCTTGGTCAGCTCACCTTGGGAGTCAGCATGTCGCTTGCCTCCGCCGGCGCTGAATCCGCTTCGAAGCCGAAACCCATGCTGCGTCGTCCGATCCCGGCGTCCGGAGGCCGAGAATCCGTGCCCGTGATCGGCATGGGGACCTGGAACACTTTCGATGTGGGAAGCTCTCAGGCAGAGCGCGCGCCATTGAAGGAGGTCCTCGACTCCTTCTACCAAGCCGGTGCTTCACTGATCGATAGCTCTCCCATGTACGGGCGAGCAGAGAGTGTCACAGGCGAATTGGTCGAGGCCGCAAGCGCGCGCGATCGCACCTTTCTTGCGACAAAGGTCTGGACGAGCGGCGCCGACAAAGGGACTGCCCAGATCGAGAATTCATTTCGATTACTGCGAACGAAGCAGCTCGATCTGTTGCAGATTCACAATCTGCTCGACTGGCGAACCCACCTGCCGACGCTGCGTTCGCTCAAAGAAGCAGGACGGGTGCGATATATCGGCATCACTCATTACACGGTCAGTGCACACGCCGATCTCCAAGCTGCGCTGCGTGCCGAACCCTTCGACTTCGTGCAGTTCAACTATTCGATTGCGACTCGTGCTGCAGAACAAACGCTGCTGCCGTTCTGCCAGGAACATGGCATTGCCGTGCTGATCAATCGACCTTTTGAAGAAGGCGCGCTCTTCACCAAAGTAGGCAATCGCAAGCTTCCGGGCTATGCCCGCGAGATCGACTGCTCGAGCTGGTCGCAGCTGTTCCTGAAGTACATCGTCTCGCATCCTGCGGTGACCTGCGTCATTCCGGCAACTTCGCGGACGAATCACATGCGCGACAACATCAAGGGCGGCTCGGGACGCATGCCTGATGAGAAGTTGCGCCAGCGCATGGTCAAGGACTTCGAACAAAGCGGCGCCTAGCCGCAATTGTCGCGAGCTCGCCCCGGCGCACGCCGGCTTCATCTGTGCTCCACGTCTCTGTTCCGATGTCCCGGAGCCGTCGGTCAGTGCCAATCAAGTACTTACTGGGCATACTTGTCTGCCGGTATCAGGCATGGGGTCCGTTGCCGCAGCCGCGATCGCGGACAAGGCAGGAGTTCGGCATGGGTGTGATTCTGGTTGCATACGAGCGCGAGTCAGAGCAGACGGCGCTTGAGAAACTGCTCGCTCCTCGCGGTCATCGCATCGTCAGAGCGAACAACGGGCTGGAAGCTCTCGATGCGGCTCGACGCGAGCCTCCGCATGTCGTTGTGTCGGATATCGTGCTGCCGCGCATGGATGGCTTTGCCCTGTGCCGCAAGTGGAAGCAGGACGAGCGCCTGCAAGCCGTTCCATTTATTTTCTACACCCGCCGTCACGACGATCCGAAGTACGAGCGATTCGCGCTCGAGCTCGGCGCCGAACGCTTTCTCTCGCGCAACGAGCAACCCGAAGCTCTCGCGAAAATTCTCGATGACTTGCTTGCAAAGGTTGCGGAAGCAACGGGCAAGTCCAACTCAACTGTGCGCATGCCTAAACTCGAGGAGGGCGCTCCTCCACGCTCTGAAGCTCTCGAGCGTGCACAACAAGCACTGGCCATGGCAACCGAGCGCGCGCAGCAGGCACAAGCACGATTGCGCAATCAGATCGGTGAGCTCGAAGCGACCAATCAGCGACTCGCCTCGGGCGAAGCTCGTTTCCGCCGCATCTTCGAGGCCAATCCATTGCCAATGTGGATTGCTGATCAGGCGACCGGTGGATTTATCGCAGTCAATGACACTGCGCTCGAGACCTACGGCTACGGCCGCGGAGAATTTCTCGCGCTCAAATCAGTGTCACTCTCGGATGGACAAACCGAAGAAGCAGGTCTGACACGGCATCGCCGTAAAGATGGTTCGCCCATTGTCGGACTGCTCTCGTCGCGCGCGATCGAGTTCGATGGCCGCAATGCGGATCTCGTTTCCATCTGTGATCTCACCGAGCGGGTGGGCGCTTATCGAAAACAGATCGAGCAGTCGAAGTCAGATCGTTCGTTCATCGAGGCGCTCGCGGATGGATGCTGGGTGATCGATGCAGACGGTCACATCCTGGATGTGAACAGCGCGTACTGCCGACTCACCGGTTACAGCCGCGAAGAGTTGATCAAGATGTCTGTGGGAGACATCGAGCAGCATGGTGTCGGCACAGGCACGGCGCGACTGAAGTTCGTTCCCTCGCAACCGGAGCGCTATGAAGTCGCTCACAAGCGGCGCGACGGCTCGGTAATGGATGCCGAAGTCAGCGTGGGCCACTTGCAGAGCTCGCGGGGCGATGCGGTTTTGATCATTCGAGATGTGTCACAACGCCGTCGCGAAGCAGCGTTGCAACGCGTGGAACAGCGGCAGCTGGAGTTCATGGTCGATCTTTCTCGCCAGGCCGAAACCTTAGACGAATCCGCAGTCGTGCGTCGTATGCTGGAGCAGGCGGTCGACATCACGAACAGCCCGCTGGCCTATCTGTTCTTTGTTCAACCTGCGGACAAGTCGATTTCGCTGGCCGCCTGGCGCGATCACGCGAAAGCACACACCAGCATGGTGAGCGCCGAACCGCGCTCGCTCAACAAAGTCTCTCTTTTCGCTGAATGCGTGCGAACGCGTCAGCCGACCTCCAGTAACGATCTGACCTGGAAGTCACAGTTGGATGGTCTGCCTGATTTGCAGCGCTTCGTTGCAGTCCCGATGGTCGCGGATGAGCAAACGGTTGCGGTACTCGGCGTCGCCAATCGCGAAGGCGCCTATGGCGAATCGGATCAGCGACTGTTGAGCGCACTGAGCGATGCCGTCTGGCGTGTGCTGCAAACCAAGCGCGCGTATGCGCAGACGTTGGCATCTCTGCAACGTACGGACGTTGCTGTGCAGGGCCTGATCGATGCGCTACTGACACTGAGCGAAAAGCACGATCCCTACACTGCGGGTTCGGCTCGTCGGGTTGCGGCCCTTGCCGTCGCGCTCGGCCGTGAAGCCGGTTTGGATGGAGAGCGTCAGCATGCGTTGCGTGTCGCAGCTCTGCTGCATGACATCGGTAACATCTCGGTACCCGCTGCGATTCTTTCAAAGCCCGGTCCGCTGACCCACGCAGAACAGACTTTGATGCGCGGCCATGTGGAAGAGGGTTGTAAGTTGCTCGCGAATATCGATCTCGGCGCGCCCGTGGCCGAAATCATTTTCGAACATCATGAACGCTTCGATGGCACCGGGTATCCACGGGCCATGAAAGGCGAAGAAATCCTGCTGGAAGCCCGCATTCTGGCGATCGCAGACGTGGTGGAAGCGATGTCCTCGAATCGGCCTTATCGTCCAGCACTGGGTCTGGATGCGGCCATCGACGAAATCAACCGGGGCGCAGGCATCGCTTACGATTTACATCTGGCGACCGCGTGCACACGCCTCGTTCGACAGCACGGATTCCGTTTTCCGGAATAGGTCCCGCGTAGACGCGGCCTCATTGCCGCACCCCACGTTCTTAAGCGGCTGCGTCGTCGATTTGAGCGCTCGCCCGGGTGCTTCATCGCATAGCTCAGCGCTGAAGCAGTGACTGTGTTTAGATTCATCCTCTCTTGAAATCCCGAGGATGATATGGCGCTGCCAGTAACGGTCTCTCCCCTGGGTCGGATGCTGAGTCGTGTTGCGCCTATCGAACCGCAGGAAACGCGTGCAGTCACTGCGGCCTTCGGACTCTTCTTCTTCATGTGGGCAGGCTACTTCGCGGTACGTCCGCTTCGAGAAACCATTGGCACGCTGATCGGTCGGGACGCGACTGCGAATCTGTGGATGGTGACCTGGGCTGCGTCACTCCTGATCATTCCTCTCTACGGTGTCATCGTTGCGCACGTTCGCCGCAGCGTTTTCCTGCCATTGATGTATGGGTTTGTCGCTGTGGTTCTGGGTCTGATCGGCTTCGCGTTGCGCGGCGATGCCATCGATCCGGTAGCAGGTAAGTTCTTCTACGTCTTCATCAGCGTCGTCAACCTGTTCCTGCTCTCGATCTTCTGGAGCTTTCTGCTCGAGCTGTTCGATCGCCCACAAAGCAAGCGGCTGTTTGGATTTATTGCGGCGGGGGGAAGTGCTGGCGCACTCGCCGGACCGCTCGTCTCTGATGTCAGTGTCAAGACGATCGGTAACAGCGGACTGCTTTTTCTGGGAGCGGCGATGTTCGTTGCCGCAATCGTTTGTCAGCAGTTACTGCTGCGTATCTGGCACAACCGGGCATCAGAGTCGGAGCGTGCCGAGGATCGTCCGATCGGCGGCAATATGTTTGCTGGAGTTACGCTGATTTTGCGTTCGCCCTACTTGCTGGGCATCGCGCTGTTCGTTGTGATGATTTCCATCGTGAATACGTTTCTCTATTTCGAACAGCTGCGGCTGGTCGAAATCAACTATCCGGAAATCACCGATCGCACCCGTGTGTTTGCAAGATTCGATTGGATCGTTCAACTGCTCACAGTGCTCTCGCAAATATTTCTCACCGGTCGCATTGCACAGCGATTCGGAGTGATCGCTCTCGTCACAGTCGTTCCCTTGATCATGGTGGGCGGGTTCGTAGCAATTGCCGTTTCTGGAACGCTCGCAACGTTGGCCGTAGTCGTGGTGCTCCGGCGCGCGATGGAATATGCGTTCGTCCGCCCTGGCCGCGAAATGCTGTGGAGTCCGCTCGACAAGGAGAGCAAGTACAAGGCGAAGAGCACCATCGACGTACCTGTCTATCGAGGGGCGGACGCCCTGTCGGCGCAAGTGAACAAAGCATTGGAAGCGATTGGCTTCGGCCCAGCGGGACTCGCCCTGCTTGGTGCTGTCGTCGCGGCGCTCTGGGCCGGGGTGGGATGGTGGCTGGGACGACGTTTCGAACCTGCCAATTCAGGCGCGCAGTCGGCAACCGAGCAAGCCAAAGTCCGCTGATCTATTTCAGCGAGAACTGCATCCTGATGCGGGCGCGCTGATCGACTGCCTCGTTATCGCGGAGAACGGGCTCGAAGCGCCAGCGACGAAGTGCATCTGAGGCCGCTTTGTCGAAAGTGTTTGCGGGTTGTGCCGCCTTCACCTCAATGTCGCGAGTCGAACCGTCAGCTGCCACCGTGAACTCCAGATCGACCCAGCCCTCGATGTTGCGAACACGTGCTTCCGGCGGATAGGTGGCGGGTATTTCACGTGTACGACGCAGACTTCCAGCGCTGATCACAGAAGTGGCAGCGGTGCGTTTGGCGAACGCCGCGTTCACTTGTTGTCGCAGAGTCTCCGTCGCGCTCATTCCAGGAACGAGTTCTTCAGCACGCTTTGCGAGGAGATCCGCTTGCTCGAGATCGCCTGAGGCGAACGCGGTACGCGCGTGATCGAGGAGCGTGAACACGAGACGCTGCTGTTCCGCCCGCACCTCAGCCACTTCACCGTATTGCGTCGTGATCGCTTTGATCGTTTCGTAAGCGTTGTTACCTGCAGGCTCGATCAGCTGTCCGCTCTCTCTCTGTTTGATGGCGGGCGCGAGAAGCTCCTTGAGCTGATTCGCGCTCTGGTTCTTTTCAGTGGTCGTGAGCTCATCGAGCTCCTTGCCCACTTCGAGCGCGCCAGGAAGACTGAGGTCGAATTCGCGATCCAGACTGATCGCATCGTTGTAACGGGCACGTGCTTGCGGTGCATCGCCCCCCGCAATCGCTGCACGACTTTGATCGAGCAATCGCGATCCAAGATCTGTAGCCAGGATAGTGATCACTGAGCCTTCTTCATTCTGCGTGCGCGCTGCGCGTAGATAGGTAAGGGCGCTATCGCCCTCGGGCGTCAGCCATTGACCAGACGCAATTCGGGCGCGCGCCAGCTTGATGTTCGGCGCGTTCGGGACAGCGGCTACGACCGGAGGCGGCGCAATCTTCGCGGCGGCAGCAGGCTTGGAGGAAGCAGCACTGAGCGCGCGTGAGAGCTGCACGATCTGTTCGCTCAATGGAGCGAGCTGCGGATAGTCGGATTGCGCTTGCCGCAGTGTCGCCAATGCGCGAGTTGCTGCAGGCGCATCGCGTGCCTGTATTGCCTGGGTCACGCCTTCTTCGAGCGTGAGCAGAATGTCCTCGATGCCGGCCTTCGCTTCGGCATTGTCGGGCTCCAGTCCCAGAGCCGAGCGATAGTGCTGAAGTGCGTTGTCCTGAGCTGGAGGAGCAAGGCGTCCCTCTGCAATTGCGTGTTTGGCAGCTGCAATCTCATCGGCGGGGCTCGTGGTCGCAGTTGCAGGAGCGTTCGTCGAGGCGGCTGGTTCAACTGCAGCCGGCGCTGCGATGTCGTGCGTCGAAGGACGCATCATCAACATCCCAATGCCCACCAGTGCCAGTGCTGCCACGACACCGATGCCTAGCAGCAAGGTGCCTCGGTTCGATGGCTGTGTGAAATGCCGGACCGTTGCCATCGCAGGCGAGATGCCAGGG
>JBJMWN010000113.1:0-7130 GCA_045810085.1 Povalibacter sp. | reverse complement strand
AAGCCGTGCACTGGGCCGCGACATTGCCATCGCATGTGAACATCAACACCATCGAAATCATGCCGACCTGCCAGGGTCCGTCGGCGTTGACGGTGAAGAGAAATCTTTAGAAGCGTGTCACTGAATCACTGTGGGTACGGCTTTAGCCGTACGTGCGTCAGCTGCAAGCTGTTCGGCTAAAGCCGAACCCACAGGGCTGTACGTGCGTCAGCCGCAAACAGTTCGGCTAAAGCCGAACCCACAGCAAAGCCGAAACCACAGCAAAGCCGAAACCACAACGAGAGCAAGAGCGAGAGCAATTTGCTCGCCATGTGGGCCAAAGGAGTTCAAGCAAGCGGAGCGAGATGCTGCTCTCTTTCTCACTGTGGGTTCGGCTTTAGCCGAACGTCATGCGGCCGATGCCGTAGCCACAGGTGAGAAAAATTGGGGTCTTAGCCGAATGTCGCGAAGGCCCTCTACCGATCTTCGTGTTCGATGTCGCTACTGCTTCTTCTCAGGAGCAATCGCCAGATACACCGTACTCCACAACTGCGCGGCATTCGATTCATCGGCATCGCCGCTGGTTTGACCGAAAGGTACGGGCTGATAGCGACCGTTCGCAAACTTCCATGACCAGAGTTCGGACGAGCGTGATTCGCGCGTGTTCTCGATCACTGCCCACAATTTTTGGCGTGCTGAACGCAAGCGATCGATGGTGGCTGCAGGCAAGTCGGTTCGCGCGATCTGACGTTCGAGACCTGCTGCCAGCATCGCTTGCTGCCAGGACCAGACGACTGAGCCGTGATAAGCCGTCGGGCTCAACTTAGCCTGACGCGTCGCATCTGCGAACACCGGGTTTGCAACGACGAGACCAGCGTCGGTAAGAAGTCCGGCAGGAAACGGTCGCAGCATGTTGTCGACGAACAGATCGACATCGTCCGACGGTGGATTCCCGAGCAGCAATGCAAATCCAGCATCGGAGTGAATGACTGGAATCGGTTTGTGATCCGCATCGAGTGCGATCACATGCACATTGAGATCGCCAGCTGGGAGCGAGGCGAGTGCTGCCGTTGAACTTACGCCAAGATCTTTCGCGTAGGCAGTGATCTGGCGTCGCACATCTGCATTGTTCAGTTTGAGGCGAAACAGCGATGGCGCGTGCCGCGACCAGGCGCTGGAAATGTTGGCAGCCGATGCAAGCGCGCTGCGTTGCTCGGTGTTGAGATACGGATTCAGCACGCCGCTAGCGACGAACTGTGCGATGGCGCTCATCGCCGCGGGCACGAGTGCTGCATTGACATCGAACGGATAACGTCCGCCCGCAAGTCCATCCTCGCTATCACGCCACTCGCCGACACTGATGCCCGGTTTGAGCGAGATCAGATTGGCGGGTTCAGGTTTGTCTGCGAACACACGTGCCGACTGCGTGACCCAGATGAAATTGCGCGCGAGTGCAGCGCCGACGCGTTCTCCGCTTTTCATTGAGCTCGATAGAAAAATTTTGGCGCGCTCGCGACCGCGTGGTTGTTCGAGCAGATAAGCCCCCGCAACGGCGGCCAACATGAAATCGTCGTCGATCATTTTGTAGTCGTAGATCGGTGCATCGCTATTACCTTTGCCTTCCTTGCGATGACGCAGCACGGCGAACTCGCCGATATCTTCCTCGTGAGCCACCTCGCCATTGGGAGCCAGCCGCTCCAGAACGGAGACCAGCCCGCGTTCGATCGCTTGTGGTTGCAAGGCGGGCATGAGCAAGCGCAACGACATCAACGTGTCGCGACCGAAGTAGGTATCGAATCGCCACGAGCCCGCCAGATACTTTTCTTCGTAGCTCAGGAAGCGCAACACCTGCTGACTGCGAACATCATCGTTCGCATTCGAGCTGAGCAAGCTGTTACCGAGAGGTCTCAGCGGTGTCTCTCCTGTCAATGCTGTGATCCGAAGTTGCAGCGGTTCGCCAGCGTGCGAGGGTGAAAGCGCGACCGGTTGTCCCGGTACGTTGCGTATTTCGCCATTCTCGACCGTGATCGAGAGTGAATACCCGGCTGCATCATCGAGGCGTGGACGCGCCCATTCGACTGTGTTGCCGGCGATCTTTGCACTGCTCTTAACTTCGGTGGGATACGTGCCCAGGATTTGATAGTCACGCAGCACTCGAACACTGCTGAGTACTGCATCACGCACGATCAATGGAACGTCGACGGTGGCTGTCGCAGTGATTCCGTGCAGAGTTCGGCCGCGGCTATCTTTGCGACTCGTCGCGTGAACTTCACCCAGAGTCCATTTCGCGGGGCTCTGAGTCCTCTCGAACCAAATGCCAGTCCCGCTATTCCCTGCAGGAAATGCCACCAACAACCTGGGTTGAGTTCCAGCAGTCAGTAACAGATGAGCGGAGACAGGACCTTGTTGATAGAACGAATTGAGAATGCGGCCTTCGGTGATCTGAAATTGCAACGGCGCTCCGGGCACCTCTTTCGTGCTCTCGGATGTCGCTGCGCTTACGGTGCCTGCGATGAGCAGAAGGAGCGGCGGCCAGTACAGCCGCCGCTCGCGTGTCGCACCTACCACTGATACTTGGCCTGGAAGTTGATCTCTTTGCCTTCCATCGGACGAGCCAATAGCACACCGCCTGATCCCGCAGCGGGCCCAAAGATGCGCGAGTTACTTTCGGTAAGACCGAGCTCATCGGTCACGTTGGTTCCGCGCAGTGCCAACTGCAAATTGTCTCCGACGTGAGCAGTGATACCGAAGTCCCACGTGTAATACGTGCCCAGCTGCTGCAGTCCTGATTGATCCTGCGTGTGATCGCCAACGTCCGTATACGTGACGTACGCCTCTATATCGCCGAATCCAACCGGAAGCCGATAGCTCGGCGTGAGCATGAAGCGCAGCTTCGGCTGGCGCTGCAGTTGCTGACCTTCGATCGGTGCACAGCCGTTGCCGGTGACGACGTTGACGTACGGAACGCACGCTGAGTAATCGGTGTACTCGCCATCGAGATAGTTAGCGACCACCTGGAACCTGAAGTTTTCGCCCGGTGTGAGGGCACCAATGAAGTTGACTCCTTTCGACTCAGATCCATAAGTGAGCTGATCGCCCACAGGTGTGCCCGCGCCATTGGTCGGCTGGTACAGCAAGCCCGTGAAGTCGCGGAAGTAAGCACTGATATCCGCGTAGATCAGATCGTTCTGGAACTTGAACCCGACCTCGTAGTTGCGGACGACTTGCACGGGTGGTGTATCGCCCGTCTGGTTGCCGCGAATGCCGTTATCGAAGTCCGCGAAGTGGCCGCCGCGATTCACACGCACGTAAGAAGACATGTTGTCGGTGAAGCTGTAGTTGGCACCTACCGTCCATGAAGTGAACGTCTCGTCGTAGTCCGTAATGTCCAGCGTGCCATCGCAGACCGGCACCGAGTTGTCGTACAGCGTCAAGGGGTTCGCATCCAAATTCACATTCCCGAGGTGGCAAACACGGTTGGTTGCATCCTGATTCTCAACGCGCACTGAAGCATCGAGGAGCCACTTGTCGATGCGCCACGAGTCCGACAGATACAGTGCGGAGTTGAATGCATGGCCGCTCTGAGCGATGTTGAAGCCGCCGTAGTCGAGGAAGCCTTGCTCGTCTGTCTTCAGGAATGTCTGTCCGCCATTGACGTAGCTCACCGTGATCGGTCGAGCATTGGGTTCATTGGTCATCATCATCTGATTGCCCAATGCCCATTCGTCGTCCATGGTGTAGTAAGCGAGATATAAGCCCAACGTCAACGTGTTGCCTTCGGCGATCTCTTTGCTCAAGCGGAAATCGTTATTGACGTTCTCGAGCTCCTTGTGGATGAACCACCAGCCTTGATGAATGACACTTTGATCCGCTGGAACTGCGCCACCACCAACGAAATTCGCAGTCGCAGATCCTGCTGGTAGTCCCAGTCCGCCGAGATCGGTGGAAATGGTGTACAGCTCATCGGTCAACGCAGCAGGATTGCTGCCTGAGAAGAGCGCGTTCGTATCGACGTCGCCGCCGTTAGCGAGGAACTTGTCGCTGATCGACCAGCCGTTGCCGAGCTCCTGATCGAAGTTCGCACCGATGAACAGCATCTGCGCGCCGCGACCATTGGCAAGATCCGCATTCGTTCCGCCGCCTGGATAGCCTTCGAGCCGCACGTGCTGAATGGCCTTGCTGTTGTACGTTGCGGTCAGCGGGTCAAATCCAGGGTAGGCACTGAAGTTGTCCGTACCTCGCTGGATCAGCGGTATCGGTGTGATGAACTGATTCTTGTCGTCCAGGTAGCGCGCATACACAGTGAACTGTCCTGCGTCGGTCTCATGCTTGAGCGTCGCTGTGAGTTGGCCGCCGTCGTCCGCTTTGAATTGTGGATCGCGCACGCCGCTCGAGGTCCGATAGAAACCACCGACACTACCGAACCAGCCTTCCCCAAGTTTGAAGCCGGAGAATCCATCGAGACGCCAGAGATCCTCATCGCCGTACGTCAGACCGAGACTGCCGGTGGGATGATCCGTGCCAGTCTTGAGAAAGAAATTCGCCGTCGCGCCAATCTGACCGCCCGCGAATACTACTGAAGGCCCGCCTTGCAGAATTTCCACCGACTTCACTGTGTCATCGAGTCGAAAAATACTCGTCGTCTCGAAGAACGACAGCGTTGGCATGCCGTACAGCGGTGAACCCATCATCATGGTTGTGAAGTAGGGCGCGTCACCACCGCCGGGAAAACCTGCGATCTCGATATTCGCGCCGGTCTGACCACCGGTCGATTCAGGCCAGAGTCCCGGAGAAATTTTTAGAAGATCCGCGGTGCTTCTTGGATTCGCTTGTCGGATCTGTTCGTCCGTTGCCGTGACAATGTTGTAACTCGCTTCCAGTTTCGTGACACCGCCAGTCACCGCGCTACCTGTGACGACGACAGTCTCGAGCGAAGTCTCGCTTTGATTGCTGCCCTCTGGCACAGGTGCTTGTGCGAGAAGCAATGACGGAGTCAACGCGAACCCGACAGTTGCGATGTGAATAAACCGAAGACCACGTCCATCCGCTCTCACGAATGGTTTTTGCGACATACGCAAATGCATAACCATGATTTCCCCCTTCAATTGGCGTGTAGCGGCGGCGATACATGCGCGAGCGCTACAACAGTGTGGTTTTGTGATAGCACCAACAAAATGAGATGAAAATAGGTTGTGAACGCAACAGTGTGGCTCGTGTGCAAAGACCGTGCAGTTGCTACACGGTGTCATCGCTTCACCATGAAGTGAGTGTCATGAACGCGCGCGTATCACGAGTGCTCCATGCACTTTTTGCACGGTGATGAAGATGAGAAGAATCGCAATCATGAATTCTCGTGCGTTCGATTTGAACATTCACGCTCGAGAAGAACGATCGTGCTGCGCTCACACATGTTGCTGATCAAAATGCGCGCGCTGTGTGATCGTCGATTGAATTGGATGGTTGTCGCTTCGGACTGGCGCTGACAGCGCTGGTCTTGCGTCGGGAGCAGGAGATGCAGTTGCGAAGCAAAGATGAACACACGTCGTGCTCGCATAGGATTCAGAATTCCATCGCATCGAGCGTTGGTGTGCAGATCAAAACGCTGGTGACGCGACGGAAAATGGGATGTGGGCTTCCCGTCTCGAGAGTAACGAGCCAGACTCGGCGTCGCGGATGCAATCAATAGTCAGGGGAGTTCTCATGCGTAAGACGCTCGTCGTCATACTCGGTTCGATCATCGCAATCACGGCACAGGCGCAGTCGCACAAGCTGGTGAAGAAATGGGAATCGAAGGCGGAAATCGCCGTTCCCGAATCGGTCGTGTACGACGAGAAACGACAGGTGCTCTACACCTCCAACATCGATGGCGAACCGTGGGCCGATGACAAGAAAGGATCACTCGGCAAGCTCGGCATGGATGGCAGCATCATCGCCGCTGAATGGGTCACCGGTTTGAGCGCACCAAAGGGTCTGGCACTCCACGGCAATCTGCTCTACGTGGGCGACATGACTCAGATGGTCGTCGTGGATGTGGAGAAAGGCGCAATCGTCAAACGCATCGCGATGCCAGGCGCGAAAGGATTGAACGATGTCGCTGCAAGCCCAGACGGCACCATCTACGCATCAGACTCACTCGGAAAGAAACTGTTCGTCCTCAAGAACGACAAGCCCGAGGTGTACATCGACAACCTGCAAGGTCCGAACGGCGTCCTCGTCCACAAAGGAACGCTATACCTCCTCGACGGAAAGAATGCTTATCGCGTCGCCGCCGATCGCTCTCTGAAACCCTTCAGCTCTGACATCGAAGGCACGATCGATGGCCTCGAGCCGATCTCGGACAACGAGTTCCTGATCTCGACGTGGCAGGGCACCGTATCGGTCATCAAAGCGGACGGTACGCGCGATTTGTTGCTGGACACGCGCACGGACAAAGCGAACGCCGCCGACATCGGCTACGACCCGAAAAAGAAAATCGTCTACGTGCCGACGTTCTTCCACAAGACTGTCGCAGCGTATGAGCTGCAGTAGATGATTGCGAAGTGCGGGTGAGGGAAGCGCAACGTTCGGACAAATTCGCATCAACCCCGATCACCACAGCGCTAGGAGGAAGTGTCCGCTCCTGCTGCCCTCATGCGTGAGGGGGAGGGCAGGTGGCGCGCGGCCGTTGATCACTCATCGGATCTGAATCACCGCGCTCCTGACATAACCTCGCGAATCAAACGTCACCGCATCGAGCTCCAGAGGCATTGACGCCCGCTCGCTGCGGAATCTATGTTGAGTTAAAGCCACTGCGGTATAACAAGCCAACGAACGGCCTCAGTAATGGAAGGTAACTCACGGATGAGCTCAACAATTTCCACGCTTATCGTTACTCCGAGCGGCAAATGAATACCGGACTTAGGCGGTCTATATAAAGTTAGGAGATCTGGATGGATTCAGAGTACGTCCAACGCATAGCCACTGAATGGATAGAAATTCGCGGAGCCTATGGCGACGCATGGGAAGAGCTTTGGCGTCTCTCTGAAGAAGATCCAAAAACTGGTTTCCGCATCATCGAGGAGATTCATCACCGAATCTCGGATGCCGAACCGATCGACTATGAGCTCATGGGTATTCTCGCAGCGGGTCCACTCGAGGATCTTCTCGCGGCG
>JBJMWN010000112.1:0-20010 GCA_045810085.1 Povalibacter sp. | reverse complement strand
CCCGCTCGCGTCGAGCACAGCACGACCCTGACCTGGTACTTCTCGATATCTGGATGCCCGATACCGACGGCATCACGCTGTTACGTGAATGGACGCAGACGAATGGATCGAGCTGTCCAGTGGTGATGATGTCTGGACACGGCACCGTCGAGACAGCAGTCGAAGCAACCCGACTGGGCGCCTTTGATTTCGTAGAGAAGCCGCTCTCGTTGGCGAAATTGTTACGCACGGTGGAGCGAGCGCTCGATTCAGGCCGCAATCGACGACAGACCGGTCGCACACTCGCGCCCACATTGATTGCGCCAGTGGGCAAGAGTCGCGCGATGCATGCACTGCGAGAGCAAGTGCAGCAGGTCGCTCCGCATGAAACGCCAGTCCTCGTTGTCGGAGAGCCCGGCACAGGTCGGGAAGCTTTCGCACGCTACATTCATTCGATCAGTCCTCGCACCGCAGGTCCGTTCGTGCAACTCGTTGCAACGGGCATGACCGACGACAGCTCCGCATCGGCTCTGTACGGCACTGAAGATACTTCCGGCATTCATGCCGGATTGCTCGAGCAGGCCGCAGGCGGCGTGTTGTTCATTAACGGACTCGAGGATCTGCCGCAGAAAGCACAAGGACTGCTGGTCGCCGCGCTGGAAACGAAGACGATCACGCGTGTCGGCGGCGCCGCGCCCGTGAAGTTGAATTTCCGCGTCATCAGCTCGGCATCGCCACGTTTGCTGAGCGCAGACGGCGGCTCGCCACTTCGACCGGAGCTGTTGTCGCGCTTGAACGTGATCACTCTCACGGTCCCGCCGTTGCGCGACTACGCTCAGGACGTGCCTGATCTGCTGCGGTACTACATCGATCGTCTGGTCGACGAAGAGCGACTGCCGTTTCGCCGCTTTGGAGTGGCTGCCCAAAATAGACTTCGTAACTATCCCTGGCCCGGCAACATTCGCGAGCTCAAGAACCTCGTGCAGCGTTTGTTGATTCTCGGCGGCGAAGAAGAGATCCGCCTCGAGGAGATCGAGCGTGAGCTCGCCTCTCAGTCACCGACTACAGAACCGCTGGTCAAGCAGGATTTGCTGGCATTGCCGCTGCGTGAAGCTCGCGAGCATTTCGAACGCGCTTATCTGCAGCAGCAGTTGATCCTGTGCAACGGCAAGGTCGGTCAGCTCGCCAAGCGCGTCGGCATGGAACGCACTCACTTGTATCGCAAGCTGCGTTCTCTCGGCGTGGATTTCAGGCAGCTGGCTGAGGACTGAGAAGAGCTCGCTAGCCGCAAAAAGGCGCAAACAGCACAAAGTCGACGCGATTTGCATTGGCATCATGCGGAGGCTTTGCGCGTGTCTCCGGCTCATGGTCCTTGGATATTGCGCGTTTTGTGCTTTTTCGCGGCTAGTGTTCTTTACCCGCCGACTTTAATCACCAGCGCTTCGATCTGCGCCTGGCGTAGCTTGCTGCGAGTCTCTTCCAGCTTCTGCAAGTTCGTGATCGGCCCGATGCGCACTCGGTGCCACGTGTCGTTGTCGACGGTCACTTTCTCGATTTTCGATTCGACGCCCTGCAGAGCGATCAGCGCACGAACTCGATCGGCATCCTGCATGCGTCGGAATGAGCCTGCCTGGAGGATGTAAGCGCCAGGCTTCTGCACGGTGTCTGTCGTCGAAGCGGTTGCTCCACTGCTGCCACTGCCGTTCTTCTCTGGAATGACGACTTCGAACTTCGGCAGCATCTCGTAGAAGTCGAATTGCGTTTCCGATTCCTGCGACGATGCGGGTGCGGGTTTGTTGCTCGCGGGCTCATCGTCGCGCGTGATTGGCGCTGCTTCCTGCGCCAGACGCGAGGACGGTCGTCGATCGTAGAGATAAACGCCGGTAGCCACGGCCAGTCCGAATCCGAGTCCCAGCACAAAGCCCGCAATTCCGGACAGTCCGGAACCACTGCTGGTGCGGCGTTTGGTGTTCTTGTAATCGCGAGCCATGAGATGAAGTCTAGATCGTCTGTGGGCGCAGAGCGGGTGAACAACGCTCAATCATGACGGCGCGCTGCACACGGCTGGATACTGAAAACGCATGAGGTTCGCGAGCGGATTAGCTCACGATTGCAGCGGGTGGTTCTCTGGCCATTCTCTCAGGCGCAGTCACACCCAACAGCTTCAGTCCGTTCTGGATGACCTGACGTGTGGCTGCGATCAGATTCAGACGTGCATTTCGCAAATTCACTTCGTCCACGAGAAATTGATGCGCGTTGTAGTAGGTGTGGAAATCGCCCGCAAGCTCGCGCAGGTAATGCGCAAGCTGATGCGGCTCGAGTGCCGTTGCCGCATTCTCGAGTAGTTCAGGAAAGAACGTCAGCCGACGAATCAAAGCCTTCTCATGCGGTTCAATCAGAAGAGCCACATTGCGTTCACCAATCTCACGCTCGTGCGTCAGTCCCTTTTCGTGCAATTGCCGGAACACGCTGCACACACGAGCGTGCGCGTACTGCACGTAGTACACGGGATTCTCTTCGCTCTGCGCGAGTGCGAGATCGATGTCGAAGATGAATTCTGAATCGGCCTTGCGCGAAACCAGGAAGAACCGCACAGCATCGCGACCAACCCATTCGATCAGATCGCGCAGCGTCACGTATGAACCCGCGCGTTTGGAAATCTTCACTTCCTCGCCGCCGCGCATGACGCGAACCATCTTATGCAGTACGTAGTCGGGATAGCCTTGCGGAACCCCCGCGCCTAACGCTTGCAGTCCTGCTCGAACTCGCGCGGTCGTGCCGTGATGATCGCTTCCTTGCACATTGATGGCTTTGAGATAGCCGCGCTGCCACTTGGTGACGTGATAAGCCACATCGGGAACGAAGTAGGTGTACGTGCCATCAGACTTACGCATCACTCGATCTTTGTCATCGCCGTACTCTGTCGTTCGCAGCCATAACGCGCCTTCGTTCTCGTAGGTCTTGCCGCTCGCGATCAGTCGATTGACGGTCTCTTCGACCTTGCCGTCGGTGTAGAGGCTGGACTCCAGGAAGTACACATCGAACAGCACACCGAACTTTTGCAGATCGATGTCTTGCTCGCGTCGCAGGTAAGTCACCGCAAATTTGCGCACGGACTCGATGTCGTCGGGTTTGCCGCTCGCCTTCACTGGTTCGCCGTCCATTGCATGAACCGTGTTCTTCGCCAGGAACTCATCGGCGATGTCCTGGATGTACTCGCCGTTGTACGCAGACTCAGGCCAACTCGCGTCGCCGGGTTTGATGCCCCTGGCGCGTGCCTGCACAGAAAGCGCGAGATTCTGAATCTGCACACCGGCGTCGTTGTAATAGAACTCGCGTTTGACTTCGTAACCCTGGCTTTGCAGGAGCGACACAAGCGCGTCGCCGAGCGCGGCCTGACGTCCGTGACCCACGTGCAGGGGACCGGTTGGATTTGCTGATACGAACTCGACCAGGGTTGGAATGCCTGCACCGCCTTTCGTGAATCCATACACCGGACCGAAATCCAGAATTCGCGACAGCTCCTGCTGATAGGCGGCGGCAGAGAGATGAAAGTTGATGAAGCCCGGACCTGCGATCTCTGTCTTCTCGATCAGGTCGCTCGCGGGAAGCGCATCGAGCAATGCCTGAGCGAGCTGGCGAGGATTCTTGCGCGCCGGCTTCGCCAATTGCATCGCGATGTTGGTGGCGAAATCTCCGTGCGCAGCATCGCGCGTGCGCTCGACGATCACGTTGGGTCGAATGTCACCGGGAAGTACATCGGGAGGTAGCGTCGCGAGCGCTGCCTGTATCAGTTTTTCGATCGAGTATTTCAAGGCAAATAGGTCGAAGCCAGCAGAGGAGAGAGCATAGCAGGCAAGACGAACGCAGCCAGTCGAGTGTGCGAGGCACCCACCTGCGCATCCATACCTGACGATCCGGCGATGCGCTCGTGTGCAACGGCATCAGAACAGTTCCGCGGGATCCACATCGAGGGACCATCGGACCCGGCGGCCTTCAGGCATGGCTTCCAATTGCGGAACCCACGCGGCCAGCAATCGCTGCAGCGGTACATGCGTGGCCGCATGCAGAAGCAATTGAGCACGATGGCGACCGGCTCGTCGCTCCATCGGTGCGGGCGCGGGCCCCAGAAGTTCTACGCCACGAGCGTGGTGACTCTGCGCGAGGCTCAATGCGGCCCGCAGAAACTTCATGGCTTCCTGCGGGTGTGTCGCTTCGGCGCGCAGCAACGCCAACCGCGAAAAAGGTGGCCAGCCTGCCTGTTCCCGTTCAGCTAACGCGCCAGTCGCGAAGGCGTCATACCCGCCTTGCAGCAGCAGCGTCATCAATGGATGTTGAGGGTATTCAGTCTGGATCAACACTTCGCCTTCAGCTTCTGCCCGGCCCGCACGTCCAGCAACCTGCACGATCGTCTGAGCCAGCCTCTCGCTCGCGCGGAAATCGGTGCTGAACAGTCCCTGATCGGCATTCAGCACAACGACGAGGGTCACGTTGGGGAAATGATGACCTTTGGTCAGCATCTGCGTGCCGACCAGGATGCGGACTTCATTGCGATCCACCTGCTCGAGCGTTGCTTCGAGCTCGCCTTTGCGTCGCATGCTGTCCCGATCGATTCGTGCGAGCGGCATGCCTGGGAACAGACGTTCCACTGTTTCTTCGATCCGCTCCGTGCCCTGACCGACAGGTTTTACTGAACGCGTGCAGACCGGACACACATCGGGTGCCTTTTCCTGAGCTCCGCAGTGATGGCACAGAAGATCCAGCGAGTTTCGATGAACGGTCAGGTGAGCGTCGCAACGCTTGCAGTGCGCTGCCCAACCGCAATTAGGACAAAAAAGTACGGGCGCGTATCCGCGTCGGTTCAGGAACAGGAGCACCTGACGTCCCGCTTGCAGATGCAGCTGCATGCTGGAGAGCACGGGCGTTGCGATGCCTTGTTCCTGCGGGTGTTTACGCAGATCGATCAGAGCCATCCGGGGTGGGCGAGCTTCCGCTGCTCGGTTGGGCAGAACGAGCAAGCTGTCGGATTGCCGCTGTGCGCGAGCCAGGCTCTCGAGTGATGGGGTGGCCGAGCCCAGAACGATCGGAATGCTCAGGCGCTGCGCCCGGACGATGGCGAGATCTCGAGCGGAGTAGCGAAATCCGTCCTGCTGTTTAAACGAGCCGTCGTGTTCTTCATCGATGATGATGATCCCGGGTCGCGCGAGCGGCACGAACACGCCCGAGCGCGTGCCAATGATGATTTGTGCGGTGCCGGAGCGCGCTGCACGCCAGGCGCTGAGCCGCTCTGTATCGTTCAGGCCGGAGTGCATCACGGCGATCTCTGCTGCAAAACGCGCGCGAAATCTCGAAATCAGTTGCGGCGTCAGTGCGATCTCCGGCACCAGCACGAGCGCCTGCTTGCCTTGGGACAACGAAGTAGCGATTGCGCGCAAATAGACTTCGGTCTTGCCGCTTCCCGTGACGCCATGCAGTAGCCAAGTCGAGAAGCCGCCGAGCGATGCTTCGATGTGCGATACCGCCGCACGCTGTGCGTCATTCAACTCTGGCCCGACGTCGCGTTGAATGGGCGGCAGAGATGTCTTCTGAACAAGCACCTTTTCGACATACCCGCGCTGTTCGAGCTTCTTCAGGCTTTCGCGCGAGATGTCATGGGCTAGCGAGTCATTATCGAGATCGGCGTCGAGCACGGCCTGAAGAGCGCTGCGCAGCGAAGTTGCGCGCACCGGCAGTTTCTCGAGGGCCTCGCCTCTACCGACCTTCGTGACGCGCCAGCTGAAACTGTCATCCGCGATACGGGCCCCGTTTCGCAACGCCGCGGGCAACGCGGTGGAGATGACTTCTCCCAACGGATGGCGGTAGTAATCAGCGGACCAGCGGAGCAGATCCAGAAGGACAGGATCCAGCGTGGGTTCGTTCTCTATGGGTTCGAAAGCCGTGCGCAATTTTTCGATCGGCACGTCGCTGCGATCCCGGGTCTCGATGATCATCCCGATCACTCGGCGCCGGCCGAACGGCACCCACACTCGCTGACCCGGCCGAACTTCGCCGGCTCCTTCCGGAGAGCGATAGTCGAACAGGCGGCGCAAAGGTGTGTCGATGGCGACGGCTAGAATCGCCACAGCGCGCCCTCAACGGTTTTGCACAAAAGCTGTGGATATGTCTGTGGATGACTCAGTGTAAAACCTTCCAAGTAGGCGTCCGGCGGCCAGGTTTTCAGTCTGCTCATTTTTTCGGCGAGGCGCTTTTTGCTCGATCAAACAGTGTCTTAGCCGCACGGTCAGCCGAGGGGCGCCTTACCTGACCTGACGTAGTAATGCAACGGTAATGATGTGGGCAAACCTGTGCGTCCAAGCCGCTGATTCTGCTGACGCGCAATTATTTGCCGGCACAAAGGACGCTCGAGTGCCTCGATATCCCTGAAGTTGAATCTGGGGTAGGAGGGTCGGGCTCACCGCATCATAATCGCTGCCTCTTCGCGGGTGTGCAGATAGGCTGCCCACCTCGACCACTCAGCGGCTTCCAATTCTGATGTCCCATGTATTCGCTGATGACGACGCGAGCGTCGCCTCCACCGCGGAGCGTCGCGATGCGTACTACTGGCGGTTCGTCTGCACTGCTTTGAGTTTCTCAGCCTTTGCGGTAGGCGCGACGATCGTCAGCCTGACGGTGCTGCCAGCTTTGTGCCTGCTGCCTCGCAGGGTCTGTCGCCGAGTTGCGCGGGCCGTGCTGGGTAAAGGGATGCGGATCTACGTGGGGATGATGAGTGGGTTACGCGGCATGACCTACGAGCTCCAGGGCTTCGAACGACTGGGCCAGCCGGGTCAGCTGATCATTGCGAATCACCCGACTTTGCTGGATGCCGTGTTTTTGATCGCCTTCACACCGCAAGTGGTGTGCGTTGCCAAGTACGCGATGTTTCGCAATCCGCTCACACGCATCGTCGTGTGGGCTGCCGGGTATGTCAGCAACGAACTCACGGCTGACATGGTCGAACAGGCCGCTGGAGTTCTGAAGTCCGGTCAGTGCCTTCTCATGTTTCCTGAAGCCACACGCTCTCGCGTCGGACTGCCGCTCGTGTTTCAGCGCGGTGCCGCAAACGTCGGGCTGAGAGCAGGCGCACGGATCACACCGGTGTACATCCAATGCAATCCCGTGACGCTTACCAAAGGAGAGCCTTGGTACCGTATTCCTGCTCGCAGGCCGCACTTCCGTCTCGTCGTCGGCGAGGATTTCGACATCACTCCCTATCAGGCGTTGCCATCGATTCCGGTGGGTTCGAGAGCGCTCAACGAGCACATGCGCGCCAATTTCCAGGGGGAATTGCAGCGTTTGGGCGGCTATACTGCAGCGATGGGCGATGGCAGTACTGGCACCGAATCACCGCGGTCGGTTTGAGCAGCTTTTGAGTCGATGCAGCACACACGAGATGTGCGTAATCGGCGTCGCTTGGTCAGTTGACGCCTGAGTCATTAACGACCGCGTGAGGGAAGACCTCTTCCTTATTTGAGCTGTCTGGCACGCCACAACGGATGAGCGCGCCTGCACAATCTGTATCTCATGTGAAGCTCAAAACTGCTTGCCGCTAACGACCACGTTGACCATAAAGATTTCAGGAGCAGACCCCTAAATGCAGATATACGAGGAGATTCTGGAGCGCATTCGCGCCACCCTCGTCGAGCTGTTTGACCTCGAGCCCGCCCAGATCATGCCTCAGGCCCGTCTGTTCGAAGACCTGGAGATCGACAGCATCGATGTCGTGGACCTGATGGACCACGTGCGTCGTTACACCGGCCACAAAGTGACTGCCGAAGATTTTCGTTCTGTTCGCACCGTCGCCGATCTCATCGGTGTCATTCAGCGGCTGCAGCAGACGGCTGCCTGACCCATCTTCATGAGCGCTCTGCGAACACCAGCCCGCTTTTCCGCTTGCGCGGTCATCCCCGTCTACAACCATGAGCGAGCGATTGCCGCTGTCGTTGACGGTGTGGCTGCGCACGGCCTGCACCTGTTCCTGGTGGACGATGGTTGCAGCCAGGCGTGTGCAAACGAGCTCGTGCGACTGAGTCAGCGACCGGACGTCACGTTGATTCGGCACGACGTGAATCGTGGCAAAGGTGTCGCCGTGATTACTGGCCTGCGCGCCGCTCGCGAGCGCGGCTTCTCACATGCTCTTCAGGTCGACGCGGATGGACAGCACACGTTGTCCGACATCCGTCGCTTTCTGGAGGAAGCACAGCTGCATCCCGACAGCGTGATCTGCGGCTGTCCGATGTTCGATGCCAGCATTCCGAAGGCGCGCTACTACGGCCGCTATCTCACGCATTTCATGGTCTGGCTCGAAACTTTGTCCTTCGACATTCGTGATTCGATGTGCGGATTCCGCCTCTATCCACTCGAGGCGACAGCTCCGCTGCTCGAGCCCGGCAAAGTCGGGCCGCGCATGGATTTCGATACTGAGATGATCGTGAAGCTGCATTGGCGCGAAGTCCCTATGCGATGGGTTGAGACGCGCGTGTCCTATCCGATGGACGGCGTCAGTCACTTCCGCATGTTCTTCGATAATGCGCGGATGACGAGTCTCCATGTCCGCCTGACGCTCGGCATGTTGATTCGGTTGCCGGCAATCCTGTGGCGCAAAGCGATCGGACGACGCTCCCTCGAGGCTCCAGTCGACAATGCGCTTCGATGATCCAAGTCTTCCGTGATTGGCTGATCTTATGAACGTCTGCATCGATCATCATCGATGCGTTTACACCGTGGGTATCGTTTGTTCATGACTCAACCTGATGTCCTCATCATCGGCGCCGGCCCCGCAGGTGCCATCTCGGGAGCGTTGCTGAAGCGACGCGGCTGGAATCCGCTCATTCTTGAAGCGCAGCGCTTTCCACGTTTCTCCATCGGCGAAAGCCTGCTCACGCATTGTCTCGACTTCGTGGATGAGGCAGGCATGTTGCCGGCAGTGGAAGCAGCGGGCTTCCAATTCAAGAATGGCGCTGCCTTCATCCGCGACGATGAGTACGGCGATTTCGATTTCAGCGATCAGTTCACGCAGGGCCGCCCGTCGACCTTTCAAGTGCAACGGGCCACCTTCGACAAACTGCTGGCCGACGAAGCGGCCAGGCAGGGTGTGGATATTCGCTACGAAGTGCGAGTCACCGCTGTGAGTGTCTCTGATGAGTCGATTCGCGTAAACGCGCGCGATGCTGCGGGTAACGAAAGCGAATTCACTCCCAGATTCATACTGGATGCGAGCGGTTTCGGCCGAACGCTTCCCAAGTTGTTGGAACTGGAAACACCATCTTCGTTTCCGGTTCGTAACGCGGTCTTTACTCACGTCGCTGATGGCGCACCTGAAGGCTCGTTCGATCGCAACAAGATTCAGGTGGTCGTGCATCCCACACATCGCGATGTGTGGTTCTGGTTGATCCCGTTTCCGAAAGGACGCTGTTCTGTTGGCTGCGTGGCAAAGAAGGAATTCTTCGCGAACTATCCGCAGTCACCTGACGAGCGAATTCGTGCGCTCGTCGCTGAAGAGCCGTTTCTCTCGCGCGTTCTCAAGAATGCGGTATGGGATACACCCGCTCGTGAGCTCGGCGGTTATGCCGCCAACGTGCGGGCGATGCATGGGAAGGGCTTTGCGCTCCTGGGCAATGCGGCAGAGTTCCTCGATCCGGTATTCTCGTCTGGCGTGACGATCGCAATGCGCTCGGCGAGCATGGCCTCAGCACTCCTCGATCGTCAGCTTCGCGGTGAGCGCGTCGATTGGGATACGGAATTCGAGAAGCCTCTGCGCAAAGGCGTCGATACGTTCCGCGCTTACGTGCGTGCGTGGTACGACGGCCGCTTTCAGGACATCATGTTCTCCAAGACTCAGCCGCCGGCGATCCGTCGCATGATCTGCTCAATCCTTGCCGGTTATGCATGGGACGAAACCAATCCGTTCGTTGCGGAACCCGAGCGACGACTCGACATGGTGGCGCAGCTGTGCGCGAGATGAGGGAAGTGGTTGCTGGCCACTGGCTGCTGGCGACTGGCCAGAGCAAGAGTGTGCGAGTTCTTAATTTCTGGCCAGCTGCCAGTTGCCAGTTGCCAGCAGCTCAGGAGCAGCCTGCATGAGCGGCTCCATCCAGAGCGGCTGCGTCCTTGTCACCGGCTCCAGTCGCGGCATCGGCCGTGCGATTGCATTGCGTGCCGCGGCGGATGGCTTTGATGTCGTCGTGCATTGTCGTTCACGGCGAGACGAGGCAGATGCCGTTGCAGGCGAGATCACGGCGCTCGGTCGGCAGTCACGGGTGCTGCAGTTCGATGTAGCGGATCGTGCAGCCTGTGCTCAAGTGCTGGCGGACGACCTTGCAGCACACGGTTCGTACTACGCGGTCGTGTGCAACGCCGGAACGAATGCTGACGCTGCATTTCCCGCGATGACGGAAGAGCAATGGGATGGCGTCATTCGCACGAATCTCGACGCGTTCTATAACGTGCTGCAGCCCTTGATCATGCCCATGGTGCGGCGTCGTGCGCCGGGACGCATCGTGACGCTTGCGTCGGTGTCCGGTCTGGTCGGCAACCGTGGTCAGGTGAACTACAGCGCCGCCAAGGCAGGAATCATCGGCGCGACGAAAGCGCTGGCGATCGAGCTCGCCAAGCGACAGATCACCGTCAACTGCGTTGCTCCCGGTTTGATCTCTACGGACATGCTCGATGAACACGTCCCGCTCGAAGAGATTTTGAAAGTCATTCCGATGCAGCGCGCGGGCACCGCTGAAGAAGTCGCCTCTGTTGTCAGCTTCCTGTTGTCTTCGGGGGCGTCGTACGTGACGCGACAGGTCATCGCGGTGAACGGCGGATTGTGTTAATGCGTCGAGTCGTCGTCACGGGGATGGGCGGCATATCGGCGCTCGGTAGTCGCTGGAGCGATGTCGTCCAGGGACTTCGCGCACGCCGCAATACCGTTCGCTTCATGCCCGAGTGGGAACGCTACACAGAAATGAACACGCGCCTCGCGAGCGCAATCGAGAACTTCTCGCCGCCTGAACACTGGACGCGCAAGCAGTTACGCAGCATGGGTCGAGTTTCGCAGTTCGCCGTGGCAGCAGCAGAGAATGCTTTGCAGGATGCGGGTCTTCGTGACCATCCCGTATTGCGCTCGGGTGCGACCGGCGTCGCTTGCGGATCGTCGATCGGCAGTACGCCGGACGTCATTCACTTCGCACGCTTCTATCTGAACAACGATGCCAGTGAATTGAGCGCGAACTCCTACGTGCGAATGATGCCGCACACGACTGCAGCCAACATGGGCATCTTCTTCGGCATCAAAGGTCGCATCATCCCAACCTCGAGTGCGTGCACGTCGGGCAGCCAGGGAATCGGGTACGCCTATGAAGCGATCAAGTTCGGTCGGCAGTTGGTCATGGTTGCCGGCGGCGCCGAGGAACTGTGTCAGACCGAAGCAATGGCATTCGATTCCTTGTTTGCAACGAGCCGCCGTAACGACGCACCCGCAACGACGCCGCGCCCTTACGATCGCGATCGGGACGGACTGGTCATCGGCGAAGGCGGCGCGATTCTGGTCCTTGAAGAGCTCGAACATGCGCGAGCGCGCGGTGCACACATTCATGCAGAGCTTGTGGGTTTCGGTTCGAACTCGGACGGAGTGCATGTGACACGGCCCGAGCCGGGCACTATGCGGGTGGTGATGGAGCTGGCGCTCGAAGATGCGCAGCTCTCTCCTTCAGCGATCGGCTATGTGAACGGCCACGGCACTGCGACTCAGCATGGAGACATTGCCGAGACCCAAGCGACTTCAGCGGTTTTCGGCGCTCGCATGCCGATCAGCTCGCAGAAAAGTTATCTGGGTCACACGCTGGGCGCCTGCGGCGCGCTCGAAGCCTGGTTCAGCATCGAAATGATGAGAGAGGGTTGGTTCGCGCCCACGCTGAATCTCGACAACCTGGATCCTGACTGCGGAGAGCTCGACTACATTCGCGGCGATGGACGAACGATCGACACCGAATACGTGATGAGTAACAACTTCGCCTTTGGCGGTGTGAATACCTCACTGATCTTTCGGCGCTGGCCCACTGCGCGCTGAGGCTCGAGCGTGTCGAACGGCATTCAAGTCACGGACGGACATGAAGCATTGGGGCTCGATCCCAATGACCCGATTGCTTTCCGACACGGCATCGCAGTTTCGCGACGCGAGTTTCTCGCGCATGTCGCCACGCTGGCACGTCGCCTGCCAGCGGGTGATTTCATGGTGAATCTGTGCGAGGAGCGTTATCGCTTCCTCGTGGCCTACGCGGCCGCATTGGCGCGTGGTCATACGGTGTTACTGCCGTCATCTCGCGCAGAACAGATCGTTGTAGAAGTCGAGATCGCAAATCCCGGAAGCTATCGCTGCTCGGATGAGGATGTCGAAGCGGCATTGAGCTCGGTTATGGATGCCGCAACTCAGCTCGAAATTTCACCTGAGCACACGTGCATGATCGGATTCACGTCAGGCAGCACGGGACAGCCGAAACGGTTTCCGAAGTTGTGGCGGACCGTGAGTGCGAGCACGCGTTGCAACGCGTCCAGCATCCGTCGTGCATTAAGGACGGACAAACCCGGTGGCATCGTGGCTACGGTGCCTCCGCAGCACATGTACGGCATGGAGCTGAGCATTCTCTTGCCGTTGATCAGCGGTATCGCAGTACATGCCGATCGTCCGCTCTTTCCCGCTGACATTGCCAAGGCGCTCGCTGAAGTACCGGAGCCGCGCATTCTTGTGAGCACACCCGTGCATCTTCGGGCGCTGATTGAATCATCGGCGCAGTTCCCGAAAACCGCACTGATCATTTCAGCGACAGCCCCGCTCGATGCGGCGTTAGCCAAGCAGGTCGAACAGAGATTGAGCGCACAACTGCTCGAGATGTTCGGTTCTACGGAAACCTGCGTGTTCGCTAACCGTCGCACTGCCGAAGAACCTGCCTGGCGGTTGTACGAAGGGGTGCAATTGCAAGCGAGCACGGAGGGCACAGTGGTCGATGCGCCCTGGTTCGTAGAGCCCGTGACGTTGCAGGACCTCATCGAACTCGAGCCAGACAATCGATTCACTGTGCGCGGCCGCAACGCCGACATGATTGAGGTCGCAGGCAAGCGTGCATCGCTCGCCGATCTGACCAGGCGCTTGCTCGCCATCGAAGGTGTGACTGATGCCGTCGTGTTTCAACCCGAGGAGAACGCGTCGGGCGGCGTGCGGCGGGTTGCTGCGCTCGTGGTGACGACTCGATGGAGCGCACGAGAGGTGCTCGATCGATTGCGGCCCAGTGTGGATCCCGCTTTTTTGCCGAGACCGCTGCGGATCGTAGAGCGCCTGCCGCGCAATGAGCTGGGGAAGTTGCCGCGCGAGGCGCTGCTGCGTGTCCTGCATGGCACGTCAGCGTAGGTGCGTGTTTCGCGTTCGCAGTTCGAGTGCTAACGCTGAGTCGAGGCCAGCTGGACGCCTTCGATTTCCAATAGAAGCTCGCGACGGCACACGTCTGCCGCCAGATAGATAATCTGGGAGTCGCGAAACTCGGGCGGCAGCGTCGCGCTCAACCGTTCGGCAACGCTCTGCGCCTGCTCCGGATTGCGCACGTACGCCTTCAACAGGGAAGGCCCCGACGCACGGCCTGCGAGCGCCCGCAGTGTGCTCAGATTCCGGATCGTCTCATCCAGTTGTGCTTGCACGTCATCGTCATGCACGGAGGAATGGCCGACGATGCTGGCAGTACCAGAGATGAGAAGGGCGTGATCGGGTGCGAGCGTCGCGCGAGCGAATGTCGGGCTGACCGGCCCGTGCAAACGCGGGTAGCGATACGCACTGACCTGTCGTGGATTCTCGATCGGTGTGCCAGGCCAGCGGCCGGCGAGCCAGAAGACCTGCAAGATATTCGTCGTGTGCTGATGGCCGATCGCCGTAGCAGCAGGAAAAGCCGTGTTCTGAATTCCCGCGAGCCCTCGAGCGCGGCCGATACAGAACTGGCGATAGCGCTCGAGATCCCCAAAGCCCTCATTGATCGCATCCAGATAATTCCACATGCGCAGCAGGTGGGGATATTCGGAGTGCCGTTGAAACTCTGCGATCGCTGCATAGGCCACGGCAGTGGCGGCGGCGACATCGCCATGCTCGCGTTCATCCAGCTCGATCACACCGAACACGTGCTGAGCGTCGCAGGCGTAGCGAATGATTCCTGAGTGACCCAGCTTCACTGGACCTTGGGCTAACCAGAGTTCCGTATAGGCAGAACCATTGAGGGGTCGCAGGCGGACCTGAACACGCAGGGAGTTCTTTACGGTGTCTCCACCCTGCGCGCCGAAATGCACTGCGGCGAGAACATTGGCCGGCAGATCGGTGGCCGAACCCTGATGGTATGCGACGCGGACTCCGCTCTCAGAACCAATACTTTCCCCGGCGTCGGGCAGTGCGGCTGTCAGCTCTTTCGCTTGCAAGTCTCGATTCCGGCGGGATGCGCAATCATTGTCGGGGACACGAATGATACACTTCGCGCCGCGCGACGGGACCCGCCCGTCGCCCGCAATACGAGCATTGGTTCTCATGTCCGCAGCACAAACCGCAGGCGAGCGCGAGCTCGCAGAACTCATCGTCTCCGCGCTGAATCTGGAAGGTGTATCGCCCGGCGACATCGAGCCCGAAGCCCCATTGTTCAAGACGGGCCTGGGACTCGATTCGATCGATGCTCTGGAGCTGGCCTTGGAAATCTCCAAGCGGTACGGTTTCCAACTGCGTTCTGACGATGAGAACAACGTGCGGATTTTCAGCTCGCTTCGCTCGTTGGCCGTTCACATTGAAGCCAATCGCACCACGGGCTGAGAGTCCTCGAATCTCCGTAAGGGAGCGCCCCACGGCGCATTCCTCCTTCGACTGAGCGATTCGCTTCATGCCCATTCAGCCTCTACGCGTTTCGGCATTCACCGTTTGTTCGGCCATGGGCGATGGCCGCGTGACCACTTTGCACGCTCTGCGACAACGACGCAGTGGACTGCGGCTGAATGATTTTGGGAAGACGCCGATTTCAACCTGGATCGGTCGAGTGCCTGGGCTCGAAGATCAATCACTGCCCAGCGAGTTCTCGGAATGGGATTGCCGCAACAACCGATTGGCTTGGCGCGGACTGATGGCAGACAACTTCAGAAATGTCGCGTTGGCAGCTCGCGATCGATATGGCGCTGATCGAGTCGCCGTCGTGATGGGTACATCGACGTCCAGCATCGGCGCGAGCGAGGAAGCCTATACGCGACTCACTCCCGATGGCCGTTATCCCGAAGACCTGCGTCGGTCCATCATTCACACTCCGCACTCGATCGGAGATTTCGTCCAGCACGCGTTGGGCCTCAATGGGATCAGCGTCACGGTTGCGACTGCCTGTTCATCGAGCGCCAAGGTATTCGCGCAAGCAGAACGCTTGATGCGCACCGGGCTCGCCGACGCAGCCATCGTCGGCGGTGTGGACACACTCTGCGGAAGTGTTCTGTTCGGATTCAATTCGCTCGAACTCGTCTCGCCAGAACCGTGTCAACCTTTCGACGTGCAACGTCGAGGCATCAATCTCGGTGAAGCTGCAGGTTTCGCGTTGCTGGAGCGTGAAGGCACCAAGGGCTCATGGTTTACTGGCTACGGCGAATCGAGCGATGCGCATCACATGTCCACGCCGCATCCGGAAGGTCGCGGTGCACGCGCCGCGTTGTCCGACGCGCTCGGACGAGCAGGGCTCAAACCGGCTGACGTGGGTTATATCAATCTGCACGGCACGGCCAGCCTCAAGAACGATGAAGTCGAGGCCGCTGTGGTGCGCGATATTTTTCCCGAAGACACTGTTGGAAGTTCGACCAAGGGTTGGACAGGTCACACGTTGGGTGCTGCCGGCATAGTGGAAGCGGCGATTTCAATGCTCGCACTTGAAGAGGGACTGCTGCCAGGAACGCTCAACAGTGAAGTGTTCGATCCCGCGTGCGGCCCGCAGATCCGTCGCGAGAACGTCGAGCGGGACGTGCAGCATGCCTTGAGCTTCTCGTTCGGTTTTGGCGGCAGCAACTGCGTGCTCGCGTTCGCGCGTTCCGACGCCATTCGATAACGATGACTGGCCGACTCACTTCCGTCGGAATTGCAGGCATTGCTTTCTGGCATTCGCGTTTGCCGGGATGGGCCGTCGCGAAACGCGTGTTGCGGGGCGAAGGCGAAGCACCGCCACCTGCAATGCGTCCTGCGCCCGTTCTGCTCGCGCCCACGGAGCGTCGTCGTGCACCGGATACTGTTGCCATCGCACTCGAGGTTGCTTCCAAAGCGTGTGAGGCAGCGAACTGCTCGCCTGCCGGCATTGCGTCCGTGTTTGCCAGCACGCACGGAGATCTCGCGATCAGCGATTACATGTGTGCGACGCTGGTGAACACGCCCACGCTGATCTCGCCGGTCAAATTTCATAACTCGGTGCACAACGCAGCCGCAGGGTACTGGAGCATCGGCACTGGCAACTACGCGCCCTACACGGCGCTCAGCGCGTACGAGTACACGTTCGCTGTGGGCCTTCTGGAAACCGTCACTCAGGTCATCTGCGAACAAAAACCCGTTCTGTATGTCGCCTTCGACATCGAAGCGAAAGGCGCACTGGCCACGGTTGCTCCGAGCCGCGGACTGTTCGGCGTTGCGCTGGTCATCGTTCCGCAAGAGGCCGCGAATGCAACGACACGTATGAAGCTATCGATACGCAAAGCAGACCTGCCCATCAGTGCGAGCGACTCCGCGGCCGCTGCAGCCGTAGCTGACAATGCGCTCGCACCTTGCATTCCATTCTTTGACGCATTGGCGAACGGCAAATCTGCAGTGAGGCTCAAGCTGAGCCCGAGCCAGACCCTCGATGTGAGCTTCGAATAGTCACGCATGCTCGATCAAGCTCAACATGATGTGATTATTGTGGGCGGCGGACTCGCGGGTCTGACGCTCTCGATTCAGTTGGTCCAGAAGCACCCTGATCTGCGCGTGCTCGTCCTTGAACGGCGCAAGCACCCCGTGCCGCATGCGACACACAAGATCGGTGAATCGACGGTCGAGATCGGAGCTCATTACTTCGATACGGTGCTCGGGCTCAAAGATCATCTGATGACACGTCAGTTGAAGAAATTCGGTTTTCGCTTTTTCTTCTCCGAAGGGCGTACCGACATCGATCAGGTGCTTGAGCTCGGTGCGAGCTCATTCCTTGCGACACCTGCCTACCAACTCGATCGTGGCATCTTCGAGAATTTCCTCGCAGAGAAAGCCAGCGAACTCGGCGTACGTTTCGTTGACGGCGCGCCGGTTCGCACGCTGGATATCGGCTCGGACGGTCGAACGCATTCGGTGCATTACGAAAGCGAAGGTGAAATGCATGAAACCTGCGCACGATGGCTGGTCGATGCATCGGGTCGTGCAGGACTGGTGAAGCGCAAGTTGGGGCTGGCGCAGGACAACGCGCACGATGCGAACGCAGTGTGGTTTCGCATGGCTGAACGACTCGACGTCAACGACTGGTCGCAGGATCAGGCGTGGCTCACGCGCTGCGATCCACCCAATCGCTGGCTCTCGACCAATCATTTCTGCGGCAGCGGTTATTGGGCGTGGCTGATTCCCCTCTCATCAGGCTCGCACTCCGTCGGGATCGTCTGTGATGCCACGATGCATCCGCTCGAAACAATGAACACGTTCGAGAAAGCTGTGAACTGGCTGCATGAGCACGAACCGCGCCTGGGTCAGGAAATCGAGTCACGCAGGGAACGGCTGCAGGATTTCGCTTTCTTTCGCAATTTCTCCTACGGCTGCAAGCAGGTGTTCTCTGGTGCAGATCGTTGGGCGCTCACCGGTGAGGCCGGCGTGTTCCTCGATCCGTTCTATTCGCCGGGAAGTGATTTCATCGCAATCAGCAACACGTACATCGCGGATCTGATCGAGCGCGATCTGCTCGGGGAACATGTGGGCGGTCGATCGCGAGTCTATGAGCAGCTCTACAGCTCGTTCTATGAAAGTACCTTGTCGCTTTATACGAATCAGTACGGACTGTTCGGCGATCCTGAAGTCATGCCGGTCAAAGTCATCTGGGATTACAGCTATTACTGGGGAATTCTCTGCCAGCTGTTCTTCCAGCGGCGCCTGACCGACCTTGCGAGCATCGGTCGTCTTTCCACCGAGCTGCAGCATTGCAAGGCACTCAACTTCGCCATGCAGGAATTTCTGCGCGAATGGTCGAAGGTCAGCGAACGCCGCAATCCCGCCGTCATGCTGGATCAGGCCGCACTGCCCTGGTTTGCGGAAATGAATCGTGGACTGCGCGATGACCTGGACGAGCAAGGCTTTCGCGAGCGCATCGCTCAATACACGCTACTGCTCGATGAGCTCGCGCTGGAAATCATCGAGCGCGCCAGTACACAGCATCCAACGTTGAGTGCGGAATCCATTCGTCAGCTGCTACCCAGTCGAGTAGCAAAAGCCGCCAGTCTGCTGTTCTCAGCTGCGGCGTAGCTGCAGACTCAGGCGTCGTACTCAGGTCTGGAGTACCACTGCTGCACGACCTTCGCAGAGCAGAGTGTCGCGATGCGAAATCCTGAAGGCGTACTGCTGGCTGTTCGGTGATGACTGCAGACATTGCGCATCAATCACTAACGACCCTTCGAGTCCATCCACGCGATCGCAGTGAAACGTCACTGAACGCAACGCCACCAGCATTCCCGGCGGTGCTGCAGTGCCTTTGGCTTGCGCCTGAAGTGCGCCGTGTACGGCCATCGCCTGTGCGCCGTACTCACACAGATGTACCGCCTTGAGCTCATCCTGCGATCGCAACGGATTTTCGCGCGAACGATGAGTGTCGGTTTCGAGCCGAATGTGCTGCTCGTTCCATTCGATCACGCGCTCGAGCAGGCACATGGAACCCTGATGCGGAATGAGTCTCGACAGGGGACCTTCAGGGGTGGGCTCGAGGCTTGCGCCTGACACTTCAGGTTCCTCTTTCCGGCTCGGGCTGGACAGCTGATCCAGCACTTTCTCTCGTCAGCAACAGTGCGAGTACGAAGTTGCTGATCACACCCAGCGACACCGTCACCCCGATCGCTCTCAGTACGGGTAGGCGCGACGTTGCCAGCAGCGCGAACACCATCAACGTCGATAGCGAACAGACGAGCACCGCATGCAGTGTACGTCGCTGCTCATGCGGATCATCCGCTGCGTGTTCGAAAAACAATGCGTAGTCCAGACCCAATCCTGCCGCCAGGATCAAGGCGATCAGGTGAAACAGATTTAGTGCAACGCCGAAGCCATGCAGCACGGCGAGAAGGATCAGCGTTGTCAGTGCCATGGGCGCGAGCACTCGCAGTACGCGAGCTGTGCTGCGTAAAGCGAACGCGACGACCAGCACCAGCATCACGGCAGCAATACTCAAGCTCCACAGCAAATGAGTGCGTTGACGAGCGACGAGAGACTCGGAAGCATCTTTCAAATCGAGAAGCAGTGCGCCTGGATGCGCGGCAGCGAGCTGTTGCAGCGCCCGTGCATCTTTCACATCGGTGAAGGTCACAATCGCGGTGCTCTTGCCTTCGTGGGAGTTCAGTAGCAGATCGAAGGTCGCGCCCAGCGGCGAATTTCTGAGCGCTTCTACCGTGAGCGGCGGCAAAGTGCGGGCACGTAAGACATCTTCAATGAAGGGCTCGAACACTTCGCCCCTGAAGGGCGTGCCGGCGAGTGCTGTCCTCATTGCGTCGCGAAGCGTGGGCTCGTCTGGAAGCTTGCGCTGGCGTTCCAGCTGAGTGGCACGCGTCGGCAGATAACGTGCAGCATCGTCGAACCCGCTGATGACCTCATCCTGCTTGAGCCGGGCGAGATCGACTTCAAGCGTCTCGAGCCTTTGCAAAGCTGCATCGTCGTTCGCCGCTTCGAGGACCAGTAGGTATCGAAGATCCGGCGTCCCGAGCTGGCTGCGCAGCTCCTGATCCTTCATGAGCAAATCCTGCGGCACAGGCGTGAGATTG
>JBJMWN010000111.1:0-5228 GCA_045810085.1 Povalibacter sp. | reverse complement strand
TCGGCATCGATCGCTGGCTCGTGTTTGGTGGCTCATGGGGATCCACACTTTCACTCGCCTATGCACAGACTCATCCTGACTGCGTCAGCGCGCTCGTGCTGCGCGGCATCTTCCTGCTGACACAGTTCGAGCTTCAATGGTTCTATCAGGAAGGCGCGAACGCCCTCTTCCCGGATCATTGGGAAAGCTACGTGAATGCGATTCCAGCCGCCGAGCGCGGCGATCTGGTGCAGGCTTTTTACAAGCGTCTCACCAGCGACAACACTCAAACCCAGGTCAAAGCCGCGCGGGCATGGTCGATCTGGGAAGCAGCGACGAGTTACTTGCACGTGAACGATGAGAACGTGAACAAGTGGAGCGACGAGGACTTCGCTGTTGCAGTTGCGCGTATCGAATGTCACTACTTCGTGAACCGCGGCTTCCTCGAAACCGAAGATCAGCTGCTGCGCAACGTCAGTCGCATACGCCATATTCCAGGCGTGATCGTGCAAGGACGTTATGACGTGGTGTGCCCGATCAAAACTGCCTGGGCATTGCACCGTGCGTGGCCGGAGGCGGAACTTCGTATCGTCGCCGATGCGGGTCACTCAGCCTTCGAACTTGGCAACACCGATGCGCTGGTGAGGGCGACGGATCAATTTCGATGAGCTGATTCTGAAAGCCGCGTCGACTAGCGATCGCGGCGGCGTCCGGTGGGTATTTGATGGCCAGTCAGAATGCCATGCTGTTCGAGCCACACGCGGGCATCGGCGGCATCCTGCTCGAACCAGGCCTGCGCTGAACCTAAGCGAAACGTGTACCCCCACAGATCCATATCGCGCAGCATCCGTTCGCGCGAAAAATCTGGAATGTGCTCGGCCAGAATAATCTGCAGATAGCAGACAGCATTTTCTTCCGCGTAGTCCCCACCCGCATCGCGCTCCAGCTCATCGCGGCGGTTCTGATCCATGCAGATGAAATGGCAGGCCTCGTGCAGGATTGAATGCACGGGCGTATCCAATCTCACATACAGCTGGTTACCCAACAAGCCGGCCTCAGCATCTCCCCAATAAGACCCCGGGATCTGAGCATTCTCATCGACGAGCACCAGCTCCATTCCGTACGTCGCCAACAAGGCACGCACGTCAGTTGCAGAAATCTCGGCAAACACGCGCACGCGTTCCTCAGATTCGGAAGGCACGGATGCTCGCGCAAGAGCGCTCACAACGACGCGAGTCTTCGAATGACGAGCCCTGCAAGATCTCGCGCCAGAGCCTCGCGCAGAACTGCCTGTTCACGCTGCTTCGCAAGCACCGCACGCGTGTCATAGCTGTAGTCACGCGTGAGCTCAAGCTTCTGCGGACCGATCAGCTCACCCGTCTGGCTTTCCACCGAATACTCGATCGAATAGAACACGACGTACTCTTCGGGTGTATTGCGCGCCGAAACCGACAGCACCCGCTGGCCGCTCGCATCGCTGCGAATACGAACGATGGCGCTGGCGTCCTTGCGACTATTCGCAAGACGCGCACCGGAAGCCTCCAGGCTTTCGCGCAACATGCGATTGAAATCGGTGTAGCGATCATCAGTGTCGATATAGGTCACCGACATGACCTCGGGCAACCGAGCGGTGCCTTGCAATCTCCAGCCACAGCCTTGCAACACGATCGCGGCTGCGAGCAGCGCTGCGATTCGCATCCACGGCATCCGCCAGGTTATGGCTTTGGAAGATGAACTCATGCAGACCTCGAACGGCAAATCAAGCATTTCGAGCTCCACCTCCTTTGAGGCGGACTCGCATGCTCATCAGCAACGTCGCTGTTTACAACGTTGATAAAGAGAATTTCCGACACAGGAGGCGAGAGGCTGGCGAACTTGGCATCGCATCGGAAAGCGTCAGCAGTATAGCGGACGCTCAGGCGAACACCGCAGACACATGGGATCACCAGTGGGCGAGCCTTGATGGAAAAAGAGCTTGTGTGCGGCTTCCGCCGAACGAGTCATGACGTCAGGCTAAAGTCCCGACCCACAGCGAAAGCCCGACCCGCAGACGAGAAGAGGCACCTGTGGGTTCGGCTTTAGCCGAACGATTCTGAGGTCGGGCAAAAGCCCGACCCACAGCGCTGTCATATCCTCTCAGACCACCACGTTGACGAGCTTGCCTTTCACCACGATCACCTTGCGAGCAGGCTTGCCTTCCATCCAACGCTGCACACTCGCATCGGCAAGTGCCGTCTCACGAATCAGTGACTCGTCGGCGGAGGGTGCGACGCGAATATGACTGCGCAGCTTGCCGTTCACCTGCACCACCAGCTCGATGCTGTCTTGTACAAGCGCATCAGGATCTGGCTTCGGCCAGGCTCGATCCATGAGCGGGTCATCGTGACCCAGGGCGATCCATAAGGCATGCATTGCGTGCGGCACGATGGGCGAGAGCATCTGCACGATGAGCTCCAACGTTTCCTGCACGATCGCCCGACCTTGCGGCGAGGTGTCTTCGAACTTGCTCAGCGTGTTCATCAACTCCATCACTGCAGCGATCGCCGTGTTGAATACGCGGCGACGGCCGAGATCGTCAGTCACTTTCACCAGCGCGGCGTGAGTGGCGCGACGAAGCGAACGTTGAGCATCCGTCAGGGTGCTGGCAACGGGCTGCGCGCCGACAGTCGCACCGGCTTGCACGTGCTCATACACCGTTCGCCACAGACGACGCATGAAGCGCGCTGCGCCTTCGACGCCGTCATCCGACCATTCCAGGGTGTCTTCCGGCGGCGCCTTAAACATCATGAACAATCGAATGCTGTCCGCGCCGTATTCAGCAACGAGTTTCTGCGGATCCACGCCGTTGTTCTTGGACTTCGACATGGTGCGCATGCCTTCCCATTCGACAGGCTGGCCATCCGAACGCAGCATCGCACCCACACGCGCACCCTTCGCATCGACCTGCACGTCCACATCGGCAGGATTGAAATACTGAACGCGGCCGTCGCCGTTGCGCCGCGAATAGATGTCGTTCAGCACCATGCCCTGCGTCAACAGGTTGCGAAACGGTTCGCTCACACTGACAAGGCCAAGATCCTTCATGACCCGCGTCCAGAAGCGCGAGTACAGCAAGTGCAGAATCGCGTGCTCGATGCCACCGATGTATTGATCGACGGCCATCCAATAGTCCGCGCGTTCATCGACCATCGCCTTATCGTTGTCTGGACAGGCGAAACGCATGAAGTACCAGGATGAATCGACGAAGGTATCCATCGTGTCCGTCTCGCGGCGCGCATCAGCACCGCACTTGGGACATTTGCATTCGTAGAACGCAGGCTGCTTGTTCAGTGGATTGCCACTGCCATCTGGGACCAGTCCTTCCGGCAACACGACGGGAAGATCTTTGTCAGGCACCGGCACATCGCCGCACTTCGGACAATGAATCAACGGAATCGGGCAGCCCCAATAGCGCTGACGCGAAATACCCCAGTCGCGCAGACGCCATTGCACCTGCTTGTCGCCGAGCCCTTTCGCTTTCAGATCGGCAGCGATCGCATTGACCGCTTCTTGGTAAGACATGCCGTCGTACTTGCCGGAGTTGACGCAGACGACGCCGCTCTTGGCGCCATACCAGGCTTGCCACTCCGAGGTTGAGAAAGGACTGTCGGGCACTGGGCTGCTGGCCTGATCAGAATGAGCTTGAGCTTTTCCGGAGCCCAGAGCCCCGAGCCCAGCAGCCCTCTCAATGACCTGCTTGATCGGCAGACCGTACTTGTTCGCGAATTCGAAGTCGCGTTCATCGTGAGCAGGAACACCCATGACGGCGCCTTCGCCGTACGTCATGAGCACATAGTTGCCGACCCACACGGGAATCTGTTCATTCGTCAGCGGGTGCTGCACGTACAGGCCCGTCGGCATGCCTTTCTTTTCCATGACCGCGAGCTCAGCTTCCATCGCGGTGCCCTGTTTGCACTCTTCGATGAAGGCAGCGAGCGGTGCGTTATTTTTCGCTGCGTAGGTTGCGAGCGGATGCTCTGCGGCGACGGCACAGAAAGTCGCACCCATCAAGGTGTCGGCACGCGTGGTGAACACATTCAGCGTGTGCTTATCGCCTTCGAGCTCATACGGAAATCCGACGCGCACACCTTCGCTGCGGCCGATCCAGTTCGCCTGCATCGTTCGCACGCGCTCCGGCCAGTCAGTCAAGGTGTCGAGTGCATCGAGCAGATCCTGCGAATAGTCGGTGATGCGCAGGTAGTACATCGGGATCTCGCGCTTCTCGATGATCGCGCCCGTACGCCAGCCCCGGCCATCGATGACCTGCTCGTTCGCAAGCACGGTCTGATCGATCGGATCCCAATTGACCACGCCCGTCTTTTTGTACGCGATGCCCTTCTCGAGCATTCGCAGGAACAGCCACTGATTCCAGCGGTAGTACTCCGGCTGGCAGGTGGCCAATTCACGCTTCCAGTCGAGCGCGAAGCCAAGCGACTGCAGCTGACCCTTCATGTACGCGATGTTGTCGTACGTCCACTTGGCGGGCGGTACGCCATTAGCGATTGCGGCGTTTTCGGCGGGCAAGCCAAAGGCGTCCCAACCCATGGGCTGCAGGACGTTGTAGCCCTGCTTGCGCATGAAGCGCGAGATCACATCGCCAATGGTGTAGTTCCGAACATGGCCCATGTGCAGCCGACCGCTCGGGTACGGAAACATGCAAAGGCAGTAGTACTTGGGCCGATCCGCGTCTTCGCGAACCGTAAACGCCTGAGTGGATTCCCAATGGGCTCGGGCCTGCGACTCAACGGTCGTAGGATCGTAACGTTCTTGCATGGAGGAACTTCGCCGAAATCGCTGATATCAGAAGGATTTGAGGCGGCGAAGGATAGCATTAGTCGCGCCGGCGACCAGATCGGCTGCCCATCCCGCCCTGGCTACTTATATATGTGCGGAATGCAGCGGATCCAGCACCACCGTCGGCGAGGCGGGAATCAAGCCCGAGGGCCGGCCAGCGAGCAGCAAAAATCACCCTTTTTGTTGCTCGCACTCGCGTCGTGCCAGGAGTCCGATCGCGAGTAGTTAACTGGAACCCATCTCAAAATCGAACTTAAGTAGGCACGGGCGTCGAATCCGCCACTGACCCACCGACTTGCGTCGGAAGTTCTTTTCGCAACGCTCAAAAACATGGATGTTTTTGTGCGAGCCTACACGGACGTATTCACGGCGTTTGCGGAAAAGAACTTGCGGCGCGAGGCGGTGCGCGCCACCAC
>JBJMWN010000110.1:0-3457 GCA_045810085.1 Povalibacter sp. | reverse complement strand
AGAATCCCAGGCCTGTCGACGCGTGAATCGGTGCCTCGCGATTGAGATCCACTGCGACTGAGATATCCGTCTCTTTCGTCTTGCGGCTGATCTCGGCGCGTCGAGCCACTTGAGTCAGTCGGTTCGCGATTTGTGGCCAGGATTCAAAGGCAGGTCCAACGCGAACTCCCGTAATCCCGAGGTTTGTGGCGAGCTGCAGGTCAGTCTCACGATCACCGATCACAAAGCTCGCGCTGAGATCGAGCGGATGCTCTTGCAGAAAGTTTTTGAGCAAACCTGTTTTCGGTTTACGACACTCACAGCCGTCGCTCGCGAAGTGCGGACAAATGAATTCGGCATCGAAGGCGACACCTTGAGACTGCAGCAGCGTGCTGAGAAATTCGTGCGGTTCACGGAAGGACGCTTCGGGGAAGCTGTCTGTGCCTCGCCCGTCCTGGTTACTCACCATCACGAGCGAATAGCCCGCATCTCGCAAGCGAATGAGCGCTGGAATCACACCGGGAAGCAAGCGAAGCTTCTGCAAGCTGTCTATCTGCTGATCGGGTGGCTCTTCGATCAGAGTGCCGTCGCGATCGATGAACAGAACCTTGTTGCCCACGCTCATGCCGCATCTCCAGCAGCTCTGCCAGGCAATGCGGAGATCGCGCGCAACAGGCGCTCATTCTGTTCGGGCGTTCCCACCGAAATGCGCACGCAATCAGATAAAGCTGGGTTGGCGCGCGGATCGCGAATGATCAAGCCCACCGATATCGCTGCGCGTAGCACTTGGTCTGCATTCACGCATTCAACCAGCAAGAAATTGGAATCGCTGTTCCAGACGCGAATGATCGCTGCTTGACGCGCGAGCTGAGTGGTCAATCGATCGCGTTCCGCCAGGATGCCTGCGATGCGAGTCTCTGCATCTGCCGCATGCGATTTATCGGTGAATTTCAAAACAGATTCCACGGTATGCGTTGGCAATGCATACGGCGTAATGACGCGAGCGAGCACACCGACGATCTCCGGGTGGGCCAATACGACACCGCATCTTGCGCCCGCCAATGCATAGGCCTTCGAAAGCGTCCTCAGAATGACAAGGTTCTCGTACCGGCTCAATCGTGACACGAGGCTCTCGCAGCAGGAGAACTCGACATAAGCTTCATCAACGACGACCACTGCACGATCGGACAACCTTTCACAGATCCGTTCGATATCCGCGCGACTGAGCAGATTGCCTGTCGGATTGTTCGGCGAGCAGAGGAATACCAGTTTGATGCTGGAATCCTTTTCGCACGCTGCAAGCACTGCATCAGTATCGAGAGCAAAGCCACGTTCCTTGATCAATGGCACTTCCACAATGCCGGCGCCTTGAATGCGAGCCGAGACTTTGTACATGCCGAACGTAGGAGGGCAGATGAGGACACTATCCTGCCCAGCACGGCAAAACGCTCGGACCAGCAGATCGATGCCTTCATCGCTCCCTCGACCCGCCAGTACGTTTGCAGGCGCGACACCATACAACGCAGCCAGGTGAGCGATGAGCTCATCAGGCTGTGGTTCGGGATAACGGTTGAGCCCGGCACCACTTGCATCATCGTTCGCACGCCAAGGCATTTCATTGGCATGCATACGCTCGAGCGAAGGCTCCCACGCCGCATGTTGATAAGCCTGCAGCGTCAGGATGTCAGGTCGCACGAGATTCAGGATTCGAATCATGTGCGCTCCGTTGCATTGAGCTGTGCCAGACGCACCTGGACCGCATTTGCATGAGCGTCGAGTCCTTCCAGCTGTGCAATCGTGATCGCCGTCGGACCTAAGTCGCGCAGCCCATCGTCGGTCAATTCCTGCACCGTCATTCTTCTCATGAAATCCGTCATCGACAAGCCGCTATAAGCTCGCGCGAAACCGTACGTGGGCAACACATGGTTGGTGCCGCTGCAATAGTCACCCATTGTTTCAGGCGTCCACGAGCCGAGGAAAACGGAACCTGCATTGCGTACTCGAGGAAGCCAGCTTCGTGCTTCCCGAACCTGCACGATCAGATGCTCGGGAGCGTAGGCATTGCTGACATCGAACGCGGCCTCGAGTGAGTCGACGAGAATGATGCGACTGTGTTCGATGGACTCACGCAGAGTGCTTTCACGTCCGAGACGACGCATTTGAGCTTCGAGCTGTTCGAGTGTCGCTCGCGCAAGTGTTTCGGACGTGGTCACGAGTACGACCTGAGCGTCGCCGCTGTGCTCTGCCTGCGCTAGCAGATCAGCCGCAACGAACTCAGCGCGAGCGGACTCGTCGGCAATCACCAGAACTTCTGAAGGACCCGCAGGCAGATCCAGTGCCGCGCCATCGGGATCGTTCGACACCAACAGCTTCGCAGCGGTCACCCAGGCACTGCCCGGACCGAACACCTTGTCAACTTTCGGAATGCTTTTCGTTCCAAACGCCATTGCAGCGATGGCTTGTGCGCCACCTACCTTGAACACACGATCGACGCCACACAGCTTTGCCACAGCGAGAACTGCGGGATCGGCGGTGCCATCCTTGCGCGGTGGCGTGCAGATGATCCGTGTTTTAGAGCCTGCGATCCTTGCCGGAACCGCGAGCATGATGGCAGCGGAGGGCAGAGGTGCTACGCCGGCAGGAACGTACAGGCCAACCGCATCAATAGGCCGGAAAACGCGCTCACAGATGACTCCAGGTGAAGTCTCGACGCGAATGGGATCGGAGAGCTGTGCTTCATGGAAACGCGTCACATTGTCGATGGCGCGGCGCAGAGCGCGCACCTGATCTTCATTCAACGAACGCTGCGCCTTCGCGAACTCGTCCTCGCTCACGGACAGATGATCGAGCGTTGCGCCATCGAATCGACGGGTGTAGTCGAGCAATGCCGCATCACCGCGCGCACGAACGTCAGCAATGATCGCAGCCACGCGTTCATGGATCTCGGCTGCCGAGCTTTGTGCAGGCCGACGCAGCGTGGATCGCTGCTGCTCGCTCGACAGCGAGCTCCAACGAAGTATGGGCAACGAACTCATGCGAGCATTTTCTCGACCGGCAATACCAGAATCGCGCTCGCGCCTGCGCCTTTGAGTCCTTCGAGCGTTTCCCAGAAAACGTTCTCGCGACAGACCGCGTGCACGGCCACTTTGTCGTCAGCGCCATCGAGCGGCATGATCGTGGGTGATTCGCTGCCCGGCAGAAGCTTGCGAATTTCTGCGAGCTTGGATCGCGGCGCGTGCAGCATGATGTATTTACTTTCCTTCACCTGTTGCACACCGTCGATGCGCACGGTGAGACGACGAATCCAGTCCTGCTTATCGGCTGATACAGGCACGGGGGTGCTGATGATCGCGGCCTGACTCTCCAACACCGTTTCCGCCTCAGAAAGGTGATTGGCAATGAGCGTTGAACCGGTGGAGACCAGATCGCAGATGAAATCAGCGCGGCCCAATCGAGGTGCAATTTCCACTGCGCCCGA
>JBJMWN010000109.1:0-6054 GCA_045810085.1 Povalibacter sp. | reverse complement strand
CCTCCGTGTGGGTCGCGTGCCAGTCCGAGGCGAAGACAAGATAGTCAGCGCCCGTGATGCGTCGGCGGCCATTTGCCAGCGGTTCATAGAGCACGATCTCCGGGCGTGCGGCATCGAGTTTGCCGTCGACGACGAGCTGCATGTTTACGTAGTGCAGGCCCATCGCTCCCCACTCGGAGCCGCTGACGCAGCCGAACATCAACTGATAGCCGTCTGCTTGTGCGACCTCGACGTCGCGATAGCGAATCGTCACGTCGCGCACCATCCGTGTGAGCTCGCCAACGCGCTTCTGATCCTTGGCAGATGGCTGCCCATACATGGGCGAACCGTGATCGTCATGTGCAACCGCGAATGATCCGGCCAGGAGTGCGACAAGCGCGGCTGAACGCAAAAGGCGGCGTGCAGAGTGCGGGCTGATGTTCATCCGAGGTCTCCTGATTGCGATGGCTTGTTTGAGACGCTACCCCGCAGCAGCCGAAGTGGGCAGGTGAAGAATGTCCCGATCAAGAATAATCGCGTGAATAAACAGGACGTTTGTCCTCGGTGCTTGTCGCCGCGCGGCGTTGGCGGCGCCGGGTTTGCGGCCCGCACCCGCGGGTTATCGACCCGATCGACTCCGCCCTCGTCGATCGAGTCTTTCTCTTTTGCTCACGCAATGCCGTTCGCAATCGGCTCACGGTTCCCAGGCAGTGAAATCCTGGTAAGTCGTCATTGCGCTATACGCCGCAACTCCATACCTGCCGCTCTTGTGCGTCGTGTCGCTTCCTTCGAGCAGCAGCTTTCCGTTCACGTAGGCACGCAATGAGCTGCCGATCGCTTCGAGCCGCAGGTTGTATGCGCTGCCAGGCGTGACTGTGAGCGGCGCGGTGTCGAGGGTCGTGATCGTTCCGTTCACCATCTTGCGCAACGAGATCGTGTTCTCGCGTCGCACGGTCACGTAGTAGTAGTTCTTTTCGTCGACGTAGCGCGCGATGAGACCGAACCACCGTGTTCCCGTGCCCGAAGCGAAGCTGTTGAGCGTAGCGCGGGTTTGAACGATCTGGTCGTTGGCGCTGACGAGCGTGACTGCCCTGGCATCGCCGCTCGGATTCTGCTGCTGGATGCGAGGATTGCCTGAGGAGTAATCGACGCTCCAGCTGCCCGGCCCGAAGCTCCAGTGATAGTCGATCACGTAAGGATTGTTGCGTTCTTCGACCAGCGTCAGATGCGGATTCTGACTCACGATGACATTGTCGAAATCCGCACTCGCTCTGTACATGCGCACGCCCACATGGCCGTGCCTCAGCGCGGTGTCGTGCGCTTCCAGCGCCAATCTTCCGTCGACGTACACTCTGAGCAAGGTGCCGATTGCCTCGAGACGCAGTCGATAGGTGCGGTTCAACACGACAGGTAGAGACACAGTCGCAAGCGTCGTGAAGGCGCCGTTCTGCATCCGCTTGAGCGTGAGCGCGTTCGATTGGTACAGAGCCGCATAGTAGTAGTTGCTGGCATCCGTTCTGCGCGCCGCAAGGCCGACCCAGCGATTCGCGCCGTTGAACGCGGTGGGCTTCACATCCGCTTCGATGGCCTGATTGGTCCAGTCGATGCCAGTGACGAATGATCCCGCGTCGCCAGCAACATTCGTCTGTCGATAGACCTTGGATTCACCCGAGGTGACGACAGAGAACGTGCTGCCTGCCATGGGTGTCCAATGCACAGCACCTGCTTCGAAGTTTTCCTGCATCGGTGCGGCAGTCGTTCCCCACTGCTTGAGATCGAACACGTATACGCCATCAGTGGCACCCGCAATGATGCGTGCAGTCGAGCCGGTCACATACGCATCGACATCGCCCCAGCCCAGATAGTGCTGTTGCCCAACGGAATCGCTCGCAACGAGTCGTGCTACCTGCTGATATTTCTGCGGCGAGGTTTCCTGAAACACGGCAACAGAACCGCCTCTGTGCGGATCGCCGGCGAGTCCAGCCACGACGAGATCGCGCACCTTCAGCACACCCGGAGATCCGGTCCGGATACTGTCGGGTGTAGTGATGTCGAGCGTGTGTCCCCAAGCGCCGGTGTCGCGATTGAACACATGGATAGGCGCTTCGAAAGATCCTGTGACCAGCGCTCGAGCATCGTCGATGGCGACGGCACCGCCGAGGTAGCTGTTGAGCGGGGCGACGAGATTCGCCGTATGCGTCCATGTCGAACCCGTCGGCTCGTAGATATTCACTCCCATGTCGCCCGAGCTATCCACGGTAATCACTCGGTTGCCGGCAGAGATATCGATGTCCTCGCCCCAGTAGCCCCAATTATCGCAACCGAACTCCTCGAATCCGGGAAACGTAAACACGGTTGACCACGTGCCTGCTGAATTTTTCCTCATGGCTTCTGCATCGAAGGTGCAGCCATCGATCTGACTCGTGAGCACCACGCCAGTACCCACGGCGGCTTCACCCGGACCAGAGAAATTGTCGCTCGGAGTTTCGATCCAGTTTCCAGTCCCTTGCCGCTGGAACACGTGAACCTTATCGGCAGACACCACTGCGACACCGTTGCGGATCGCGACGGAGGCAAGACAGCTGCTTTCTCCCACCTCGCCAACATCGCAGCGCGTCGACGCCAATGTCTTCACGTATTGCCACGTGCCATTGCTCTGACGTTGAAATAGAAAAGCGTAGTGATACTCCCAGTCTCTGGAGATCTCTTCGCTCTCCTGCTCGAACACATGCTTCACGCCCGTTGCAATGATGGTGTCGCCTTCGACGGCGAGTCGCAGCGGAAAGATGTCCAACGTCGAATCGGGTGATGCGATCTTCGCCGTCTCTTCGACGACGATAGGCGCGGCGAGAGTCAGACCCGGAAGCAGCGCCAGAGCGGCGATGAGCGCTCTGTGCGATCGTCGAGTTGATGGGTTGCTGCTGCACGAAGCCGGCATATGCGATTGCATCGCGCCGGAATGAATCGATGAATGAAGGCTAACTGCTGAAGTGCCCATGGGCTTGCTCCTTTGACCACGCACACACGATGCTCGTCACCACAGAGAACATGCCTGACCCGCATCTCCCTAGGTCCGGACGTCTTAGTTATCTCCATCCGCCGAGGAAAACGCGGGGCCAGCCGCTCTTCCGGGACTTCAGCTTAACAGCGATCTCACTGTTGAGTTCCCAACGGATGCCACGAAGATGCGCGGTTTATTTTCGTGTGCTGCGCGCCTTACAAATTCGCGTCGGATCGCCAAAATATTCGACAGCTCCCAACGCTGATGGAACCGGAACGCATCGCATGCCACACAGGTGATACACGCACGAGAGCCACACATTGAACACCCATCAATTTTATGAACTGATCAGTCGTACGCAGTCGTCGATGGCGGTGCTTGGAGTAGCGCACTGCGATGCGCTGCATGAGTTTGCCGAGTGGCTCCGTTTTGCTGATCTATCGAGCAGGGTGAATCTCGCGCTCGGTCATCCGCACTCTGCGGGCGTATGGGGGTGACCACATATCTCCGTCGTTAACTAACAGCCCGGTGAATCCGGATCAGCTCACCTGGCACCGAACAAGACGTGGCACCGAGAAGACGGAGACGCTCTAACGACGCATGTACAACGTGACGACAAACGATACGATCGCGACGGATGTGAACTGGGTGAGCGTAGCGGCGATAAGTCCGCTTACAAATCCGCGGCTCTTGTTCCCCGGATAGAATTGCGCGGCCGCAAAGCCGAAGTAGAAGATCCATAACCCTAGATATGCGGCTAGAAATTCGAAGCTGTAAGGATTCGTGTGAGTGAAGTGCAGTATGGGTGCAGCGATGAGCCCCGCCGCAAGCAATCGCATTCCAGAGGTGTAGATCGCCAGGATCAAATGTTCTGCAAAGAAGAGTCGTGCGCCTTTGAAGAGGAGCCAACAGAACAAAGCCAAAATTGGGGTTTGCACCAGGAACAACAGATTGATGTGCTTCTGGAGGAAAGTAGACAGCTCATTTTGTCCGATGATCTGGAACCAACGGCTGTCCAACAGTAGAGTTAGTGACGTTGCGAGACCAACAGCAATCACGAGAAACGCAAACGGGCCGAAGTGCCGCTTGCGCTTGCCTTCCACGAAGTCTCGTGCGATGTATCCCGGCTGAGTGATCATCGCGCGTACGAGAGCGACGACGCTCGTGTCTACGTGAATAAACGCGTGCAGGAAGTCATGAGCTATGTCGTGAAGAGTTAATCGACCGACGGTGGCCTTCTGACCGCAAGCGCCGCAAAAATTCTGATTCGGCGCCAAAGGCTGCGAACAGTTGCGGCATGTCAGCTGCCGGGTCGAATGCGGCTCCATCCTGGCTTCTTCGGCGCTCATGGCCCGCAGTTTAGTTGAGTATACGAACTCCGGATACGAGTGATAGCGTCGCCTGGCGGCGTAGGCTTTTGGTGCCAGGGTTGCAAGATTGCAGGTCGACGATCGCGATCGTAGGAACGTGAAAGACCGAAACCCCGCGTGAAGCGACGCGGCTTTCCTCGAGCAGATCCATCGCCGATCATAGTCCCGTGTGTTGGACTAGAAGTGGACTGCGAAGACTTCTAGCCTAATCGCGCACAATCGATGGCTTCGAGCACGTAGGGTGCGAACAGGAAATCTGTGATTGCGATGATCGAGATGTGCAAACGTGACACCAAGAAGAAGGGGAGATCAACATGGCTCGAATGACACGACGTGACGCCTTGACGGCCGCGGGGACTGCGCTCGCGGGAGTCACGCTCGCATCCGCATCCGCTGGTGCCGTCGCGCCGCAGGCCAATCGCATCATTCAGAAGGGCCGCCTCAAGCAATCGGTCTGCCGCTGGTGCTATGAAAAGATACCGCTCCCCGAATTCTGCAAGGCAGTGGCGTCGATGGGTCTCACTGCCATCGATCTAGTGGACGAGAAAGACTGGGGCATTCTCGCCGACCATGGCTTGCATTGTTCGATGGCCTGGCACACGAGTGCGGGAGGTATTCCCGATGGTCTAAACGATCCCGCGAACCATGACGCGATCGTCAACGGGATCATCGATGCGATGCCGCGGGCGAAGAAGGCGGGCGTGCCGAACATCATCGCGTTTTTCGGCAATCGCAAAGGCATCTCCGATGACGATGCGATCAAGAACTGCGTGATCGGCCTCAACCGCGTCAAGAAAGCGGCCGAAGAGCACGAGTTGACGATCTGCGTCGAACTACTCAACAGCAAGATTGATCACAAGGATTATCAGGGTGATCGCACTTGGTTCGGCGTGGAGGTGGTGAAGAGAGTCGAGTCGCCGCGCGTGAAGCTGCTCTACGACATCTACCACATGCAAATCATGGAAGGCGACGTGATGCGCACCATCCGCGACAACCACCAGTGGTTCGCGCACTACCACACCGGCGGCGTGCCCGGCCGGCATGAGCTCGACGACACTCAGGAGCTGAACTGGCGCACGGTCGCGAAGACCATCGCTGACACGGGCTATACCGGCTATGTGGCGCATGAGTTCGTACCCACGCGCGATCCTTTGACGTCGTTACGAGAGGCGGTTGCCCTGTGCGACGTGTAGAGGCGGGCACATTGCGCAGTCGCTCGAGGCGCTGACCGAGGCCCGCCTATCCAGTCAGCCGATAGCGCCCTCTCAAGGGACGCCCAGGACACGCAACAACAGCACCGCCTGACAACCAAATCCGATCGCGAATGCGACGGTTCTCAGAAGCGGCACCCCCAACGTGTAGATGACCGCATGGGAGGCACGGGCCCAAAAGAAGACACCGGCCGCCATTGCCGTGGCGGCATTTCCTATCTCGAGCACGTGAATCGAGATGGCCAGCGGCGCGAAGACCACGAGGTTCTCGACGGCGTTGCGATGCGCGCTGGCCAATCGGTACGCCCATTCCGAGTGCGGCCTCACATCAGGCTCCGGATTCTTGAGCGCTTTCCACCATCCCATCTCACGAAGGCGATTGAGAACGATTGGAATCCACAGGATGCCAGTGAAGCCGGCCGCGAGGGCCGAGTATGCAAGCTCGGGAGAATTGTTCGGCATCGCGGATCTCCATCTCTACCGTGCGGGCAAA
>JBJMWN010000108.1:0-2617 GCA_045810085.1 Povalibacter sp. | reverse complement strand
TCTGTCTCAGGCGATTGCCGGTGCTTCTGTTGCGGTTATCGGTGCTGCACTGCCGGCGAAGAGTTATGCACGTATCAAAGGCGCAAATGACCGGCTCAGGGTCGCTGTGATGGGCGTGAACAGCCGTGGAATGGCACACGTGAATGCCTTCGCAGCAACGCCGAATACGCAAATCACTCATCTCATCGACGTCGATTCCAAAGTGCTGGCAACGCGCGGCGCCGAGGTCTCGCAGAAGTTCGGGGCTGTGAAGCTCGAGCATGACTATCGTCGGCTGATTGAGAGTAAGTCGATCGATGTGCTCTCGATCGCGACACCCGATCACTGGCACGCGAAGGCTGCGGTCGATGCGATGGCTGCGGGCAAAGATGTGTACGTCGAGAAGCCCTGCGGAATCGCTCCGTCCGAAGGCGAAGCGCTCATAGCCGCGCAGAAGCGATTCGGACGGGTGATCCAGATGGGAAATCAGCAACGATCCAGCGTCGAAACACGCGAACTCGTGTCGCTCGTGCGTGAAGGTCAGTTAGGCGAGATTTACGCGGCGGACACCTGGTATGCGAACAATCGCGCTTCGATCGGAGTCGGCGTCGATACCGCTCCGCCGGGAAACCTCGACTGGGATCTGTGGCAAGGCCCACGACCGAGGCAGAGTTATCGCAGCAATCTCGTTCACTACAACTGGCATTGGTTCTGGCATTGGGGCACGGGTGAACTCTGCAACAACGCTCTGCATGAATTGGACATCGCTCGCTGGCTGATGAACGTGCAGTTTCCAGAGCGCGTCTCTGCGCGTGGCGAACGGCGCTTCTACAAGGGCGATGATTGGCAGATGTACGACACGATGCGCCTGGAGCTGACTTTTCCGGGCGATCGCATCATTCGTTGGGATGGCCACAGTTGCAATTCAGTGAATCGATACGGGCGCGGTCGCGGCACTCTGATCTACGGCACCAAAGGTTCTGCAATCGTGGATCGCAATGGTTACGAGCTTTTCGATCTTGCCGGCAAGTCGATCCGACAAGTGACTGCGAAGGCGACGAGCGCGACAACCGACACGATGGGCGAGGGCATGCTGGATGTTTTCCACGTGGGCAACTTCGCCGATGTCATTCGCGGCAAAGCGCAAGCATTGGCCTCGCCTATCCAGGAAGGTCACATCAGCACACTGCTTTGCCATCTCGGCAACATCTCGTATCGCACAGGCAAAGACCTCACGTGCGATCCAACCAACGGTCGCCCGACGAGCGCAGATGCGCAGTCGTATTGGACGCTGACTTACGAGCCTGGATGGGAATTGAAGGTCTGATCAAGAGATCGTCGACGCCACTATTTGCCACTCCACAACTGCTGATGCGCGTCGATGAATTCACTCAGTCTGCTCGCGATGAGCTGATGATCTGCAACCGAAGGATGTCCATGACATCCCCCCATGCCGAGACCATTGATGGGCAGGTACGCGATGCGAGTTTCTCCCGACTGCTGCAGGCGTGTGAAAGCGTTGTTCACTTCAGCAGGGATCTCGTTGCCGACGCCATCGGTCGACCACAAGATGAAAAATGCTCGGCGATATTTTTCACGCAGGCTTTGCACGAACTTCACATAGGTGGTTTCGTAGTCGGCACGTAATTCCTCGCGGGTGCGCCAGTGCTCGCCCTCGTTCAGCGCGGTGGAGAAGTCGTTCGTTCCTAACGCGATGACGATGATCTGCGGATGCCATCCGGAATTTCGATAGGCATTCGACTTCTCGAGTAAAGAGTAGGGATAGGCCAAGGGCAGCGAGTCAGCTGCAAAACCATTGTAATTGCGCACGATGCCGCGCCCGGAGATCGCGTTGATCTGATAGTCGGCATCGTAATGTTTGGCAACGATCGGACCGAACGCTTGAGAGGTATCAGTGGTGGTCCAGACCTCATCGGTCGTGCATTCGGTTTTCGGCGAGATGTTTCCATAGCCCACCGTATGCGAGTCGCCGATGAACTCGATCTGACGCGAACGTTTCGGCGGCGTGAGACGTTTGCTCGATGAGTTCAGCGCGAAGCCGCCGAACACATTCGAGTGCGACTGACTCTCGGTCGCTGTTTCCAGGCGAAGCATATGCCGGTCGGCATCCAGACCAAGGACCTGATAAAGACCAGGCGCGGGTTTACTCAGCGTTTCAACGAGCTTCCCATCGACGAGCACATGCACGATCGGCTCGCCCTCACCGATGCGGAAGAAGACATCCGATCCTTTGAACGCCAGCTCCGCATAGGTGCCAGGCCACTGATGTCTGTACGCAGTCCCCGCACTCGATTTCTCCGCGACCATTCGGCCGCCAATGTGAAAGGCCGGTGTGCTGAGCTTCGGTGATTGCTCAGTGACCCATGTGACGCTCGGCGCTGCTTGCGAAACACTTGCAAGCATCAGGCAGGACACGACAAGCAAAGATCGAATGCTCATTGATCGACTCACCGCTTCTTTTCGTAAGTTGTAGAAGGCACCGAAGGTCGGTCGCCTGGGTCGCGGCGGGATTGGACAGATCAATGTCACGCGATCGATGTGAGCGCTGCCCCGGCGAAGTGGTGCTGCCAAAGGCGCTGGAATTCGGCCGAAGCGCCGACCCGCTGGCTCAGTCTCT
>JBJMWN010000107.1:0-3339 GCA_045810085.1 Povalibacter sp. | reverse complement strand
TGGCAGACATAAGGCGCGCGATTGTACGCGTATGAAATCTCGGAAGCCGCGCAAACTTCTTCGGAGAAGCGTTCTCAGTAACTGTTGCTTGGCACGAAGGACGATCGAAGTCCCATCTCGACCGACATGGGGCACATCATCTTTTAGGCGCGTAAGGCGAGAGCAGGTCGATCAAGAGCTGTCGCCAAATGCGGTGAGCAGGCTCTCTCAGATCAGGCGCGGGTATACAACGATGCCGAAGGACGCTGATGAACTCTAATCTGCGCGAAAACTTCGGTGACAGCTCGAACAGACATCGGCCAGCGTTTTGGTGCGAGTCTTTAGTGTCGCGAGATCGGCGCCCGCGAGCGCAGACGCGAATGACTTGGATTCGGCCACCAGCTGATTTGCGTTCGCGTCGAACTTTGCACGCTGTTGCCAGATAAAGGCGAGAGCGTCCGTATCGATTCCCGCTTCCGATCCGCTTCCTGCCGGAAACCAGGAACTGATTTGAGGTGCCACTGAACTGATCTCTTGTGCTGCGCTCGCGATCTTTGCAGCATCGGGAGCACCGGTCTTCGTCTGCTCAACGATGCTCTTCATGGCAGCACCCATTTTCTTGAAACCTTGCTGACGCGTATGGATGGTCGCTTGTGCTGAAGCATTCACATCAACGTCGGCCTGCGCAGGCGTGAGTGCAGTCGCGGAGTAAAGACTGATGACCAGCAGCGAGACGAGGCTTCGTGCTCTCATGGATTGCTCGCGGTGCGATTCAGGAAGGTGGCTTCGAAAGCAGTCTTCATTTCGGTCTCAGCGTCTTTAGCGGCGTCGGCGGGTGTAGTGCCCGCACGATCCTGGATGTCAGTCCTTGCGCCTTTAGCTGCAAGCAGTTGCATCATGGCGATGGTTTCACTGCTCGCGTTGCTCCCGAGCATGACTCGCAGCGGCGTTTGCCCGCGGGTGTTCGTGGCATTCACGTCCGGCTGAATGCGCAGGGCGAGTTCCAGTGCGGCGAGCTTGCCACTTGTGGCTGCAGCCAACACGACATTGGTGCCATCCTCTCTGCGATGCTCCTTGTCTGCGCCGGCGTCCAGCAACAGCTGCATGATGTTTGCCTCTCCCTTCTCTGCTGCCAGAAGAAGCGGCGTGGATCGTGGAGCTTCGTAATCTCCGCTCTTGAAGTTCACTTCGAATCGCATCTTGACTCTTGAAGGTCCGCTCGATGCGTTCACGTCAGCGCCCTTGGCCAGCAAGAGTTCAACGAGCGATGGTTGATTGGCATCGATCGCCGCATGCAGCAACTGCCTGCCGTTGCGATCGAAGGTAGTGAGATTTGCACCGCGCTCAATCAGGCGTGCCGCGAAGTCATAGGTTTTTTGATAGATCGCAAGTTGAACGGCAGAGGTCCCATCCGGCGCGATGTAATCCGGATTGCCGCCGGCGTTCATGACGGCGATCGGTGCGTTGGGATTTCCGCTCTTGATTGCGAAAAAAAGCGGAGTGAATCCGTGTTGAGTCGCTCGATTGATCGAGGCACCGTTTTCCATCAATAGCTGAATATTCTCGACGCGTCCTTTTGCGGCTGCCCACATGATCGGCGTTTGGCCGTTCGAGTCTGCGTGCTCAACGTCTGCACCGGCCGCAATCATTCGCTTCATGATTTCGTTCGAAGCGCTGCCAGCGCAAACAGAAACGGGTGTAATGCCATCCCGATCGGGTGCGTTCACATCTGCATGCGCGTCGAGCAGCATGTTCACGATCGCCGCATCTCCATTCTGACAGGCGACCATCAAAGGACTGAGGGTCTGCGGTGCGTTGGGCTTCGCGCCTCGATCCAGAAGCAATCGAACCATGTCTGGAACCTGACCCTCGACGGCCCACGCAAGCAGTGTCGAGCCATCAGGCAGTGGAGTATTCGCGTCGGAAGGACGCAGCAGCGTTCGAGCTGTCATGACGTCGCCCGAGCGGACGGCGTGGATCAAAGCTGCATTCGGCTTCGCGGCGAAGCTGGCTGAGCAGAAGCAGCTCGCCCAGATCAGCCAAATCGTGCGCGATATCCATCGAGACGAAGTCTTCACACATTGCCTGTCGCAACCAGTGCTCACGAGGCAAGCACCTCGAGCGTGCCCGTGCTGTCTCCCATTTTTTCCAGCGGAATACCGAACGCGTGAATCATGGACAGCATCAGATTGCACATAGGGGTGTGCCTGGGCACTTCGATGTGTCGATTGCCTTTGAAGCCGCCGCCCGCAACGATCGTCGGCAGATTCATATGATCGTGCTCGTTCGGCTCGCCGAGACTGGAGCCCATCATCACGAGCGTGCTGTCGAGCAGAGTGCCCGCGCCATCCTGAGTCGCCTTCATGCGCTCCAGGTAATACGCGAACTGCTGTAGATGCAGACGGTTGATGCGGGTGAGCTTCACAATCTTTTCGGGGTCACCGCCATGATGACTCAGCATGTGATGCGCATCGGACACGCCGGCTTCGGGATAGGTGCGATTGCTCAGCTCGCGTCCCAGCATGAACGTGAACACGCGAGTGAGATCGGCCTGCATGGCAAGCACCTGCAGATCGACCATCATTCGCACATGATCTTCGAACACCTCGGGAATGCCGGCGGGACGTGAAAGCTCGTTCGCATCGACACTGAGAGTGCTCGCGCTCGCTTTCTGAATGCGTCGTTCGAGATCGCGAACTGCTTCCAGATACTCATCCAGCTTGCGCCTGTCGTTGACCCCGAGATGTCCCGACAGCCGTGAAGCATCGTCGCGCACGAAATCGAGAATGCTCGCCTTGCGTTTCAGTTGAGCTTTACGACTCATCTCATCAAGCGCGTCGCCATCGCCGAACAGTCGCTCGAACACATCGCGCGGATTGACCGTGACTGGCAGAGCCACGGTCGGACTGCGCCAAGACAACGTATTCGTGTAGGTGCAGCTGTAACCCACATCGCAACTACCCAGCAGGCTGGGTGGATCGATCCCGAGTTCCAGCGAGGCGAGCTGCGTGTCCTTTGCGAACTGCCTGGCGACGATCTGATCCATCGAAATGCCGCAATAGAGATCCGATCCTTCCGTGCGCCGCGGATGTGCGCCGGTCAGATACGCGCCGCAGCTGCGACCGTGACCGCCGGGGCCATCGCCCAATGCGCTCGCCTGATAGTGCGCGAGTCCTGTAATGACGGTGAACTCATTCCGATGTGGCTCGAGCGGCATCAGGGTGGGTGACAGCGGATAGTCGGCACCGGTCTTCGCAGGCGTGAAACTCTGCATGATCATGCCGTTGGGTGTGTAGAACACCTGCAGGCGTTTGGGCCGCGCTGAGACGTCCGCGGCGCGCGCATTCGGCAACATAGCTT
>JBJMWN010000106.1:0-12436 GCA_045810085.1 Povalibacter sp. | reverse complement strand
AGCGTCGACACGCACTCTCCACTGTCGGCAGCTTCGATCATCTAGTGATTGCGTTGAGCGGCGGCGAGGGTGCAGGGTCGCTCGATCGATTGACGTCAGATGATTTGCGGTCGGGCTTCGAAGGTAAGTTCTGGGTGCACTTCGGGCTGGCTCAGGATGCGTTGCCGCATATAGCTGCCGAAGGTTCGATCACCTTCGTCACCGCGATTTCCGCGCGTGCTGCGAATCCGGGTACTTCAGGCCTTGCGGCGATCAATTCGGCGATCGAAGGACTAGTAAAACCGCTTGCTGTTGAACTGCGACCTCGACGGGTGAACGCCGTTTCGCCAGGAGTGATCGATACACCCTGGTGGAACTGGATGTCGCCGGACCAGAAGCGAAGTGCGTTCGAAAAATTCGCGCGGGCGACACCGGCAGGTCGAGTCGGTCGAGCCGAAGATGTTGCTCAGGCAATCGTCTTTCTCATCGGCAATTCATTCATGACCGGATGCGTTCTCGAGTGCGATGGCGGGTTAAGGCTGGTGGGGCAAGCGCTCAGCTGATGAATGGTCCCATCGTACAAAGCTGCTAGCAGAACGCTCGAGTTCATCCGCCCAGCATCAGCACCGTTTGAGTGCGACGCGACAAGGTCATGCCCGAGACCGGCCCTCACATCTGGCCGCAGAATTCGTTAGCCCTCATCTTCTTTGTGGTGTCACTGAAAAGGACTACTCTGCGGCAGCGGCCGAACATCAACAAAGGGGTGCATCATGATTGCCGGGATGAACGCGTACACGCTGTTTCATGTGCTGCTGAGTCTGGTGGCCATTCTTTCGGGTCTGGTCGTTCTCTACGGGATGTTCGGATCGAAGCGTTTGCCCGGATGGACGCAGGTGTTTCTGTGGACCACAGTGGCCACGACGGTCACCGGCTTCGGTTTCCCCTTCAACGGTTTCACACCTGCGATCGGCACCGGCATCGTTTCGAGCGTGATTCTCGCGTTCACCATTGTCGCTCTGTATGGCAAGAGGCTTGTTGGAAGCTGGCGTCGCGTGTATGTCATCTCGGCGGTGGCCGCGTTGTACCTGAATGTGTTCGTGTTGATCGTGCAGCTGTTCCTGAAAGTGCCAGCACTGAATGCACTGGCGCCCCAGGGAAAAGAGCCACCGTTCGCGATCACCCAGGGAATCGCACTCGTGCTTTTCGTTGCAGCAGGTTTCCTGGCGGTGAAGCGGTTCTTCCCTGCCGGCATCGTTGCGACGACTCCAGCGGTATCGCTGCAGCAGAGAATGCCCTGATCTGCTTTGCGACGAATCCAGAGTGCAGACCGCGCTAACGCGCGGTCGGCATCGAACGCTTGAGACCCATGTATTCGAGCTCTGTCATCACGAGCACGAAGATGGCTTGCGCCACGACGAACGCTTGACCGAAAGCGTTCGGCTCAACCGATTCACTGAATAGCAGCAGAACGCTGTCTACGATCCAGACTGCATTCAGACCCATGATGGTCCAGACCAGCTTCCGCGAAGGAATTGCTCTGGACGCGACATAGGCGACGAAACCAGCGAACGGCAAAAGAATCCACCCGGCCTCGCGTAGTAACTCGACAGGCAACGAGAACATCGCCGCCAGTGGAGCATTGAAGCTCAGCAGCAGCACGCCCATCGCCGCACTCGAAATTGCATCGGCAAAGAGCACTCGGCGCAGAAATCCGAACTGGGAATCGAATGACATGAAGGTGTCCTCACGTCTCGAGTGCCGCGATCGAGACGAGCGATGAATGGCTTGCGGCGCGTCCAACTTTCGTCCAGAGAAAAACCTAAGTCGATTACCTGCGAGGTAATGGGACTGCGACAGGCGCGTGATATCGTGATTGCATGAGTCATGCGCAACTGAAATCAGCAGCGCGCCCTGTCGGCGAACTGATCAGAGAATGGCGGATGCGACGTCGTATGAGTCAGCTCGACTTTGCGACCGAAGCAGAAATCTCCACGCGACACCTGAGCTTTGTAGAGACCGGTCGTTCTCAGCCGAGTCGCGAAATGCTGCTGCGGCTGACAGAGTTACTCGATATTCCCTTGCGCGAACGCAATCAGTTGCTCATCGCAGGTGGCTATGCACCCGTCTTTGCAGAGCGCTCGTTGGATGATCCTGCACTCACCGCCGCACGCGAGGCAGTGGAGATGGTGCTGAAAGGACACGAGCCTTTTCCGGCACTCGCGATCGATCGGCATTGGAATCTCGTTGCGACCAATCGCATGGTGATGCCCTTGCTCGCTGGCGTGAGTGCGGTTCTGTTGCAGCAGCCCATCAATGTGCTGCGGCTCAGTCTCCATCCGGAAGGACTTGCACCGCGCATCTTGAACGCTGCGCAATGGAGAGCGCATCTGTTCGCAAGACTGCGTCGTCAGATTGAGTTGTCCGCGGATTCAGTTCTCATCGAGTTGCTGCAGGAGCTCAGTCACTTTCCGACAACGATAGCGAAGTCGGCAGTGAGCGAGTTCAGCGCAAATGCAGTTCTGGTGCCGCTGCGCATGTCGACACCGGCAGGTGTGATGAGCTTCATCAGCACGACGACCGTGTTTGGAACACCGATCGATATCACCTTGTCAGAACTCGCGGTGGAAGCGTTTTTCCCTGCGGATGCAGCGACTGCAGCGGCGTTGCGTTTGTTGGCAGAAGACAAAGGGGAATAGCGGCGAGTGAGTCGCGCTTGAAGGGCGGCGTTGTTGATGACCGAGCACAGGGTCGCCGACCGGAATTTTCCCTTCGCATCCTTCTTCAGCAATACCTTTTTGCGGCCAATTGTTTTGGCGGGGCGTATTCTCCGGAGATCAGACGCGGGAGATGACCTATGAATCGCAGACAGGCTTTGATCGCACTTAGTATCTTGCCGCTTGCAGCGCGTGCGGCTTCTTCCAAAACTCCGACCATTGTGGTCAACAAGTCACCGTCATGTGGCTGCTGTGGAGCGTGGGTCAAGCATCTCGAGCAGGCGGGGTTTGTGACGGAGGTGCATAACCTCGATGATCTCGGCCCGGTGAAGGAACGTGTCGGCGTTCCGTATTCCATGGGTTCATGTCACACCGCTGAGATCGAAGGCTACTTCATCGAAGGACATGTGCCCGCAGCAGATATCAAACGGTTGTTGAGCGAAAGACCGGCTGCGAAAGGGCTCACTGTTCCCGGCATGCCTGCCGGTTCGCCGGGGATGGAAATCCCGTCTGGAAGAGTAGATAAGTACCAGGTCTTTCTGGTCGCGAAAGACGGACAGACCTCTGTGTTCGCTACTCACGGCGGATAGCTCTGCGATTCTCATGTTTCAGTCAACAAAAGAAGAAGATCAAAGTGCGCGCACTAACTCTCATCGGATGTTCTGTCTTTGCATTGCTGAGTGATCAGCTTGCAGCCGCGGATCGCAGCTCGACGCTGCCGCCACCGGCGGATCAGCAGCTCGCTCGCGAATTGTTCAGGGAGATGATCGAAACCAGAACGACTCACGATGTCGGCTCGACTGCGTTGGCGGAAGCGATCAAGGCACATCTGATCAGCGGAGGGTTCTCCGCACAAGATGTTGTGTTCATTGCGCCCGAGGATCATCCCCAGAAAGGCAATGTGATCGTGCGCTATCGAGGCAGGGGCAAAGCCAAGCCGGTCTTGTTTCTCGCCCATCTCGATGTAGTGGAAGCAAAGAGCGAAGACTGGACCGTCGAGCCGTTCAAGCTGACTGAGAAGGACGGATTCTTCTATGGACGCGGCACCATCGACATGAAGCAAGGGGCCACAGGGTTGCTGGAGTCTCTGTTGCGCCTGAAGCGCGAAGGATTCGTTCCCGAACGCGACATCATTGCTGCTTTCACTGCAGATGAAGAGGCGGGCGGCGATGCGAATGGCCCGGCGTTTCTACTCAAGCAGCATCGCGAACTGATCGATGCAGCGCTGGCTGTCAATCTCGATATCGGGGGAGGCAATTACAAGGACGGCAAGCGCCTGTACTACGAGATCGGGACGGCAGAGAAAACCTATGTGACCTTCACGATCGAGACCACGAGCCCGGGAGGTCATGGATCATTGCCGGGACCGGACAACGCCATCTACCGAATCGCGAAAGTGTTGAGCCGCCTCGAAGCCTACAAATTTCCTGTGATGCTGACGGACACGACGCGAGCGAGTTTTGAACATTTCGCGACGTTGGATCCGGGTCCGGAAAGCGCAGACATGAAAGCGGTCGCGAAGAACCCTCCTGACCAGGCAGCAGCGGAGCGGCTGAGTGAGATCGTGCGTCTGAACGCTCAGCTGCGCACAACTTGCGTGGCCACATTGGTTTCTGGAGGTCACGCGGAGAATGCACTCCCGCAGCGCGCTCGCGCCAAGATTCAGTGCCGCATGATGCCGGGCGATACGGCCGAGCATGTGCAAGCACAACTCGTGAACACATTCGCGGAGCCATCCGTGACCGTGGCCCTCGATGCACAACCGATCGTGAGTCCTGAATCGGCACCGACGCCACAGATCATGAACAAGGCCACTGCGGTTGTGCACTCGATGTGGCCGGGCGTGACGCTGGTGCCTGTGATGTCGACCGGCTTCAGTGACAGCCGTCAAACGCGCAATGCAGGACTACCCACCTACGGTCTGGGTGGGACCTGGTCAGATATTGATGAGAACCGTGCTCATGGCCGCGATGAACGCATCGGCGTACAAGCTTTCGATGAGAGCGTCGAATACATCTTCCGACTCGTACGCGAGATGAGCAAAGCGAAGTGAAACGCTTCAGGGATTCGGGCTCGTTTGCATCGTATTGAACATGAATCGGCGTACTAGCGGCACGCATTCCGGACATTGCTGCGGATCGGAAGTGTCGTTGTGAAGAGCGCCCTGAATGACGTGCAGTTCGTTCGGTAGCCCAACCGCATCGGCGCGTTCATGAATAGGTATCGAGCCATATAAGCCCGGCGGGACGACCGCGCCAATTGCGACGACAGTGTCTTTGTCGCCGTGAATACTGATCAGCGGTGCTTCACCCTTGTCGATCATGTTCAGATCGGTGACCAGTCCAGACAGATTCACGACGCCGCGGATTTTGAACGCGAGCTTGCTATCGCTGTCTTCGCCTTCAATGCCGCCGTGCGCTTTCATTGCAGCAGCCATTCGCGTCTCGAGCTCGTCTGAAGCATCGATGTATGCGACGTGCATTGCCGTGATCGCGCCTGCAGAGTGCCCGCCGATGAAAATATTGTCGGGATCGATCCTGAAGCGATTGGGTCCCTGCGAATCTTTAACGAAGTAGCGGATCGCTGCCTTTTGATCCGAGAAGGATTTGAACAGAGCATCGAGATAGGTTTCTGCTGAGTTGACCTCTTTGGATAAACGATAGCGATTGAGTGCGACCACGTAACCACTGCGTGCCAGCTGTTCGGCGAACTCATCCATCCAGTGATCGCCATGGGCCACGAATCCCCCGCCAGGCGTCACGATCAGGAGAGTGCGCTTGAGCGCGGTGTCGCCCTTGGGTTCGAAGACACGCAACGGCAAGCGTTCTCTTTCGCCTGTTGTGCTGTTCAATGCCTCTGCGTACACGATGTCAGCAGTGCGCACGTAATCGCTGAATACCTCATTGAGATAGCGGCGAGCAGGTTCAGCGTCAGCATTCGAGCAACCAATACAGGCCAGTAGCATCAACGAAAAAGCGCGTCGCAGTCGAAGTGAGATCATTTGTGCTTTGGGTGCTTGTGTTGACCAGACAACCGATTAAGGAACTGTGCGAGGAAGTGGCGGTCTACGGCTAGGCGACGATCATCGTACGCTTACGGGATGTGAGCATGTCCTTCTCCACCGCGGTCCTTCTCGGCTTGTCGTTGGTGATCCTGGCCGGATCGCTTGCCAGCTTCTGGCTTTGGAGCTGGATCGCAAACGGAGCTCCGGGGCGCACTGTGGCATGGGTGAGTCTCAGCATCGGCACACTGATGTTGCTTGTCACTGCCGTCGTAATGCTTCTCTCCATCACGTATTCACGTGAAATGCAGGCCCTCATTGCTGGCCTTCCTGATTTTTCAAACGTGTTCACAGGTTCTGCCGGCTCCAACGCACGATCGGGTGAGGCCTCGCCAGAATCACAACCGCACATGGAGATCCAACCTTCGGGTGAATCACTTCGCGCACGAAGGGCTCTGAGGCTCAGGGCTGCTGAGGGTGATTCCACTGAGGTCTCCGCCCGCGCTCAAGATCCACATGCGGATGAATCTGGCACTCACGACACTCCAATGCGAACTGACTTATCCGCGTCGGGAGCGGCTTCAAGTTCGGTGGATCCCTGGCTTGCTTCCCAGTGTGTCTCTGCTCTCCGGCTCGAATGGAACGGGCGCGTGCGATGGACCCTGGAGAATGACTGTGAACTGCCGGTAGCGATCGTCGTTGCGACATGCAGTGCAGATCAGAGTGAGTGCTACGCCGGAACATCGCGTTCGTGGCGATACTTTGGAGAAGGAATGCTTCTTCCTGCCAAGTATCAACGGCCCGTCACTCAGGACGAGCAGACTGTCTACGGTGACATCGTTCGATACGCTGCCTGCTATGTAGGAAATCAGACGGCCATTCGTCTGATCGGCTTGGATAGCGATGCACGCTCTTCGGCGACTTGGGCGCAGGACTTCGCCGCAGCGGACGAAGAATGCTGGATGCAAGTTCGCAACTCGTCGCTGGCTGGAGCGAACTCAGGTGCCTGGATCGACCTGCCTCATACGCGTACACCGCAACCGTAGGACATTGCGATCACGCTGTCGGCACGCGCGCACTGGAGCGGGTTCTACTTTGCAGATGTGTGTGGCCGCGCGAAACTCGTCCGCGTTCCGTATTCGAGTCCGGCTTCACACCCACTTCCTTCATCGAGAATGTTCATGCAAAACATTTCCGCTAGCTTCTCCGGCACTTTCAAGATTGGCGGCGACATTGAAGTCCATCGTCTCGGCTTCGGTGCCATGCGCATTACGGGTCAGGGTGTGTGGGGACCGCCTGCGGACAGACAAGAAGCTCTTCGCACACTCAAGCGACTCCCCGAGCTCGGTGTGAATTTCATCGATACCGCGGACTCGTATGGTCCCGACATTTCCGAGCAATTGATTGCGGAGGCGCTGCATCCTTACTCCCGCTTGATGATTGCGACCAAAGCTGGATTGACCCGCAGCGGCCCGGATCGCTGGTCGGCGAATGGCCGGCCGGAATACCTGATTCAGCAGGCGAAGAAGAGTCTGCAGCAACTCAAACTCGAGCAGATCGCGCTATGGCAGTTGCATCGCATTGATTCCAATGTGTCACGAGATGATCAATTCGCCGCGGTGAGACAATTGCTCGATGAAGGAATCATCAAGCATGCGGGCTTGAGCGAGGTGTCCGTCGAAGAGATCCAGGCGGCGCAGAAAGTGTTTCCCGTCGCCACCGTGCAGAACCTTTACAACCTGGGCAATCGCGGTAGCGAACGCGTGCTCGACTACTGTGAGCGTCAGGGCATCGGCTTCATTCCATGGTATCCGCTTGCCGCAGGGGATCTTGCGCGCGGTGGCTCTGCCTTGACCACGATCGCGAAAGCGCACGACGCGACTCCAAGCCAGATCGCACTCGCGTGGCTGCTTCAGAGAAGCCCGGTGATGCTGCCGATCCCGGGAACCTCGAAGGTGAAGCATCTCGAAGAGAATGTCGCAGCCGCGAACATCAAGTTGTCTTCAGAAGAGATGGCAGCACTGAACAAGGTGGCGAGCTGAGGGTCGGTGAAGGCTTGATGAGTCGGGATGATGTCCGACTGAAGTCGGACCCACAGGGAGAGCTCTTGCTGGGTCCCTGGTTTGTAGATCGCTTGTCCTTCCAGCATGACGTCCGACTAAAGTCGGACCCACAGCCAGAGAAGGTGGACCCACATCACCGCCGAGACGTAGCGCAGCTCTCCTGCTGTGGGTTCGGCTTTAGCCGAACGATCTGTGAGTCCGACTCGATGCCGGACTCACAGAGTTCATTCGCCGAAGGTGCTATCGCAACTTACAGATCGAACCGCAGCGTCAGCTTGAACGTGCGCGTGGGTTGGTAGTACGAAGTCGGAGTGCCGAAGTTTTCATTTGCCACCGCAGCTGTGCCTTCGGCTGGATTCGGTGCATCACCACGCCAGGTATCGAAGTTGTCGATGTTCTCGTTGTTGAACACATTGAGCACATCGAAGCGCAGACGTAGTCCCGCATCGCCCCATACGCTGAAGCGTTTTTCGAGCGCCAGATCCAACTGCTTGTAACCAAACGTAGTGTCCTGCTTCACCGGCCGGAAGAAGCAGTTGTTCGCATCCGTTGCATCGAAGCAGTCGACGGCTTCATCAGCGACGGGGCTCGACAACGTGAGTTTGCTCGACAGCGTGAGGCCCCACGGAATGTCGTAGATGAGCGTGCTGACAATGCGATGCTTGGGAACGCCGGCCGATTCGTGCCAGCCGTAGCCCGCGACATCCGGATAGTCGAAGACGTAGTGCTCGTCGGTGGCCGCAATGTTGCCGCGATTCTCTCTGCCTTCCGTGTAGGTGTAAGCGAACGTGAATCCCCAGGGCGAAGCTTCGGTGTAGCTTTTGTCGAGGCCGAGCAAGATGGAGTTGCTGCGAGTTTCGAGTCCATTCTGGGCGATCAGCAATGTGCCCAGGCCCGGTATGCCGTTGCCCCAAGGTTGGCCGCCCCAGGTTGCGCCTTCGACATTTCGGTAGCTTCCGTTCGGATAGCGATTGCCCAACAGGAAGACGATGCCGTCCTGCGACTCGATGTGCGACACAGCGATGCTGCCCAGCCACTGGGTGTTGCCCCACTCCATGCGGTTACGCAAACCGATGCTGTACTGATCCGAATAAGGCGTTTTCAGATCGTTGTTGATCATGTTGATCTCACGACCGAGATTCGGGCTTGCTTCGACCAGGCTTGGGAGTAGTGCGGGATTGTTCAGGTACGCTGGATCCCACGCTACACAATCGCCGACCCCGACATCGCAGGCGTGGCCAGGCACGTTGAAGCGTCGCGTGTACGTTGGAAACGTGCCCTTCGAGCGTTCAATGGCGAGATAGTCGAAGACGTTGCGGTCGTACGCACGTCCTGCGCCGCCGAACAACACATACTGCTCGTCGCCCGTGAAGTCATAGGAAAAACCAACACGAGGCTGAATGCCGCTGCTGAAAGCACTGCGATTGTTGCCTGTGCTGATGTAGTCATCGATATCGATGCCGCCCAACGCAAGTGTCTGTGCGTAAGTCTGGTTCAAAGCAGGATCTGCAGTCGGGTCGATGCTGTTGATGCCCGCGACGACTGCTGTAGGGGTGACGTAGTCGAGATAGCTGGGCGTTTCTTCATAGTCGTAGCGAACGCCCAGATTCAATTGCAACTGGTCTGTGACGTCCCAGTCGTCCTGCAGATACACGCCGAACTGTTTGTTGTCCGACTGCACGTTACGTTCCGGTACGCCGGGCATCACTGCACCGAACGCGACCTGATAGGGCGTGACCAGATCTCCCGCGATGTCGTAGTAGAACTGCGGGTTGTAAGGTTGCTGCTCGAACGCGTTGATCTTGATCTGCTTGTATTTGATACCGGTCTTGACGACGTGCGCTCCCATCCATTCGAACTGGTCGAAGGTGAGATCGTCCTGGAACGAATAGCCTTTCTGACCTTTGTCCTGATAATCAGGTCCGCCGCCGAGGTTGAGCAGCAGACGATTGGGATCGTCCGTGGTGAGTTTGAATCCTGGCTCGATGTTCACCGGACGCGGATTGAATGACGCGTCTTCGTAAGTGATGTGTGCATCATTGAGGAAGCGCAAGCCGGTGTACTGATACCGCAAATCGACACGCGTCTCATCGTTGTTCTTGGTGCTGGCATAGGACGCCGCATTCTGATCGCCGATGCCGGTGATCTCGCTCTCGTCGCGATATTTGAGCGACAGCTCCACCAGATGATCCTCGGCGGGCGTCCAATCGATCTTGCCGAAGAACAAATCCTCGTTGAACGGTGTACTGCTCGAGCCGAGGAATTCCTGGAATGCATCGTTCGTGATCGTGCCCTCGCCATAGCGGATCGTGCGAGGCGTCTCATAGTCCTTCGCTTCATACGCGACGAAGAAATGCATCTTGTCGCGGATGATGGGTCCGCCGAACGAAATGCCGTACTGCTTCTGTTCAGATTCTGCCTTCTTGCCTTCTCGCTCTTCGATGGGATCGGACGCGCGCCATTTTTCGCTGGTCGTGTCATAGAAGCCTTGGCTTTCGAATTCGTTTGTTCCCGATTTGGTCACTGCAACAATCGCGGCGCTGCTCAATTGATCGAATTCGGCTTTGTAGTTTGACGTGATGACTTTGTATTCGCCGATGCCGAGTTGCGGAAACGGATTACCGCGGGAGAGCGCTTGACCGCTCACACCGCCGCGCAGTACGTAGTTCTTCTGTCCGACACCGTCGATGAATACATTCACGCCATTCGCAGCCTGTGCACCGCTGCGAACTTCGCTCGAACCATCGCCGTTGGTAACGAACTGAACGCCCGGAACGATGTCCGCGAATGCGAGAAAATTTCGAGAGTTCTGCGGCAGCATGTCGATCTGCCGTTCCGTGACATACGAGGACACTTCCGAGGTCTTGGTCTCGTACAACTGTGAAGCGGTGACCGTGACTTCTTCTGTGGTTTCACGCGGCGCGGGGGCGACATCCAGATCGAGTGTCGCTGTTTGACCTACCTGCAGGATTACTGAACGCGTCGTGCGCTTGCCGCCCGCATCAACCTCTACCTGGTATGTGCCGGGAGGCAATCCTCCGACGCTGTAGTTTCCACCTTGCGCCTGCACCGTGCGCGAGAAGCCCGTATTCGCATTGGTCACTTTGACCGTTGCCGCGCCCGTGGTGGGAGTGTTGGCCTCAACGACTTGCCCGCGCAGTGTTGCACTGGGCGATTGACCGAACGTCGCTGGAGCTGCTGTGAGCAGAGCTGCCGCAATGGCCACGCTCAGAGCACGAGTGGACCGTCGCAAAGTGATGCGCTGCTGTTTCATGGCGATTCCCCCATCGTGAATTGATCTACGGCGAGCGAAGGCGTCGCTGGAAAACACGTGACAGCGCGTCCACAAAGCGCCCGCATCATCGTCGGGCAACGAATGTAGAAGAGAAGAGTTCCGCGTGTGAGTTGCGGGAAACGCCGAATCTGCGTTCAGTGTCGCTCTGTGATCAACACAATGATGTGTGACTCGCGTTCAGTTGGTGGGCTTGAAGCTCCTGGCAACTACGTACACTTCGCGCGAGCGTGAACGCGAAGCGGCGGGCTTGCGGATCGAGACTTTTTCAAACGAAGTTCTCAGGTCTTTCAGAAATGCATCCGAGCCGGAGCCCTGAAAAACTTTGGCGACGAAGTTACCTTTGGATTTGAGAACGCGCCGGGCCATGTCGAGTGCGAGCTCGACCAAGTACATCGAGGAAGCCTGGTCAGCAGAGTCGATCCCACTCAGATTCGGTGCGATGTCAGAGATGATGAGATCAGGTTTACGGCCGTTGAGTGCCTCGAGAATCTGATTGAAGACCGCTTCATCGGTGAAGTCGCCCTGGATGAACTCGACATTGCGAATAGGGTCCATGGGCAGAATATCGGTAGCGATCACGAGTCCTTTCTCTCCAACGATTCGTCCCGCCACCTGAGACCAGCCGCCGGGCGCTGCGCCAACATCCAACACCAGCATGCCGGGTTTGATCAGCCTGTCCTTCTCATTCAGCTCGATCAGCTTGTAGCTGGAACGGGACCGATAGCCGTCCTTCTGTGCCTGCTTCACATACGGATCGCTGACGTGCTCCTGCATCCAGCGATGACTGCTTTTCGATCGGGCCATGAAGGAGAATTAATGCGCGAGGGGCGGGCTCGCATTCTACCTGCAAGCGCGACCGGGCACGGCTTCGCTGTTCAGGAAGGACGCTCTTGAGCGTGGTCGGCGCGCGTTATACCGTGCGACACTCGCCGCGCTCGCGGTTCTCGATCCTTTGCCGGAGTCACCGGCCAGGAGTTCTCAAGTGATTCGGATTACCGAACTGTCGCTTCCGCTCGATCATCCTGCCGAAGCGTTGCGCTCAGCCATTCTCAAGCGGCTCAAGATCAGCGACGGCGAGCTGCTGAGTTTCACGATCTTCAAGCGCAGCTATGACGCGCGCAAAAAGAACAGCGTCATCACCTGGGTCTACATCATCGACCTTGCGGCACGCAACGAGGCAGCCATTCTCAAGCGCTTCGCTGCGGATCCGCATGTACGTCCCGCACCCGACACTCGTTACTGCCCGGTCGGTGAGGCTCCTCACAGCCTGAACGAACGGCCGATCGTCATTGGTTTCGGCCCCTGCGGACTGTTCGCGGCGCTGATCCTGGCACAGATGGGATTCAAGCCCACCGTTCTGGAGCGCGGTCGGGATGTTCGACAT
>JBJMWN010000105.1:0-4418 GCA_045810085.1 Povalibacter sp. | reverse complement strand
AAAGCCAGCAACAAGGCGTTCCCTCGCAGCCGCCGTGTGGCTCAACAGATTCAGCGTGCACTGAGCGAACTGATCCGCCGTGAGATCCGCGATCCTCGCTTGGGGATGGTGACGTTGACAGAAGTGCGCGTTTCTCCCGATCTGAGCTACGCCACGGTGTACTACTCGGTCCTGAACGCGAAGGCTGATGAGGCTCATGAAGTCCTTCTCGATGCGGCGGATCTGCTGCGAGGTCCGCTCGGCCGCGCCTTGGGTCTGCGCCACGCGCCGGAGCTGAGGTTTGTGGCAGATGATCTCATCGAGAATGGCGCACGCCTGTCTGCATTGATCAACGAAGCCGTGAAGTCCGACACCAAACGTCACGTCGACGATCCGCAGAGCGATGCAGACGCGCAGTCCGACGACGATTCGCAGCATTGAGCATGTCCAAGCCGCGGCGTTTCTACCGCGAGGTCGATGGCATTCTGTTGCTGGATAAACCACTCGGGTTGTCGTCCAACGCCGCCTTGCAACAGGCGCGCGGTTTGTTCGGTGCGATCAAAGCGGGACACGCCGGAAGCCTCGATCCGCTTGCATCAGGGTTATTGCCCATCTGCTTCGGTCAGGCAACCAAGGTTTGCGGTCGGCTGCTCGACGCCGCGAAAACCTACGTGGTGAATGTGCAGCTCGGAGCACGCACTGAATCGCTCGACGGCGAAACGGCAGTGATAGAGCGAGCCAGCATTCCTGCTCTGTCGGTTGAGCAGGTGGATGCAGCGCTCGCATCCTTCCTGGGTGAACAGCAGCAGATACCGCCAATGCATTCAGCGCTGAAGCACCAAGGCAAACGGCTGTACGAGCTTGCGCGGCGAGGTGAGGTCGTAGACAGGCCCGCAAGACAGATCACGATTCACGCCATTCGCCGCATCGAGTTCGGCTCCGACCGCCTGGAATTCGAAGTGCGTTGCTCGAAGGGCACCTACATCAGAACCCTGGCGGCGGACATCGCAGCTCGACTTGGAACGCTCGGCTATCTCATCGGCCTGCGCAGAACATCCGTCGATCCGTTCGAGAGCTTGCCGATGCACACGATCGACGCGTTGGAACGGATGGGCGAGGGTGGTCCCGCCTCTCTGGACAAAGCACTGTTACCGGCAGATATCGCTTTCGGCGAGATGAAGTCCGTGCAGTTGCCGAGTGGGATTCTGGAATTGTTCCTGCTGGGGCAGGCAGTTGCGACCGAATCGGATGTCCCCACGGGTGCGACGGTGCGCGCCTATGACTCCACGGGACGCTTCTTGGGGCTTGGGGAGATTCGCCCCGATCACAAGATACAGCCGGTACGACTCTTCGTCGTCAACCAGGAAAGCGGCACATAAGCGGCCTTTTTGCAGGTTTTTGCTGTCGTAGGCCCCGGATTTCACGCATGTTTTGCTTGAGATCGCGCAGCTGCCACGAGTAGAATGCGCGCCTCCAAAAACGGCCCAATTGAAAGAAATCAGGACTGAAGCAGATGTCACTGTCGACCGAGCAGAAAGCAGGAATTCTTGAGCAATATCGTCGTAACACAAACGACACCGGTTCACCCGAGGTGCAGATCGCACTGTTGTCAGCGCGTATCAGCGAGCTCGGCGATCACTTCACCGCTCACAAGCGGGATCACGCTTCACGTCGCGGTTTGCTGAAGATGGTGAATCAGCGTCGCAAACTTCTCGATTACCTGAAGAGCAACGCTCCTGATCGTTATCAGACGATCGTTGCCAGCCTGGGTTTGCGGCGCTAAGCGTCGAAACTTCCCGCTGACGCATCGAGGCGTCATATGGGACTCCCACAAGTCACCCTCTCCACTCATTCCGCCATTCGGTAGGAAGCATCGTGAGCGCAATCAAGAAAACTTTTTCGTACGGCCAGCATCAGGTCACCGTTGAAACGGGTGAGATTGCTCGCCAGGCCGACGGCGCAGTCGTCGTGTCCATGGGGGACACTGTAGTGCTCGTCACTGCAGTGGCGCGCAAGAAGGCAGATCCCAACAAGGACTTCTTTCCACTCACGGTGAACTACGTCGAGAAGACGTATGCGGCGGGTCGTATCCCGGGCGGCTTCTTCAAACGCGAAGGTCGTCCTTCGGAAAAAGAGACGCTCACCTCGCGCCTCATTGACCGTCCGATTCGTCCGCTCTTTCCTGAAGGCTTCTTGAACGAAGTCCAGGTCGTAGCGACCGTCGTCTCGGTCAATCCAGATATCGATGCAGATATCCCAGCAATGATTGGCGCATCTGCAGCGCTCGCGCTTTCCGGCGTGCCGTTCCAGGGACCGATCGGTGCTGCGCGCGTCGGCTATGCCGATGGTCAGTACATTCTCAATCCCACGAACACGCAGCTCAAAACTTCGAAGCTCGACCTCGTTGTTGCAGGCACATCAGATGCTGTGCTGATGGTTGAGTCCGAGGCAGACAATCTGTCTGAAGACGTGATGCTCGGCGCAGTCGTGTTCGGACATCAGCAGCAGCAAGCAGTCATTGCTGTGATCAATGAGCTCAAGGCCGAAGCCGGCAAGCCTGCTTGGGTCTGGGACGCGGCACCAGCGAATGCATCGTTGGAAACTGCAGTGTCAGGAGCCGCCGAGGCGGCGCTGTTGGACGCTTACCAAGTCACTGAGAAACAGACGCGTCACAAGCGTGTCTCGGATGCGAAGCAGGCAGCTCTGCTCGCGCTCGCTTCAGGTGACTCCCCGGCATTCTCTGCGGATGTCGTTTCGAAAGAGCTCGCTAATCTCGAATACAAGATCGTTCGTCGCCGGATCATCGCAGGTGAACCGCGCATCGACGGTCGCGACATGAAGACGGTTCGTCCGATCAGCATTCGCACAGGCGTGCTGCCTCGCACTCACGGGTCTGCTCTGTTCACCCGAGGTGAAACTCAGGCTCTGGTCGTGACGACACTCGGCACTGGCCGCGATGCGCAGATCATTGATGCGCTGGCCGGTGAGCGCAAAGAGCCGTTCATGCTCCACTACAACTTCCCGCCGTTCAGCGTCGGTGAGACGGGGATGATCGGTTCGCCGAAACGCCGCGAGATCGGCCACGGCAATCTGGCTCGTCGCGGCATCTGGGCTGTCATGCCGGACATGACCACGTTCCCGTATGTCATTCGCGTCGTTTCCGAAATTCTCGAATCGAATGGCTCGAGTTCGATGGCGAGTGTCTGCGGCACGAGTCTCGCGCTGATGGATGCAGGTGTGCCGATCAAGGCTGCCGTTGCGGGCGTCGCGATGGGCCTGGTGAAAGAGGGCGATCGCTTCCAGGTTCTCAGTGACATCCTGGGTGATGAAGATCATCTCGGCGACATGGATTTCAAGGTTGCTGGCAGCCGCACGGGTGTCACTGCTTTGCAGATGGACATCAAGATCAACGGCATCACCAAAGAGATCATGCAGGTTGCGCTCGATCAGGCTCGTGCCGGCCGACTGCATATTCTCGACGAGATGGACAAGGTGCTGGCAACGCCGCGCGCCAAAATGTCTGAATGGGCGCCTTCGATCATCACAATCAAGATCGACCCAGAGAAAATTCGCGAGGTCATCGGCAAGGGTGGCGCAGTCATTCGCGCGATCACCGAAGAGACGGGCACTTCGATCGATATCGAGAACGACGGCACAGTGAAGATTGCTTCGGTCGATGGCACTTCAGGTCGCGAAGCGCAACGTCGCATCGAACTGATCACTGCTGAAGTGGAAGTGGGTCGGATTTACGAGGGGCGGGTCGCGCGTTTGATGGACTTCGGCGCGTTCGTGACTATCCTCCCGGGCAAAGATGGTCTCGTGCATATCTCGCAGATTTCGGATGAGCGCGTTGAGCGCGTCAGCGACAAGCTCAAAGAAGGCGATGTCGTGCGCGTGAAGGTGCTCGAAGTGGATCGCCAGGGTCGCGTGCGTCTGAGCATGCGCAATGTCGACGCGGCATAAATCGCCAAGAAAGTCCGCGTAAATAAAAACGCCGTCCTTGTGACGGCGTTTTTCATTTCAGGGAGTCGATCTGTCAATCAGAGACGATCGGCTGACTCGGTGACTCTCAGATTCTTTTCTCTCGTGAATCGTCTTTCAGATCATCATCGCCCCGTGCGTTCGACATTGATCCGCCGCTCATTGCCCGGAAGATGTCATCCTGCGCCGAGCGCCAGCGTTCTAGGTTCTTCTGCGTAACGATCGCGATGGAATCGATTCCGTCGCTACCCGATGTTTCGCTCATCTGATCGCGAATCTGCTGCGAGCTTCCGAGGAGCTTCAGGCTCTGCTCGAGATAACTCCCGACGAAGCTCTGCATCGTACTGCCGTACGAACGGATGACCTGCGACAAAAAGTCTTGACTCATCAACGGCTCGCCCGAATGCTCCTGCTCGGCGATGACCTGCAGCAGAATGGAGCGAGTGATGTCGTCCTGG